>JBKBUD010000003.1:0-81813 GCA_046290865.1 Novosphingobium sp. | reverse complement strand
TCCCGGCTATGCTCACGCCGGGCAATATCAGTCCATGCCACCATTCACTCCTTCTCTTCGCAAAGAGGCGTGAATCACATCATGCTGGTATTGCTCAACAACTTTCGGGTCGGGCTCTAACGAATTCGACTTCGCCCTTGGTTAACGCAATCGGTTGAAGAATGCTTGATGAAATTCGTATCATGCGTCCAATTCGGACCAATTGATCGGGCTTGCCGGAACATCAGCGCCAGAATACGAGACGTCCAAGCATGGCCTTGTTTGCTAAGAAGACACAATCTACTGCCGAGACAAGCGCACTTCGAGCGGTTGGCGAAACTGTTCGGAAACGGCTTCAGCAGGATGCCGGCGTTTACCGGATACCCCGCGATGAACTGGAAATATTTGGCGTCGCGGACTTTTTCTCGAAAGCCGAGTGCGACCGGCTGATCGCCATCGTCGATGCCGTGGCCCGACCCTCGCCGACCTACAAGGGCAGCGACGCAAGCGGGCGAACCAGTTACACAGGTGACGTCGATCCGTTCGATCCCTTCGTGCTCATGCTGCAGCGGCGGATCGACGATCTCATGGGGATCGATCCCGCGTTGGGCGAGACGATCCAGGGACAGCGCTATGAGCCGGGACAGGAGTTTCGCGGGCATTATGACCACTTCCTGCCCTCGCAGCCGTTCTGGGACGCGGAACAGAAGCGCGGGGGACAGCGTAGTTGGACGGCGATGGCCTATCTCAATGCCGTGGATGAAGGGGGGACGACCGACTTTCCCCGCGTCGACCTCTCGATTCCGCCCCAGCCGGGCGCACTGCTGATCTGGAACAACATGAAGCGCGATGGCACTCCCAATCCCCATGCGATGCATGCCGGCTTGCCGGTGGTGAAAGGCGTGAAGTATGTCCTGACCAAATGGTACCGGGCCCGCCCATGGCAGTGAGAGTGCGCGCCGGGTCTGGCAGGATGCGGTTCACCGGGATTGCGCTCGTCCTTGCACTGGTCGCGCCGATGGGCGCGGCGTCCGGCCGTGCGCTGGCCGACGAGCGCACGGTGGCGCGGATCGACGCAGAACCGTCGTCTTCGTCGCAACTCTCGCAGAACGCGCTGCTCGACCGGGTTTTCGCCGACGAGATGCGGATCAGCTTCGCGCTCGATCCGCTCGGCGCGCTCCAGCAGGGCCAGAAGGTCTCGACCGAGCAATTCCTGATGCTGTTCACGCCGGAACTGGCGGCGGAGCGACGCGACGCCAATGCCGAAATCCTCGAGCGGCTGGCACGGATCGATCCGGCGCAGCTGGATGAAGGGCACCGCATCTCGCGCGCGGTGATGGAAGACGCCAAGCGCACCGAGCAGGCGCTGCTTTCCCCGGAATCGCAAACCCTGATCGAACTGCGTCCGTTCAACCACTTCGGCGGCTTCCATGTCGCCTACCCCGAGCTCTCGTCACCGGGAAGCGGCGTCGCGCTGGAAACGACCGGTGACTACGAATTGCTGATTGCGCGCCACCGCGTGCTCGGGCGCGTGTTCGACAACGCCATCGCCCGCTTCCGCGAGGGCATGGCCGCGGGCGTGACCGAGCCCCGGCTGACGGTGGACAACATGGTCGCGCAGATCGATGCATTGCTGGCGCAACCGATGGAGCGTTCGCCATTCATGTCCCCGGCGCGCAGCTTCCCCCCCGACGTGCCGGTGGGTGAGCGCGTGCGCTTGCGGCGGGAACTGAGCAACGTGGTGCGACACGACGTCTATCCGGCCTATCGCACGCTGCGCCGGTTTCTCGCCGCCGAATACCGCCCCGCCGCGCGCGAGCAGCTGGGGCTTTCGGCCATGCCCGGCGGCGCGGAACTGTATCGCGAGCTGGTTCGCGCGAACACCACGCTCGATCTCGATCCGGCGGCTGTCCATAACCTTGGCCTGAGCGAAGTGGCGCGAATCCAGACCGAGATGGAGCGGGTCAAGAACGACCTGGGCTTTGCCGGCCCCTTGCGCGCCTTCTTCGACGACCTGCGGGCCAATCCGCGCTATCATCCCAAGTCAGAGGCGGAACTGGCCGAGGGCTTCAGGCTGGCCGCGCGGAAGGTGGATGCGCTGGCGCCGCGCTACTTCCTGCATTTGCCTCGTACCCCGCTGCAGATCCAGGCCTACCCTGCCTATCGCGCGAAGTTCGAGGCAGGTGGCAGCTATGCGCAAGGATCGCCCGACGGATCGGTGCCCGGAACGTTCTTCTTCAACACCTATGACCTCAAGAGCCGGTTCCTGACCGGCATGACCACGCTCTACATGCACGAGGGCGCACCGGGGCATCATTTCCAGATCAGTCTGGCGCAGGAAAACGCCAGCCTTCCCGACTTCCAGCGCTTTGGCGGCAACACCGCCTATATCGAAGGCTGGGCTCTCTATGCCGAGACACTGGGCTACGAGATGGGGTTCTACAAGGACCCGATGCAGCACTGGGGGACACTGGACGACGAGATGCTCCGGGCGATGCGGCTGGTGGTCGACACCGGGCTGCACACGCAGGGCTGGACCCGCGATCAGGCGGTTGATTACATGCTGGGCAACTCGGGCATGGGGCGCAGCGACGCCGAAGCGGAAGTGGACCGCTATGTCGCGGTTCCGGGACAGGCGGTTTCCTACAAGATCGGTGCGCTGACGATCCAGCGCCTGCGCAAGGAGGCCGAAGGAAAGCTGGGGCGCAAGTTCGACATCCGCCAGTTCCACGACCAGGTGCTGGGCAGTGGCGCCCTGCCGATGAAGGTGCTGGAGGACAAGGTGCGCGGATGGATCGCGCGGACGCGGGCGGCGCGGTAACACCCCCCTTCGACAGGCTCAGGGTAAGCGGGGTTTTACTGATAACGCCCTGTGCATGAGCAACTGTTGCGAGCCCACCCCCAACCCCTCCCGCCTGCGGGAGGGGGGCAAGTCTGATAATGCCACCGAATCTTCATTCCGTTCGTCCTGAGCCTGTCGAAGGACGTGGCTCAGGACGGGGGTTTTGCTCAGTCGTCCAGAGCTTCGGCGATCAGTTTGCGGGTGTTGGCGACACCGTAGAGCGCGATGAAGCTGCCCATGCGGGGGCCGGCGCTGGAGCCGAGCAGGGTTTCGTAGAGCGCCTTGAACCAGTCGCGGAGCTGCTCGAATCCGTAGTGCGGATCCTTGCCGATCTCGTAGACGATGTTCTGCAGTTCTTCAGGCGTAGCATCGTCGGACGTGCCGGCGAGTTCCTCGTCGAGAGCGGCGAGGGCCTTGGCCTCGTTTTCCTCGGGCTTGCGGCGCTGTAGCGTCGGCGCGATGAAATCGCGGTTGTAGGCAAGCGCGCGGGTGACGAGGCCGTCAAGCGCGGGGTGCGCGGCAGGGTCGGCGTTCTCGACATAGTTGCCGAGATAGGACCAGACCTGATCGCGCGTCGCCTGCGCGCCGAGCACGCCGACGAGGTTGAGCAGAAGGCCATAGGTGACAGGGAGCTTGTCCCCCTCCCCTTCAGCCGGACCATTGGTGCGCAGCAGGTGCCACACCGGGTTGCCGAGTTGCTGCTCGATGGGTTGGGCCGGGATCTTCTCGCGGAACTGCCAGTATTCGTCGACCGCGCGGGGGATGATCCCGACGTGGAGCGACTTGGCGCTCTTCGGTTCGCGGAAGAGGTAGAAGCCCAAGGACTCCTCGCTGCCGTATTCGAGCCACTGCTCGATGGTCAGGCCGTTGCCCTTGGACTTGGAGATCTTCTCGCCCTTCTCGTCGAGGAAGAGCTCGTAGATCAGGCCTTCGGGGCGCTGCCCGCCAAGAACGCGGGCGATCTTGCCGGACTGCGTGACGCTGTCGGTAAGGTCCTTGCCGCACATCTCGTAATCGACGCCCAATGCGACCCAGCGCATTGCCCAATCGACCTTCCACTGCAGCTTCGACCAGCCGCCGAGGATCGTGTGTTCGACCGTTTCGCCGTTGCTGTCGGTGAAGCACACGATACCGGCTTCGGCATCGACAACTTCGACCGGGACCTGCAGCACTTCGCCTGTGGTCGGCGAGACCGGCAGGACCGGCGAGTAGGTCTTGCGGCGCTCCTCGCGCAGGGTGGGGAGCATGATGTCCATGATCGCCTGCCAGTTGCGCAGCACGCCCTTGAGCGCCTCGTCGAAGGCGCCCGAGTTGTAACGGTCCGAGGCCGAGACGAACTCGTAATCGAAGCCGAAGCGATCGAGAAAATCGCGCAGCATCGCGTTGTTGTGGTGGGCGAAGCTTTCGAACTTCTCGAACGGATCGGGAATGCGGCTGAGCGGGTGGCCGAGGTGGGCATCGAGCAGCGCCTTGTTGGGCACGTTGTCGGGCACCTTGCGCAGGCCGTCCATGTCGTCGGAGAAGGCAACGAGGCGCGTGGGATGGCCGCCGGTCAGCACTTCATAGGCGCGGCGCACGAAGGTGGTGCGCAGGACTTCCTGGAAGGTGCCGATGTGCGGCAGGCCCGAGGGACCGTAGCCGGTTTCGAACAGCACCGGCACTAGTTCGCCGGACGCATCGCGTTTGCCGCCGGGATACCGCTTGATGAGCTTGCGGGCTTCCTCGAAGGGCCAAGCCTTGGAGGTCTGGGCGGCGGTGCTGATTGCGTCTGTCATAGTGCCCGCCCTTTTGCGCGTGGGGACGGTTGGTGCAAGTGAAAAGGGGGTAATCCGCCGAACGCCGAAAGGGCGGAACCGCGCATCCGCGATCCCGCCCTTCCGTGGAGGCTTCTGAGGGAGGCTTACTTCAGAAGCGAAAGCACGTTCTGCTGGGCCTGGTTGGCCTGTGCGATCATGGCAGTCGAAGCCTGCGACAGGATCTGGGCCTTGGCCATGGCGGTGGTTTCCGCCGAATAGTCAGTGTCCATGATCCGCGAGCGGGCGTCGGACAGGTTGGTAACGTTGTCGTTGAGGTTGTTGATCACCGATTCCAGCCGGTTCTGCGCGGCACCGAACGAGGCGCGGGCGGCGCTGACTTCGGCAAGCGAGGTGTCGACGTCGTCCATCGTCGTGCTGGCATTGCCGACGCTGGTCACGTCGAAGGCGACGTTGGCGATGCCCTTGCTGGTGATTGTCACGATGTCGGTCGTTTCGGCGCCAACCTGGATGTCGAAGGTGGTGTCGGCAGCGCCGAAGACATTGTTGCCGTTGAACTTCACGTTGTTGAGCACGTCGTTGATCTGGGTGTTCAGTTCCTGGACTTCGGCATCCATGTATTCGCGGTCGGTGTCCTGATAGGTGGCCGACTTCGACTGGACGGCGAGTTCGCGGACGCGCTGCAGCATGGCGGTGACTTCGTTCAGCGCGCCGTCGGCGGTCTGGGCGAACGAGATGCCGTCGTTGGCGTTGCGGATGCCCTGGCCCATGCCCTTGATCTGCGAGGTCATGGTGGTGCTGATGGCGAGGCCCGCAGCATCGTCCTTGGCGCCGTTGATGCGCTTGCCGGTCGAGAGGCGCTCCATGGCCATGCCGAGCATCTTGTTGGCCGAGTTCGAAGCATTGGTGGCGCGGATGGCGCTGATGTTGGTGTTGATGACTGCCATTTCCCATTCTCCACTATGGGCCGGAGCGTGACTGTGAATGCTCCGGTGTGAGTTGCTGGGATGAAGGACGGCGGCTGCGGCGAGGTTTTAAGGGCACTGGTGAATCGCGGTGAAAGGTTTGGATTTCGCTTGTGTTGGGGTTGCCCGATGTTCCGTTCCTGTTCTAACGCTGTAGGGTGACGGAGCGCCCTGCCCTCAATCTGCCAGCGATTCATGCAAGCCATGGCGGGTGCTGGCTGCGCGATGGTTTTGCCACGCGCGGGCTTGGCAAGGGCGAGGCAATCGTCGCAGCGGCCGATACGCCGCTGCTGATGCTGAACGCGCCGCTGGTGGCGAGCCGGCTGGGCTATCCCGACCTTTCGGGGCTCGATCTGCTGGAGCTGTTTGCCTTCGTGCATCCGGCGCGGTTCATGGTGCCGACGCCGAAGGGCCTCGCCCATGCGCTGGGGCTGGACGAGCCTGCGGGTGACGACAAGGTGCCGCAGTTGCTGCAGGAGGCGGCTGAGGCCTTGCTGGCCACCTGCGAGAGCGCGGACTGGGCTGAGCGCGAGGGGGCGTGGACGGCGCTGCAATCACTGGTGCGGATGCGTTGGCCTTGGGCAACGCTGCTGACCCCGCGCATCAGGAAGCCGGATCGGGCCGAGCGCTGGCTGTTCGCCAAGCTGCCGGAGTGGGAAGAAACGGCCGAGCGACCGCAACCGGCGCAGGTGGTGCTGGGCGAGACGGCCGTTGTCTCGCGCCTTGCCGAACTGACCGGCGCCGGAGCCGAGGCGCGGCCGACGCAGCAGGACTATGCCCGCGAGGCTTCGCGGATGTTTGCGCCGCGCCAAGGGCAAGGCCAGCCGCACGTGGTGCTGGCGCAGGCGGGGACGGGAACGGGCAAGACCTTCGGCTATCTCGCGCCGTCCTCGCTGTGGGCGGAGCAATCGGGCGGGACGGTGTGGGTTTCGACTTATACCAAGGCGCTGCAGCGGCAGTTGCGGCGCGAGAGCAGGCGGGCGTTTCCGGCCTCTCGCAATGGCAAGCCGCCGGTGGTGGTGCGCAAGGGGCGCGAGAACTACCTGTGCCTGCTCAATCTGGAGGACGCGCTGCAGGGCGGCTTTGCCGGACGGGCGGCGATCCTGGCGCAGCTGGTGGCGCGCTGGGCGGCCTATTCGCAGGATGGCGACATGATCGGCGGGGACCTGCCCGGCTGGCTCGGCACGCTGTTCCGCAAGCGCGGGATCGCGGCGCTGACCGACCAGCGTGGCGAATGCGTCTATGCCGGGTGCCCGCATTATCGGAAGTGCTTCATCGAGCGCGCGGCCCGCGCCTCTGCCGATGCGGAACTTGTGATCGCCAATCATGCCTTGGTGATGGTCAACGCGGCGCGAGGGCGTGATGCGGCGCAGCGGCCGACGCGGATCGTGTTCGACGAAGGGCACCATGTGTTCGAGGCGGCGGACTCGACCTTCTCGGCGGCGCTGACGGGTGCCGAGACGATCGAGCTGCGGCGCTGGGTAATCGGGCCGGAGGGCAAGTCACGCGGGCGGCGGCGCGGGCTTTCGGCGCGGCTGGCGGATGTGGCGAGTTACGACGAGGAAGGCGAGCGGGCGATTGCGCAGGCGCGCGAGGCAGCCGAGGCCCTGCCCTCCGAAGGCTGGCTGGCGCGGGTGGTGGAAGGGACGCCATCCGGGCCGCTCGAGGCGCTGCTGAGCGCGGCGCGCGCGCTGGCCTATGCGCGCGACGAGAGCGGCGGGCAGGAAGCAGGCTATGGGCTCGAGACCGAGATCGCGCAGCTGGATGGCGGATTCATCGAGGCGGGGGGGCAGGCGCAGGAGGCTTTGGAAGCCTTGCGCAAGCCGCTGGTGCGGCTGGGCCTCAGGCTCGAGGCCATTGTCGAGGATGGGCCGGACTGGCTCGATGGGCCGGCGCGGGCGCGGATCGAGGGCGCGCGCAGTGCGATCGGCTGGCGAAGCGATCTGATTGCCGGGTGGATTGCGCTGCTGGCGCGGCTGGGCGGGCCGGGCGATCCCGATTTCGTCGACTGGATCGCGGTGGAGCGCTCGGACGGGCGCGAGTGGGACGTGGGGCTGCACCGGCATTACCTCGATCCGATGAAGCCCTTTGCCAACGCGGTGCTGGCGCCCTCGCACGGGGTGATGATGACATCGGCGACGTTGCGCGATGGCGATGACTGGTCGAGCGCGGTGGAGCGCAGCGGGGCGCCGCATCTGGATATTGCGCCGCGCCTGTTCACGGCCGACAGCCCGTTCGACTACGCCGCGCAGGCCGAAGTGCTGATAGTGACCGACGTACCCAAGGGCGACATTCCGGCGCTGGCGGCTGCCTATGGGCGGCTGATCGAGGCGGCGGGCGGCGGGGCTCTGGGGCTGTTCACCGCGATCCGGCGGCTGCGCGCGGTCTATGGCCGAATTGCCGACCGGCTGGCGCGCGGCGGGTTGCCGCTGTTCGCGCAGCATGTCGACCCGATCGACACCGGCACGCTGGTAGACATCTTCCGCGACGATCCGCGCGCCTCGCTGTTGGGCACCGATGCCCTGCGCGACGGGGTGGACGTGCCGGGGGATTCGCTGCGGCTGGTGGTCATGGAGCAGGTGCCCTGGCCCAAGCCTTCGATCCTGCACCGTGCGCGTCGGCTGGCGGGTGGCGGGCAGGCCTATGACGACCGCATTATCCGGGCGCGGCTGGCGCAGGCGTTCGGGCGGCTGATCCGCTCAGGCACGGACAAGGGGCACTTCGTGGTGCTGTCCTCGGCCTTCCCATCAAGGTTGCTTTCGGCCTTTCCGGCGGGCACGCCGATCCGGCGCGTGACGCTCGATGTGGCTTTACAAAGCGTGAGTGGCGGTGTTTCTGGACGCGAGAGTGCACAGACACCGCGCGAGGGGATTTCGTGAAGACACTGGCCCTGTTTCGCCACGCCAAATCGGACTGGAGCGATGCGCGCGCGCGGGATTTCGACCGTCCGCTGAACGAGCGTGGCAAGCGTGGCGCGCGGGCGATGGGCGAGTATATCCGCGATACCGGGCGCACCTTCGACCGCATGATCGCCAGCCCCGCCGTGCGCGCGGCCGAGACGGTCGAGGAATGCAGCAAGGCGTGGAAGTGCACGTTCAAGATCGAATGGGACCGGCGCATCTACCTCGCCAGTTCGGCCACGCTGATCGACCTGCTCAAGGAGCTATCCGGCGATCCGAAAAGCGTGCTGATGATCGGGCACAATCCGGGGCTGGAAGACCTGATCTTCGACCTCGTGCCCGATGACGGCTCCAGCCCTCTGCGCGAAGTGGTGGAAGAGAAGTTCCCGACCGCGACGTTTGCGGTGATGGAGCTTGATGTGGATGACTGGGCAGACGTGACCGAGGGCTGCGCGCGGCTGGTGGAGATCAAGCGGCCGCGCGATCTGGACCCGACGTTGGGGCCGGTGTTGGTGGATTGAGTTTTGTTAGCGTGGCAGGCAATCGTTGACTGCTAAAGTCTGCTGCTCGACGATTTAAGCCGGAAGCGGACTTTCCGCCGATGATCCGTCGTGATCGTTTAGACACAAGTTTGCACCAACTAAGATCAACCTGTCAATCTTGTGCTGAGCCAGACTTACCACGTTCTCCACTCATCGATCTCTTGGACGAGAGCCTTCTGTCGGGCCACATGGGCGATCTCTTCCAGCACGGCGCAAATGTCCTCGCGTTCTTCCGTTTCGATGACTTCCCCAGCCTTCGCATCCGCATCATTGAACCAGAAGACAGTCTTCTTCAGGATCGCCCGGACATCTGCCTTGCGCGGCTTCGGGCCAAGCTCTTTGATGGCGTCGCAAGCGCTGCGTATCGTGGCGCGAGCGGCAACAGTGAACTCTTCGGTTGGAAATGGCGGCGACGGGGTCCACCGCTCGAATGGCGTCTCCGCTTCAAGTTGCTCCCACGTGAGCTTGCTCAACCGGGTTCGATACCGCTTCTCCTTGGCCGCACGCTCGGCTTCATTCTTTGCATTCTTTTTCTCAGCCTCGATGACGAAGGCCTCACGATCATTTGCCCAACGCCATTCGCCTTCCGCAGCGTGATTGGCCGCGTGCAGTGTTGAAAACCGTGAGCCTGCCGCAAATCCCTCGACCGCTTCGACGTGCGCTTGCTCCGCCCGAGATACTGGGAGAGTCCCGACGAAAGTAAACTTGTCAAGATCGCCCTCGGGCTTCCACCAATCACGGTTGACACCAAAAACCGCTGGTCTGCCAATGTGGGCGAAACGATGCTCATTGAGTATGGAAGTGGCTTGAATTCCTCTTGCGGCAGGCGCCTCAGGCCAGACACCGTCCAACACTGCAACAACGACGTGGCTACCGCTGACACCGAGTATTTTGATAGCAGCAAATCGACACGTATCGGCTGGGCCGAAATCCGAGTAAGGTCGAGTTTGAAACGAGTATACTTGCCCAGGTGCTATTGCAGAGAGTGGCGTCTCGTCTTCTACACTGGTGTGATCTGACGTTCTTTTGAACGCGCGCTTGAAAAAGCCCTTCACCCTCACCCTCTCAATAGTCAGGGTCAACAATATACTATTGAAACTTGAAAGCTGCCGGTTGCATGGCAACCCATGCCGGTAATTTTCACCAGATCGTACATCTGCACTAATGATTATTCAAGCGCTGCAGCAGGTACGCATACCTACTCCTCCAGCGCAGCAGCCAACCGGTCGCGAATGGATTGGAGGTAAGTCAGGAGTGGGGCGGCGGATTGGTTTTCCGGCATTGTTGGTGCCGGTTCGAGCGCTGGCGCTGCAGGTGCAGCCGCGCCCTTCTTTCCTCGCAGTGCTTGCCTTGCGCCTTTGATCGTGAAGCCTTCCTTGTGGAGGAGGCGGTGGATCTCGGTGATCAGGGCGACGTCTTCGGGGCGGTAATAGCGGCGGCCGCCCGCTCGGGTGAGCGGGCGGAGCGTGGGAAATTGCTCTTCCCAGTAGCGCAGGACGTGTTGGCGGATGCCGAGCGTCTTGGCGACTTCGCCGATCGTGCGGAAAGCCCCCGGGTCTTTACCGTCGTCCGGAATAGGTCCGGCATCGGGAAGTTCGGGTTCGCTCATCCGCTGGTGATCAGCCCTGGCCGATGCGGTCCTTCAGCATCTGGCTAGCGCGGAAGCTGAGGACGCGGCGCGGCGTGATCGGCACTTCGATGCCGGTCTTGGGATTGCGGCCGATCCGCTCCGCCTTGTCGCGCAGCAGGAAGGTGCCGAAGCCCGAAATCTTCACGTTTTCACCCTCAGCCAGTGCCTCGCACATGTGCTGAAGGATGGATTCAACCATTTCGAGCGAATCCGCACGGGACAGCCCCACGCGGCGGTTGATGCTCTCGGCCAGATCGGCCCGGGTCAGTGTACCTACAGAACGCATCCTTTATTCCCCCCAGAAGTCAGAAGACGCCAAGGGGGCCGACAATAACGCTGATTCTGCGGAACGCAATGCAATGCGTTGCGGACAAAGGATAAGACTGGACCGTTGCGGGACGAACCGCGTCCGGTCAGATGCGGGCGAGGCTGGCGCCCCAGGTGAAGCCGCCGCCCATGGCCTCGAACATCACCAGATCGCCCTTCTTGATCCGGCCATCGCGCATGGCAACGTCGAACGCCAGCGGCACCGAGGCGGCGCTGGTGTTGGCATGCTGATCGACCGTGACGACGACCTTCTCGGCCGGCAGGTCGAGCTTGCGCGCGGTGGCATCGAGGATGCGGAAGTTGGCCTGGTGCGGCACGACCCAATCGATCTCGGATGCGTCATGGCCTGTGGTTTCAAGCACTTCGCGCAGGACATTGGCGAGATTGGTGACGGCGTGGCGGAAGACCTCGCGGCCCTTCATGCGGACCTTGCCGACGGTGCCGGTGGTGGACACGCCGCCATCGACATAGAGCAGTTCGTTGTGCGCGCCATCGGCGTGGAGGCGCGTGGCGATGACGCCGGGGGCAGCCGGGTCGGAGTCGTCGACGTCCTGGGCTTCGAGCACGATCGCGCCGGCACCGTCGCCGAACAGCACGCAGGTGGTGCGGTCTTCCCAGTCGAGGATATTGCTGAAGGTTTCAGCGCCGATCACCAGCGCGCACTTGGCCATGCCGGTGCGGACCATCGAGTCCGCGGTGGCGAGGGCGTAGAGGAACCCTGAGCAGACGGCGGCGACGTCAAAGGCGATGCCGCCGTTGCAGCCGAGGTTGTGCTGGACGATGGTGGCGGTGGCCGGGAAGGTCTGGTCGGGCGTGGCGGTGGCCAGCACGATCAGATCGACTTTGGATGCCTCGATGCCGGCAGCTTCGAGCGCGCGACGGCCAGCCTCGGTGGCGAGGGTGGAGGTGGTCTCCCCTTCCCCCGCGAGATAGCGCTGGCGGATGCCGGTACGCTCGACGATCCATTCGTCGGTAGTGTCGACCATCTGCGCCATTTCGGCGTTGGTGACGCAGCGCTTGGGCAGGGCCGAGCCGCTGCCGCGAATGATCGAGCGCACCGTCATGCCGCGTCCTCACCGTTCTCTGGCCCTGTATCGGCCGGGGCCTTGGCGCGCGACGTGCGGCCGGAAGTCCGAATCGTCTCGGCGCCGAGGCGTGCGAGGTCGGCTTCGATACGCTCGGTCAGGTTTTCCTCCAGCAGGCGAGCGGTGACGGCAACGGCATTGGCGACGCCGAGCGCCGAGGCGCTGCCGTGGCTTTTCACGACCACGCCGTTGAGGCCGAGGAAGACCGCGCCGTTGTGGTTGTTCGGATCGAGGTGGTGCTTGAGCAGCTCGGTCGCCGGACGCGAGATCAGGAAGCCGAACTTCGAACGCAGCGACGAGGAGAAGCTGCGGCGCAGCAGGTCCGCCACGAAGCGGGCGGCACCTTCCATCGACTTCAGCGCGATGTTGCCGGAGAAGCCATCGGTGACGACGACATCGCAATCGCCGCGCGAAAGCTTGTCGGCCTCGGTGAACCCATCGAAGGTCAGCGCGAGATCGCCTGCGAGCGCCTTCAACTGGTTGGCCGCATCGCGCAGGGAATCAGTGCCCTTGGTCTCCTCCGTGCCGATATTCAGCAGGCGGACGCGCGGGGATTCGAGGCCGTTGACGATGCGGGCATAGGCCGCACCCATGATCGCGAACTGGACGAGGTTGCGCGCATCGCAATCGGTGTTGGCACCGAGATCGAGCATGATCAGGTCATGCTCGCCAAGCGTCGGCAGCAGGGCCGAGAGCGCGGGGCGATCGATGCCGGGCATGGTGCGCAGGGCGAGCTTGGCCATGGCCATGAGCGCGCCGGTGTTGCCCGCGCTGACAGCAGCGCCGGCATGGCCCTGCTTCACCGCGTTGATCGCCAGCCCCATCGAGGTGGTCTTGGCGCGACGGAGGGCCTGCGTCGGCTTCTCGTCACCCGATACGACATCGGGGGCGTGGAGAATCTCTGACGCTTCGCGAAGGTTGGGGTGGTTTTCGAGGGCCTGCTTGATGCGGCCCTCGTCACCAACGAGGAGGAACTTGAAGCGGTCATGACGACGACGGGCAAGCGCCGCGCCTTCGACCATCACGCGCACGCCCTCATCGCCGCCCATCGCATCGACGGCGATACGCGGCAGGCTCATGTCCTCAGTCCCCCCGTATTAAGGCTTAGAGCCCGACGGCGATGACTTCGCGACCGTTGTAGTGACCGCAAGCGTTGCACAGGTTGTGCGGGCGCTTGAGTTCACCGCAGTTCGAGCATTCGTGGAACGCTTCGACGCTCAGTGCGTCATGGCTGCGGCGCATGCCCCGGCGTGAGGGCGAAGTCTTTCTTTTGGGGACGGCCATCTCGGCACCTGTTCCTGAATTGCGTAGTTTTGTTGCGGGCGCGATAGGGAAAACCGGTTCATCGCACAAGCCCTGTTTGCGGCAGGACCCATACGCGGCGAAGGACGCCACAAGTCACGGGATTCGCCAATCGCTGGGCGAAGGCGCGCCTATACGGATTTTCTGATGCTTTGCAAGCGCGCCCGCGCTAGCCTCTGCCTCGGTTCCCGCGAGGGGCCATGAGAGAGGGGATAATCAGAGGCATGACAATTCTGCCAATTACGCTGTGCGCCGCCGCCGCAGCAGCGGCCATCAACATCTGGCTTTCGATCCGCTGCGGCATGGTGCGCAGCGCCAAGAAGATCAGCATCGGCGACGGGGGCGACATGGACCTGATCGCGCGGATGCGGGCGCAGGCAAACTTTGTCGAGAACACGCCGATCGTGCTGGTGCTGATCGCCGCGGTGGAACTGGCGCGGACCGGCAATCCTTACCTGATGGGCGTGGCCGCCGTGTTCATGTTGGGCCGCGTCGGCCACGGCATCGGCATGGACGGCGGGCCGCTGGGCTTCCTGCGCGGCGTCGGCACGCTCACGACGATGCTGACGCAGCTGGGGCTTGGCGTGTGGGCCGTTTCCATCGCGCTGGATATGTGAAAATTTCGGGGGTGGCGGAGCATCCTGCCCACCCCCACTCCCTCCCGCATGCGGGAGGGGGGATTGGTCAGCTCAGGACGTAGTCGCTGACGTAGGCGTTGGTCTGGCGTTCGCGGCCGAAGGTGCTGTTGGGGCCGTGTCCGGGGACGAAGGTGACGTCGTTGCCGAGCGGCCAGAGCTTCTGCGTGATCGAATCGATCAGGTCCTGGTGATTGCCCATCGGGAAGTCGGTGCGGCCGATCGAACCCTGGAACAGGACATCGCCGACAATCGCCACTCGCGTGGGCGCGTGGTGGAAGATCACGTGGCCGGGGGTGTGGCCGGGGCAGTGGATCACGTCGAGCTCGACTTCGCCGACAGTGACCTTGTCGCCATCATTGAGCCAGCGGGTGGGTTCGAACACCTCGGCCGGGATGCCCCAGCGCTGTGAATCTTCATCGAGTTGCGCGATCCAGAAACGGTCTGCTTCCTGCGGGCCTTCGATGGGCACGCCAAGCTCCCGCGCAAAGATGCCGACGCTGCCGCAATGATCGAGGTGGCCGTGGGTGACGAGCAGCTTTTCGATGGTCACGCCGGTCATGGCGATGGCCTTGCGCAACTTGTCGAGATCGCCGCCGGCATCGATGAAGGCGCCCTTCATCGTCTTCGTGCACCAGACCAGCGTGCAGTTTTGCTGGAGCGGGGTGACGGGGATGATCGCGACCTTGAAGGGCGGTTCGGCTGTTGGCTGGGTCATGGCGATGAGATGGCGCGTGGACGGCGAATTGGCAAGCCGGTGCGCTAAAGACGGCCGCCCTTCCAGACCACGCGCCCGACGAGCTCGACTTCGTGCAGCGGGCGCTCGAGGCGGGGATAGGCGGGGTTGTCGGAGATGATCCGCACCGTGCCGCCGGGGCCGGGCTCGAGGCGCTTGACCAGCAGGACATCATCGAGCCGAATGACATGGATGCCGGCGCGCAAGGGGCGCGGGGTGCGGTCGACGAGGATTTCGTCGCCATCGCGCAGCGTCGGCTCCATCGAGTCGCCTTCGACCTCGATCACCGAGAGCATTGCGGGTTCGAGGCCTTGGCCTTTGAGCCAGCGGTGGTTGAAACGCAGGCGGCCGGAGGGAATTTCCTCCGCCGGAAGCGTGCCGGGGCCAGCAGACGCGCCGAGCGGCAGGCGGGGAATGTCGGCCCATTCCGCATTGATGGCGCGGGGCGGCAGGGGATTGCGCGGGGTGCCCTGCCCTGCTGCGATCACCCCGCCGCGCGAAGCGGCGCCGAGATCGCTTTCCGGCACACCGAAGAATTCCGCCAGAGTGCGACGGTCGTTTTCCTCAAGCTTGCGCGGGCTGCCCTTGCGGACGAACTGCTGGAGATAGGTGGTGTTGCGACCAATCAGCGCCGAGAGCGCGGACAGGCTGACACCGCGCTGGGCCGCAAGGCCAACGAGGCAGGTGCGGGCGCCGTCATCCGATTCGCTGTCTGCAAGGACCATTTGCGCCTTCCTCCACTTTCGAAGGACTTTTCCTAGCATTGTAGGATTTAGAGATCAACATAGGAAAAATCCTATTTCGAGTCGTCTCCCCCGACTCCATAGCTGGAGGGAAAGAATCACCATGCTGCTCCGCAAGATCGAGAGCTTCCTTCGCCAGACGGGCATGCCCGCCACCAAGTTCGGCCGCCTTGCCGCGCATGACCCGCGTCTGGTCGGCGACTTGCGCAACGGCCGCGAACCGCGTTCCGGAATGGTGGAACGTATAGAACATTTCATGAACAAATTTGGAGGGAATGTCCATGCTGCTTGATCTTCACGCCTTCGAGACCAGGGCGATTTCCGAGAACGCCCCTCCCCCGCTGGCTCATCGCCCGTCGACTGCCGAGCGATTGATGCGCGCGGTGCGCGAGATCAGCGGGCCTCACGCCGAAGTGGTCAGCCATGACGAGACACCGTGGGCGAGCATCACCTTTTCCGGCGCGCGTCACCGGTTGGTGCTGCGCTTCGCCGGAAGCGATGCGGTGAGCGATGGTGAGAACTTCGTAACGACCCTGCCCGAACACGAGTTCAAGCTCCGGCGCGAACTGGTGGCCGATGCGGCAGTCACGCGGGTGGACCATGAGCTGTTGCCGGCGCCGCTGATGGAGGTGGAGTGCGAGATCCTGCTGCTGGATGCGGATTGAGAGAATTGGCGGGTGCCCCGTGAGGCACCCGCTCTCCTCTCCAACCGGTCAATTCGTCCTGGCGAGCAACGGCGCAGGCTTGGCGCCCACCCACAGGCTCATGTCGACAGCGTTGGAAACGCGGAAGACATCACCCTTGCTGTTGAGGAACAGCTCTTCCATTTCCGGCCGCGTGAACGGGCGGGAGCCGAGGCGGCCGAAGACTGCCATCTGCCCACCCGTCTCGTCCACGCCGCGGTCACGGTCGAGCCCCTTGGACAGCGCGAGGGCGGGCGTGGGCGTGCGGGCCCAGGCGATCAGCTCGGGCTTGGGCTCGGGCGAGAAGCCGTAGAAGTTGGGCTGGCTGGCGGGAGACGTCAGCTGCAGCACCTTCATCCCGTTCCGGCCATCGGCGACATAGGCGAAGAGCGAGGCGTTGGTGGACGCGACGATCACGTCCTCGGCATCGTTCAACTGCCCGTCGGCGGTGTAGCTGGTGTAGATTGACGGACGCGTCGGCGCGGTGATGTCGACAATGACCAGACCCTGCGACTTGGCCGCGACATAAGCGTAAGTGCGCGCAAGATAGACGCGGCGGGCGTCGGCCAGCGGCACAATGGCCGAGGGGACGGCCTTGGGCTGTGCGAGGTTGGTGATGTCCATCAGTTCGAGGCCATTGGCCGTCGTCACCCAGAGGTAGCGGAACTGCACCGCCGTGGCGCGCGGATCGCGCAAGGGCACGACCGAAGTGATGCGCGGATCGAGGCAGGTCTCGCCGCCCTTCTTCTCACTGACTTCGCACGGCTTCTGCGGCGACCATGGCTTGGGCAGGTGGACCGTGACCAGGTTCTTGTCGGTCACGATGTAGGCATAGTCACCGGCCAGCGTGATGTGGCGGGCACCGGTGAGGACGCCATTCGGATTGAAGGTCAGCGCGCGGTTGAAGAAGTTGTTGCGGAACTCGCCATCGGCCAGCGTATCGACGTTGACCGCGATCAGGCCTTCGACCGCATCGGTGACGAAGGCATAGCTGTAGATCGGCGAGAAAGGCTGCTCCTGGTTGAGGCCGCGCAGCTCGGGCGTGTTGCGCGTGGGCGCGATCGACTGGTTGGTCGGCAGCGCCATGCAGGTGGCGTTGCTGGTGGCGACATGCGTGTCATGGCCGAGCGGCGAGAACGGCGCGTTGACGATGCGTTCGGAGAAGCCTTTGTTGCCGATTGCGGCGATGTCGTAGGCGCGGAAGCCGCCCTTTCCTTCGGCGACGTACATGTATTCGCCGCGCATCTGCAGGCAGCGCACCGAGTCCTTGGTGCCTTCGACAATGTTCGAGAACTGCTCGTGCCCGGTGGTTTCGCCCGAAAGCTTGCCATCGAAGGCCTTGCCGCGCGTCCAGTTCTTCAACTCGCGGCCGTTCTTCTCGACATGCTCCTTCCAGTAATCCGGATAGGCATAGCGGTGGAGGTAGGAGCCGATCACGGCCTGCGGCTCGTCCCATTCGGTGACGCGGACCGCTTCGAAGCCGCCGTCGAGACCGAACCAGGCGTTCATGCCGACAAAGTTGACGTAATTGGTGCCGAGCAGGAGCAGCTGCGCCATCGTGGCGTTGTTGTCCTCGTCCTGAGAGACGTGGCAATCGGTGCACTGCTTGGTCTCGTTCTTGCGAACGGTGTGCGGGAAGTGCGGCGCAAAGGCTTGTGAGGAGTAGCCAATCGAGGAGATCGGCGGCTGCTGCACATAGATGCGTTCGCGGTTGATGTTGGTCGACGACAGGATCAGCGCCGAGGTGGAGCGGATCGGCGCGGTGATCGCCTTGCCCGCGACGGGGTTGCCCGACGCATCGAACTGCACCGGATCGGAGCCGGACGACTTGTTGCGCTGGTGCTTGCCGAGTTGGAACATGTCATCGCGCGCGACCTGCGGGTTATAGGTCGCGTAGTTGCGGGTATAGTCTTCCTCGTACTTGTGCGTGGCCGACTTCCAGTTCGCCTCGATCGGCAGGTGGCAGCCGGCGCACGACGTGGTCCACGACAGGTGGCAGGTGAAGCAGGCCATGTCGTCGTCACGGTGGGCGCGGGCTTCCTTGGGCACGCCGGTGCCGAACTTGTAGACGCCGTCCTCTGACGCGGACTTGGCCATGAGCTTGGCACGCGCGGCCTTCGGGTTGAAGATCGGCTTGCCGGTGGAATCCATCTTGCCGGCATAGCGAGCGTCGACCGAATCCTTCACCAGGCTGACGCGCCAGGACAGGTTGGGATCGATGATCGAGCGCTGGACCAGCACGCGCCGCCCATCGGCCTCATTGAACCATTCGAAGCGGCGCTGGCCATCGGCATTGCGCAGCAGCGCGAGGTTGTTGCCCTTTTCGGGCGCCGCCATGTTCGAGGTCAGCAGCGTCGGGTAATTGTCCGGCGTACCGTGGCAGTCCTTGCAGCCGATCTCGACCGCATTGGCGACTTCGCCGTAGATCATGCCGTTGCCGTGGCTGTCCTGCGAGAAGTGACAATCGGCGCACTGCATGCCGAGCTGAGCATGGATGTCCATCATGTGGACAGCCTTGCCGGGGTTGCTTTCGCCCGGTTCGACGAACTTGCCCTCGCCTGCCTTGCGGAACTTTTCGGGATCCTCGGGCGAGATGATGTGCGCCTTGTCGGTGCCGTAGGACGACATGTCGCCTTCGTCATCGAGCAGGTTGCCGCGGCGATCGCGCTTGAGGATTGCGCGGAAGTTCCAGCCATGGCCGTGGTAATCGGCAAACTGGGTGCGTTCGAGCTTGTCGTTCAGGTCATAGACGTTGCGCAGGAACTCGACATCGCGCCACAGGCCGCGGGTGGACGCACCCTCCGGGTTGCGATCGAGCACTTCGCGCTGCTCGTCGATATTCGGATAGAACTGCTTCCTGAACGTCTTCTCGTAGTCCGCATCGGACATGCCGGCGGGCTTTGGCGCGCGGTTTTCAGGTCCCGGCCACATGCTCGGCGCGTCGGACTCATAGTCCCACATGGTGTAACCGAGGTACGAGTTCAGGAAGATGTTGGGCTGGTGCATGTGGCAGTTCATGCACTGCGCCGTCGGGATCGCGCGGGTGAAGGCGTGGACCAGCGGGTGCCCCCGTTCGCGATCCTGCATCGCAACGGGGCCATCAGAGTCGTGCGCGTCCTCGCCGTGGGCATCCTTCTTCGGGTGCCCCTTGGCATCCAGACCGGCCATGGCGTGGGCCGAGGCCTGGTCCATCTTGTCATGATCCATCGAACCATGGGGGGCGACGCCCTTGCCCGGCGAATAGACCAGCTGTTCGGCAGACGAGATGGCGCGGGCGCAATCGCCCTCCATGTCGGCCGACTGTTCTGGATCGGTCCGGTCGCCACCGAGGTAACCACGCTTGCCGCCGAGCACGGTGCCGCGGACCTTGTCGTGATGCTCTGCCTTTTCAGCGTCATAGGAGCCGTAGGCGCCCTTGCGGTGCTGGCCTTCGCGCAGGGAATTGATCGTCGGGTCGGCGGTGATCGTCTGGCCATCCCGCCCGCACTTGCCGTAGTTCAGCGAGTGGCGTGGTTCGCGGTCGTTGGCGTAGATGACATGGCAGGCAGCGCAGCCCGAGGAGCGGTAGTCGCCCGGCTGGTCGTTGGTGCCCATCTGGAACAGGAACGGGTCATTGAGGCGCGTCTTGTGGATGTTGAGCACCGGAATCGCGACGCGCAGGCCGGTGGCGGGGCCACGGTTGGACTGCTTCAGGTCAGGGCGGCCCGGCTCGTCGAGGCGCTGGATCAGGCCCGTCGAGTTGGGCAAGCCGATTTCGGGGAACTGCGGGTTGATCGTGCGGCCGCCGTCCTCGAACACGCGGAAGACGTCGCCCGGCGGGATCGTGTGCCAGCGCGGCAGCGGATACATGATCGGCAATGCGCCGCGCGCCTTCTCCTTCGGCGTGACGGTCCCCCACATCGGCTTGCCATCGGGGCCGATTTCCTTCGACGCGGACTTGAGCAGGGCGGGCTCGCCATTGCGGGTGAAGCTTTCGCCGAAGAGGTAGTTCTTGAAGGGGACGATGCCGTTATTGTAGGCCGCGCCGCCCCACAGCATGGCGCCGGTCGACATCAGCGAGCGTTCTGACGCTTCGATGATCTGCATGTGGCAGGCGCCGCAGGAATCGCGGGCGACGCGATAGTCCGACGGGTTGATGAAGCGGATGAATTCCGGGCTTTCCTTGGCGAGCAAACCATAGGAGCGCTTGGGATTGGCCGAAGAGGGCCAGCCCCAAGCCGCCGGATACTTCGGAAGGACATGCGCGTCCTTCAGCGCGGCAATGTATTCGATCGAATTGCGGTTCCACGAGCGGTCGGCCATGACCTTGGTGTTGCCGCCGTGGCAATCGGCGCAGGACAGCACCACCGCCGGGCTGGCGTGCATGGTGCGGTGATCGCTCTTGGTGTGGCAGCTGACGCACCCGGCGTTCTGCTTGTCGACGTAGGCCCACTGCTCTTCCGCAGTGTCACCCGGCTGGCCGCGCGGCGCGGCGGGGGCGCGGGTGTGGCTGACCTTCTGCGCGGGTTCCTCGCCCGAGGCGTAGAGCGCGCTCGGGACCAGCAGCGCAGCAAGCGCGGCGACCAGCCATGCCAGCGAGAGAGTGCGAAGGCGGCGCGTTTGGGTCATGAGCTGGGTCATCAGAAGGCCAGGGTCGCATTGGCGAGGACGGAGTAGAAGCGGCTTGCCTTGCCCATCTGGGCAAAGAGATCATCGAAGCCCGCGCCCGGATCGAGCACGGCGCCCGAGAGGCGGAAGACGAGGTTCTGCGAGGCGTTGGGGCGCCAGATCGCCGAGACCGAGGCGTCCCAGCCGATGTCGCGCGGGATCGAGCCTTCGTTCCGCAGGACCTGCAGGATCTTGGTGTTCTCGAACCAGAGGTGATTGACGTTGGTCGAGACGCGCAAGGTGGGCGTCAGGTCGAAATCGGTGCCGAGGCCGACCAGCATGGTGCCGGGGTTGGTGAAGTTCGACTGGCCCTGTTCCTTCGACGAGCGCAGCGAATTGAGGATGCCGTTGCGACCATTGACCGAAATGTTGCGGCCGCCGCCCGCGAACGGGATGGTCTGGCGGATCCAGTAGCTGGTATCGGCACCGGCGAACTGGGGGTTTTCAAAGATCGCGTCGAAGCCGCCTTCGGTCTTGTCGTAAGGGTCGCTGTCACCGCTGGCCCAGAGGCCCGACAGCCGAACGCGGGTCCAGTCGAAGTCGTAGCTGACCTCGGCCGCAGCCATGAAGGCCTTGATCTCGGCCGCGCGGCTGGTGAGGAAATTGTTCCGGTCCTCACCCAGCGCGGCATAGGCCTGCGCGGTGAGGTTGAGGCGGCCGATATGGCCGTCAGCCGCATAGCCGAGATAGACGACGTCATACTCGCGGCCCCGCAAGTCGCCGATCAGCGCCGGACGGACAGGGAAGCCGTTGGTGTCGACCGTGATCTCGTTGCGCTCACGGTTCATGTTGTAGGTGACCGAAATCTGGCTGGTCAGGCCGACGACGGGGAAGTCCTGGCGATAAAGGTTCGCCATGAACACCCAGTCATTGCGCGGGGCGCGGCTGATGTCGTTGAGGCCCGAGTTGGTTTCCTTCTCGAGCCGCCAGAACGCCGCGAGATTGAACTGGACGCGGTTGTTGTCACGGTTGCCGAAGAGGCGGATGCCAAGCTGGTTGTCGTTGAACAGGAAGCCGCGGAAATCCGACTGCATCGGCTGGATGCCGGTGCGCAAGGAGATGAAATCGTAGCGCTTCGTGTCGAACCGGCCAATGTGGTAGTCGATGAAGGCTTCCTGCAGGCCGATGAAGCCGTCGGTGCGCTTGGTGCCCTTGGACGGTTCGACGAACAGGACGCGGCGTTCCGGGACTTCGACGTGGTTGATGTTGCCGGCGATGGCGATGCGGTACTCGACCACCGGCGGCTTGTAGGCGGTCATGCCCTTGAGCAGCGAGAGGCTCGCGATGAAGGTCTGCGACAGCACGAGGCTGTGGCTGCGGCCGAAAGTGTCGATCTCGTTGGGGTTGGTCGTCGTCTGATTGCCAACCGGGATCGGGAAGCTGCGCGGCTCGACCACGGTATCGGAAACCGCGCCTGCCAGCAGGTACCAGTCGTCCCCCTTGAGGAAGCCGGGACGCTTGCCGCGTGCGAGCGGGCGGTCGCCCTTCAGGAGGTTGTGATGAAACGGATCGAGCTGCGAATGGCAGGCAAATTCGAGCTTCGGGAACAGGGTGTAAAGAGAGCGGTCCTTCTTGCCAGTCGCCGGATCCTTCTTGGGACACAGCGAGGCCATGATGCGCCAGCGATCGGGCAGGCTGACGTCGAGGCCGAGATCGCCGACAGGGCCTTCGCCGTCATACTTGTCGTAGAACGCCTCCGGCGGCGGAGCATTGACGGCGCCGGGATTGTCCTGCTCGACCTTCTCGGGGAGCTGCTTGTTGAAGCCGGGGCGGCGGCGGCCATCGATCAGCGCACCGTCGGCGTCGGTCTCGCCACCGGGGAGCGGCGCCTTGCTGTCAACCGTTGGCGCTTGCTGGGGCTCGGCCGTTCCCGGTGCCGATCCTGACGCGTCCTGCAGGTAGAACGTCAGTGGCGCGGGCTGGACATGCGGCTGGGTGATGCCGAGGACCGGTGCGAGAAGGAGAGCGACCTGCTGCATCACTTGCCCTCGCAGACATTCTGTTCGCTCGTATCGAGGAACGGGGCGAAGGGGCAGTTGACGTAGCGCAGGCGGACGCCCTGCCCGACCGGCACGACGATGGTGTCAGCGCGGATTTCCTTGGGCGCATTGCCGATGGTCCCGACCTTGGCCCCGCCGTTGTGCGTACCGAGGAAGGCGATCATGTCGTCCTGATCGATGCCGTCACCCGAAATGCCGATGGCGCCGACGAGCTTGCCGTTGCGGTAGATCGGGACCGAGCCGGGGAAAATCTGGATGCCGTTGGCGAGGCGCTTCTTGCCGGTCGGGGTATCGGGGACCGCCGTGCAGCGCTGCACCACGTCGCGCGCATTCAGCGAGCCTTCGACGAAGACCGCGTGCTGGAGCAGGTTGGCCTTGACCAGGGCGATCTGGAGACCGGTGGCGAGAGGGCTGAAATCATTGATCGGACGCGAGAACGGGCCGTGCGGGCGGCCGACCTCGCCGTCGGGGAAGAACGGACGGGACAAGTTGCCGCCAGAGCGATCGGCAAAGGCGATCTTGCCCGTCAGCGCCGTCTGATCCCCAAGGAAATCGCGAGCGCGCTGGACGAACGCGGGGATCTCGGCGTCGGTATCGTCCTGAAGCTGTTGTGCAGCGACCGGGTTGGAGAAGAACGCTGCCGTTCGCGCCTTCTGCAGCGAGACGTCGATGCCGAAGATCGGCGCGTCTGGCCCGCGGACGAGGCCGAGGACCTCGCCGTAAGTATCGACCACCGAGATCGAGACTTGCGCGCGGCTGTCGAGCGGACGGCGGATCTGCGCGCGGGCGCGCGTCATGATCGTGAAGGCCTCTTCGAGCACGGCGCGGACTTCGGCAGCGGTCAACGGCGTGCCGACCGCAGCGGCATCGGTGCCGGCCTTGATCGGGTAACGATTGGTGCCAGAACCGTTACTCAGCACATAGGCATCTGCGAGCGAAAATTCGGCAGAGGTGGCCCTGCGGATGCCGCTGGCTTCGGTGCCGTAAGGCGTTCCGGCAAGGACGGCGGTTCCGTCGTAGTATCCGCGCACCGGGATCAGGGTTCCGGCAGTGTTGTTGATCGCAGAGAAGCTGGTCTGCAGAGGGTGCAAGCCTTCGACGCGGGCATCGGAGAAGCGCAGGGTCGATCCGTCAACCGGGATGCGGTCGGCGCGGATCTCGGCTGGCGGGGCAAAGCCCTGGATACCGGCGAGCGCCATGAACTCTTCGGGATCGCCATCGACGTCCGTAACGTCGGGGTCATAGGCATAGTCGCCATCGGCCATGATGCCGATACCGCCGACGACGACGCCATTCTTGTAGAGCGGCAATCCGCCAGGGTCAGCAGAAAGGCCCAGCGGGGCGCGCTTGGGGCCGATGAAGGCGGCGCTTCCGGCGTTACCGGTGGCGAAGCGGGCAGCAAGGTCGGAACAGGGCAACTGGCTGAACTGCACGCCGAACAGCGGGCCGGATTCCAGGCCGGGCGTGTTGGGTGCGGGAGGGAAATGCTCCTGCACGATCATGCTGGCCGTCCGGGTGGAGAAGGCGTTCCCGCTGGACGACAGGTAGGCGGCAGTCACGGCCTTGGAGATCGCCCCCATCGTCGCTTCGACTTCGAGGCCCTGGGCATCGACCTCGCGCGGGGAGATTTCGCCGGTGGCAGTGCGCTGGCTGATCAGCATGCGGGTGGCCGCACCGTTCATGCGGAATACGGCAAGGACATTGCCGACACGATCGACCACAGCGATGATGGCGGGGTAATTGAGCGCCTTGGCCTCACCCACGGCCTGCGCGATGATCTGCTGGACTTCGGCAGCCGTCAGCGCTTCCTGCGCAGGATCGGCGAAGAAGCGCGAGGCCGAGGTCGGCGTGGGAGTCGGCGTGAACGTACCGCCCGAGCCAGAATCACCGCCGCCGCACCCTGACAGTGTGAGAGAGAGCGCGAGTGCGACGGCGGTGGTCTGCCGGAAAGCCAACGGCATGCGCATCAGCGAAGGCTCCGGATCGAACGTACCGCGCTGCCGAGAGCGCGGCGGAAGGCAAGGGGCTGGAAGCCGTTGGGATCACGAACGGCGGCATAGGCCTGGTTGATCTGGACACGCAGGCCATTGGCCGAACCCGGCGCGACCATGCCCTGATTGACGAGGCCGTTGAGCAGGGTGTCGACCGCCATGACCGACTGCACTGCGCCTTCGTAATCGGTGAAGCGCTCGCCGATGGCGTCGCTGGCGATGGAGTCCATGATGGCGAAGGTCTGTTCGCGGGTGAAGCTGGCAGAGGCAAAGCGCGAAGACAGCGCATCGGCCGACTGGCGCAGCGCCTGAGCCGCGGCGACGGTTTCGGCGCGGTTGGCCAGCATCGCCTTGTGGAAGGCCTTGGCGCGGGCGTCGAACGTGGCAGCCGCATCGGGTGCGACGACGCGGGCGGCGGCGAGAAGCATAATCATGTTCTCGTCGTTGTAGGGCGGCGTGCCGAGATCGACGGGGCGGCCCGGATTGCGCACGGCGGTAACGTTGCCGTCCTCGCTGTCATAAATGCGGCGGTGGCAGGAGTGGCAATCGTAGAAGGTGAATTCGGGGAAGATCCCGTCCATCGCCCGGGCCGGCTGGCTGTAGAGTTCGAGGCTGCGCTTGACGGCTTCGGCTTGGCCCACGGCCCACATGCGCATCGAGTTGGTCTTGCCGCCCTTGCGCTGGACGTAGTCGGCGTCCTCGTCATGGTGCTGCTGGAGCGTGGTGAACAGGTCCAGTTCGAACGAGATGCGCGGGTGGCCGGCGGCCATGATGCGGTGGGCGATGAACTGGCCCTTGGCATCACCGGAGAAGTGGCAATCGAGGCAGACCTGGGCCTTGACCTGCGGGCGGGTCAGATCGGTCATGCCTTGCGCGACGTTGCGGGCGTGGCTGGCACCGACGGTGTAGTGGGTGGAAAGCCAGCCGCCGGATGCACCATGACAGGCTTCGCAATCGACGCCATCGGACGGGCGCGAGGAGCCCGGCGAGGCATGGCAACCGGCGCATTCGCGCTGCACGCCAGCGGTATCAAGGCCCATGCGGCGGACGATTGCCTGACCGCGCGGCTCCTGAATCACGCGCCACGCGCGGCTGTGCGCTCCGGAGGGCGAGGAATCTTCCTGCCAGCGCATGAGTTCATCCTGACGGACAACCGCTCCGTCGGCGACGCTGCGGCCATGGCAGGTGGAACCGGCGCACGAGGCGACTCCGACGTGTCCGCGCAGAACTGCCGGTGCAGTGCCCTGAGCCTGAACTGCAGCAGGCGAGATGAGCGAGGAGGCGCCGAGCGAGGCTCCGGCCATGGCCAGACACGCTGCAACAGCCACAGCGCCGGAGCGCGGAATCGCCCGGCAAAGTGCCGCCAGTCGCCCGATTCCCAAGATGATACCCTGCATTGCCCCTCGTCCCCACCGGCGCTGCCTGCCGCGCGGCTTTATGCCTTGTGCGGAAGCTCTGGCCGGAAGTGCTGCAATGCGACCCCGTTTGACCGGAGACTAGGACACTCTGCCCCATGGGTTCAAGTGGCTAATCCGGTTTCATGGAAACATATCGGCAAGATACGCGGCAAACCTCGACAAATCTCAGCGCCGCCGGATCACCATGTTCCGGATTTCGGACATATCTTCCATCGCGAAACGGATGCCTTCGCGGCCAAGGCCCGAATCCTTGACGCCGCCATAGGGCATGTTGTCGACGCGGTAGGACGAGACGTCGTTGACGACGATGCCGCCAACATCGAGCTTGTCCCAGGCGTCCATGACCTTGTGGATGTCGGACGTGAACAGGCCGGCCTGGAGGCCGAACTTGCTGTCGTTCACCTCTTCGAGCGCGGCATCCCAGTCGGTGAACTTCGACAGGATGACGACGGGGCCGAAGGCTTCTTCGGTGTAGACGTCCATGTCGCGGCTGCAGCCTTCGAGCAGAGTCGCCTCGAGCATGTTGCCTTCGCAGCCACCGCCGGCGAGCAGCTTCGCCCCGCCTGCCACAGCCGCATCGATCCAGGTCTTGAGGCGCTGGGCTTCCTTGGCCGAGATCATCGGACCGATGAAGGTATCACGGTTCTTGGGGTCACCGGACTTGAGAGTCTTGACCTTGGCGGCGAGCATGTCGCGGAACTGGTCGTAGATATCGGCGTGGATGATCACGCGCTGGACGTGGATGCACGACTGGCCGGACTGGTAGTACCCGCCGAAGATGATGCGGGCGAGCGCATGGTCGAGGTCGGCGTCCTTGTCGACCACGACGGCCGCATTGCCGCCGAGTTCGAGGACGACCTTCTTCTTGCCCGCCTTGGCCTTGAGTTCCCAGCCGACGCCGGGCGAGCCGGTGAAGGAAAGGAGCTTCAGCCGCTCGTCGGTGGTGAACAGGTCAGCGCCATCGCGGCTGGCGGGCAGGATCGAGAAGGCACCCTCGGGCAGGACGTCGCATTCGGCGAGGACTTCGCCCATGATGATCGCGCCGAGGGGAGTGAGCGAGGCGGGCTTCATCACGAAGGGGCAGCCCATGGCGATCGCAGGCGCAATCTTGTGGGCCGCGAGGTTCAGCGGGAAGTTGAACGGCGAGATGAAGCTGCACGGCCCGATCGGCACGCGCTTCCACATGCCCATGTAGCCTTTGGCGCGCGGGCTGATGTCGAGCGGCTGGACTTCGCCGTAGTTGCGGGTGGCTTCCTCGGCAGCGATGCGGAAGGTGTCGATCAGGCGACCGACCTCGCCTTCGGAATCGGCAATGGGCTTCCCGGCCTCGACGCACAGGGCATAGGCCAGCTCGTCTTTGCGTTCGGCAAAGCGGCGGACACAGTGGTCGAGGACGTCGCGCTTTTCGTAGGACGCCAGCCGGGACATGGGCTCGGCTGCGCGGACGGCACCAGCAATCGCTTCGTCGATCACGTCAGGCGTGGCAAGCGCGGTGCGGAAGGCAACTTCGCCGGTGAACTTGTCCGTAACCTTCAGGTCGGCGTTGGGCTGCACCGCCTTGTTGTTGAGGTAGAGCGGGTAGACGTCCTTGAGCTGTGACACTTGATAACCTCCAACGTCATCCCGGGCTAAACCCGGGATCCCGCTATTTATCGAACCGCCGCAGGTGGAAAAGCGGGACCCCTGGGCCAGCCCGGGGTGACGACAAGATGAATCGCCTGAACCCTAGAGCGCCTTCGACAGTTCCTTGATGTCCTTGTTGAGGATCTGATCGTTCTCCGAATAGTCGACCGGGCAATCGATCAGGTGGACGCCCGGCGTATCGCGGCAATGGGCGAGCAGTTCCTTGAGGTGTTCGGAACTGGTGACGCGATGGCCGTGGGCGCCGTAGCTTTCGGCGTACTTCACGAAATCGGGATTGCCGTAAGTCAGGCCGAAGTCCTCGAAGCCCATGTTGGCCTGCTTCCAGCGGATCATGCCATAGGAGCTGTCGTTGAGGATCAGCACCGTGAGGTTGAGGCCGAGGCGGACTGCGGTCTCCATCTCCTGGCTGTTCATCATGAAGCCGCCGTCACCGCAGATCGCCATGACCTTGCGCTCGGGATAGAGCATCGCGCTCATCATCGCCGAGGGCAGCCCTGCCCCCATCGTGGCGAGCGCATTGTCGAGCAGCACGGTGTTGGGATGGTAGGCAGTGTAGCCGCGCGCGAACCAGATTTTGTAGACGCCGTTGTCGAGGCAGATGATCGCGTCCTCGGGCAGGGCATCGCGGATCTGCTGGACGAGGTGCGGCGGGAAGATCGGGAAACGGGTATCGGCGGCGAGCGGCGCGGTGTGCGCGACTTCAGCGGCGCGATAGGCGAGCATGTGATCGAAGTTCCACGCCGGGTTTGGCGTGATTGCTTCCTTGATCTGCCAGATCGCGTTGGCGATATCGCCGATCACCTCGATCGAGGGGAAATAGACCGGGTCGACCTCGGCGGTCTTGGTGGAGACGTGAATGACCGGCGTGCCACCTTCGCGCATGAAGAACGGCGGCTTTTCGATCACGTCGTGGCCGATGTTGACGATCAAGTCCGCATCTTCGACGGCACGATGGACAAAGTCACCGGCGGAAAGCGCGGCGCAGCCGAGGAACTTGGGATGGCGCTCGTCGATCACGCCCTTGCCGAGCTGGGTGGTCAGGAACGGAATCCCGGTCTTCTCGACCAGTTCGGCGAGCATCTTGCCCGTCATCTTGCGGTTAGCGCCCGCGCCAATCACCAGCACCGGAGCCTTGGCGTTCTGCAAGGCATGGACCGCCTGCGCCACAGACTTGCCATCGGCATTGGGGCGGCGGACGAGGCTGCGCTTCAATGGGACGGAGTCGGTATGCTCGTCGGCGATGTCCTCGGGCAGTTCGATGTGGGTTGCGCCGGGCTTTTCCTCTTCCGCCAGGCGATAGGCCTCGCGCACGCGGCTGGGGATGTTGTCCGAGCTCGCCATCTGGTGGGTAAACTTGGTGATCGGCCCCATCATCGAAACGACGTCGAGGATCTGGAAGCGGCCCTGCTTCGACTTCTTGATCGGCTTCTGGCCGGTGATCATCAGCATCGGCATGCCGCCGAGCGTGGCATAGGCGGCCGCGGTGACGAAGTTGGTCGCGCCCGGCCCCAGCGTGGCGATGCAGACGCCGGTCTTGCCGGTGTGGCGGCCATAGGTCGCGGCCATGAAGCCGGCGCCCTGTTCGTGGCGGGTGAGGATCAGCTTGATCTTCTTCGAGCGGGACAGCGAATCGAGGAAATCGAGGTTTTCTTCGCCTGGAACGCCGAAGATGTATTCGCAGCCTTCTTCCTCAAGGCACTCGATGAACAGGTCTGACGCCTTCTTGCCTTCGGCCATTTTTGGTCGCTCCATCAACGGGAACGCGCGGCCAAGGCTGCGTTACCCTCCCCAACTCGGATGCGACCTCACGGGACTTGAAACCGGTGCGTGTCGTTATGGCCCCCGCACCTGCCCTTGGCTGCATGGCTATCAAAGGCGGGCGGCGGAGTCACGCCCTAGCGAGTCAGTAGCCGAGCGAAAGATCAACCTGCGGCTGGAGTGGTTCGCCTGCGCGGAAACGGTTCAGGTTTGCGAGGAAGCGGGTGACCGAGCGCTCGAACATCTTCGTCTGCGCCCTGCCTGAGAGGTGGCTGGTGACGTGGGCATTGGGCACGTCCCAAAGTGGATGGTCGGCTGGCAGGGGTTCCGGTGTTACCACGTCAAGGAAGGCATGGCCGGGCGTCCCCGCCTTGAGCCCGGCAATCAGCGCCTCCTGAACGACGACGCTGCCGCGCGCGACGTTGACCAGCGTCGAACCGGGCTTCATCGCGGCGATCTCGGCCGCGCCGATCATGCCTTCGGTCTCGGGCGTCGCGGGGACGGCGAGGATCACCCAGTCGAAGGTTCCCAGTTCGGCCCGCCAATCTCCGGGGCCAAGCACCCCTTCGCCGCCCGACCGCCGCACCTTCACCACATCGACATCAAATCCCTGCAACATGCGCTCGACCCGCTGTCCGATGGCGCCATAGCCCAGGATCAGGGCACGGCTGCCAGCAAGCTCCACCTTGCCCGGACTGTCGCGCAGCCACTCGTGCCGGTCCTGCGACCGCACGACCTCGCGATAGCCCTTGGCGACCACGAGCATGCCCATGACCACGTATTCGGCAATGGTGACGGCATTGATCCCGGCCCCGTTGGTAAGCACGACGCCGCGGTCACGCAGCACGTCCAGAGGAAAGAAATCCACCCCTGCGTAAATCGAGTTGAGCCAGCGGAGCTTCGTGGCAAGGCGGATCGCCTTGTCCATGCCGCCTGGCTGGTACAGATCGAACCAGCCGATTTCGGCGGAAGGGGCCAGCGCGAACAGTTCCTCGGCGGTGGTGAAGAAGCGAGGCTCGATCCAATCGGGCAGATGCGCCTCGATGAACGGCGCGGCCATGGCATTCATCACGAGGACGGTCATCTACAAGGCTCTCCCCAGGCATCAACTACAGCCGGACTAGCGGAGAGAACCTCTGAATTGAAACGCATTCTCTTGCCATTTTGCCTCGGGCCTGCCGTTGTCAGCGAGGCTCTGCGGAGCAATCGCCGCAAACGTCAGGCGAGTTTCCACTCCCAGCCCAGCGGATCGCCGTCCATGACCTCGACGCCCTTGACGGCGAGTTCGTCGCGCAGGGTGTCAGAGCGGGCGAAGTCCTTGGCGGCGCGGGCCTCCTTGCGGGCTTCGAGGGCAGACTCGATTTCAGCTTCTTCGATTTCCACACCCTTGGGCTTCAAGCGCAGTGCCTTGCGATCGAGTGCGATCAGGCCGAGGCCGAGAACGGCGTCCATCGCCGAGAGGGCCGCGAGCTTTTCGGAGGCGTCCACCTTTTTCAGTGCGAGGACCTCCTCGAACACCGTGAGCGCGACCGGGGTGTTGAGGTCGTCGGAGACCGCAGCGTCGAAGCGTTCGAGGAACGGCGTGAAGCGGGGACCGGGCTCCTTCTCCGAGACTTCGGCGCGGTCCTTCAACTGGCCGACTGCGATCAGCATGCGCTTGAGGCGGGTCAGGGCAGCGGCAAGGCCGTCCCACGAGAACTCCAGTTCGCTGCGGTAATGCGCTTGCAAGCACATCAGGCGGTAAGCGAGCGGGGAGTAGCCCTTGTCGATCAGCAGTTGCAGGCGGAGGAATTCGCCCGACGACTTGCTCATCTTGCCCGAGCGTTCGACGAGGAAGTTGTTGTGCATCCACACCCGCGCGCCGGAGTTCGCGGGCAGGTCCAACCCATTCGTGCAGCAGAACGCCTGGTTCTGGGCGATCTCGTTCGGGTGGTGAATCTCGCGGTGGTCGATGCCGCCGGTGTGGATGTCGAACGGGAAACCTAGCACCTCGCCCGACATGACCGAGCATTCGAGATGCCAGCCGGGAGCGCCCTTCCCCCATGGCGAATCCCATTCCATCTGGCGCTTCTCGCCGGGTGGGGTCTTGCGCCAGATGGCGAAGTCGGCGGCATTGCGCTTGCCTTCGACGGCTTCGATGCGGCCCTCGCCGTCCTCGGTCTGTGCGCGCGCCAGCCGACCGTAGTCGGCAACGGTCGAGACGTCGAAATAGAGGCCGCTGTCGAGTTCGTAGCAGTGCTTTGCCGCGATCTTTTCAGCGAAGGCGATCATCTGGGGCACGTATTCGGTGGCAATCGTCCAACGTGCGGGTTGGCGGATGTTGAGCGCCTTCACGTCCTCCCAGTAGGCCTGGGTATAGTGCTGCGCGATGTCCCAGATCGACTGCGCTTGGGCGCGGGCCATCTTCTCCATTTTGTCCTCGCCATCATCGGCATCGTCGGTGAGGTGGCCGACGTCGGTGATGTTGATGACGTGGGTGAGCTTCAGGCCCTTGAACGACAGCGTGCGGCCAAGGATGTCGGCAAAGACATAGGCGCGCATGTTGCCGATGTGCGGGTAGTTGTAGACCGTCGGTCCGCAGGAATAGACGCGCGCCTCGCCTGCGTGGACGGGCTGGAACTCCTCCAGCTGACGCGTCAGGCTGTTGAACAGCTTGAGCGGTGCGGAGGGCGCGAAGGGAGCGGGGCCGTGGACTGACATGGATCAGCCATTGCCCCGCGCCCCCGCATCAGGTCAAGTCACTCGCCGTCCTGCTTGCCTTCTCCGAGCAGATCGTCGTTGCCGGTGCCGGTGACCGGCTCGTCGATCAGTGGTTCGAAGCCAGCCGGTGCGATCTGGTTCAACTGGATCAGCGTGGTCTTGGTGAAGCTGTCGGTCACCTGCAGCGCGCTGTCCTCGGGATCGCTCTTCAGCACTTCCTCGACGAGATCGCGCAGCTCGATGATCTCGAACGGCAGCTTGTTGCAGGTGTTGGCATTGACGATCACGCAGCCGTTGACCGAGGAAAGATCGGTGAAGGCTTCCTCGAAGGTGATCTGCTCGATTGCATCGACGCCGACCTGACCGTTGACGATGCCGTTGATCACGATGTCGAGCTGGCTGCCATCGCGGCTGCCGATGCGCAGCGCGCGCGCGACCAGGCCGCGGCGGTCATCCAGCCTGGTGCCTAGCGAGGTGTTCTGGATGTAGACATCGCGATCGGAACGCAACTGGATGGTGTCGGCCTCGACCAGGGTCCGGCCATCGGCGACGCCATCGTTGAGGCCGAGACGATCCGTGATCAGGGCGGTGTCGGTCAGTTGCGAGATGTCATTAAGCGCGCTGCGCGTGACCATGGCGATGCCGGTTCCGGAAATCGCGAGGGCTCCTCCACCCACCGTGCCCTCGAGCAGGCGGATCGAGCCCGTGGCGGCATCAAGGAACACCCCGCTCTGGCTGTTGATGGCCAAGGTGTTACCCCCCGCGTTGGTCATCGACAGCGCGCCGAGGAAGCTCGCCAGACTACCCGAGCGCAATGACAAGGTGCCGTTCTCACCGATCTGTCCCTGCACCGTGCCAGCTTGGGCAACGACTGCAAGATCGCCCACCAGCAGCGCCTGGTTCGCCCGGATCGTCAGATCACCGCGCGAGCGGATGCGCGCGAACTCGGCTTGCGAGATGGCATAGCCGCTGACCGTGGAAGCGATGTTGTCGCCCAGCCGCAGCGGTCCCTGGCCGGTGTTGCGCAGGGTGATCGCGTCGGTGTGCGCGGCTTCGCCAAGGCGCCCACTGGCTCCGATCTCGAGATCGGCCGAGGTGAGGTCCATCGTTGCCCCGGTCGCCAGTCCGTTGATGCGGATGGTGTTGCCGGCGTTCATGGTGAAGGCCTTGGCTGCATCGGCCACGTCGTTGATGACGATATCGCCGTTCGCCACGATATCGATGTTGCCTTGGCCGATGGCCCCGGCGGTGACGGTGCCCTGAGGGCGGACCGAACCGCCGAAGACGTTCGAGTAGCCTGCAGAAAGATGGCTGATCACGACATCGCCGTTGCGGGCCAAGAGATTGATGTCGCCGAGCGCGTTGATGGTGTTGCCGGTGATCGAACCCTCTGCCGTGACATCGACATTGCCGCGATCGGCGGCGATGGTGCGGATCGCGAGATCGCCCAGAGCGTCGAGGCCGACAGCATCGGCAGAGACCGAGATCACGCCCGAGAGTTGCACGCCCGTGATGTTGACGATGCCGGCCGACCTGATCTGCGCGGATGCGCCGGTCAGGCCCGCGAGCGCAATGTCGCCCTGGCTCGAGATGGAAACGTCATTGCCGACCGAGATCGAGGTGCCTGTCATCGAGCGGTTGGTGGTACCGAAAGTGCCGCCGGCCGAAATCGTGCTGAAGACAAGGCGCTGGGCGTCGATAGCGACGTTGCCGCTGGCGTCGATCGCCCCGACATTCGCCTCTCCAGCAACGCCGAGATTGAGATCCCCGGCCCGGACCCGGATGCTGCCACCGGACGCCGAACCGCCGACGATCGCGATGTCGCCGCCGTCGAGAGTGCCATAGGTGAAGCGGCCAGTCCCGGTGTTGATGCGCATGGTTCCGGTAGCGACGAGATCGCCGCCGCTGACGTCGCCACTGGTGCCGACAAGGAGCGTGCCACCCGAGGACATGCGGGTGAAGGTCAGCGTCTGGCTGTTCACGCTGAGCGCACTGCCCGCGCTTGCTGTGCCAAGTTCCACCGCGCCGGTGCCGGACACCGTGAAGGTGGCGCCCGCAGTGATCGACGGGCTCGCGAGCGAGCGGACCGCAGCGCTGAAATTACCGCCAGCCGCTGCGCTACCGAGCGTGGTGTCGCGCCCTTCGATGCCGATGCTTCCACCTGCGGCAAGGGCCCGGGCGGAAATATCACCCGTTGCGCCAGACGTGAGCGCAAGATCGGTCGCCGCGCTGGCATCCCGGATCGTGATACTACCAGAAGCATCGACCACGATGCTGGCGCCCGAACGGATGTCACCGCCACCGACACCGGCAAGCGAGGCGATGTCGACCGCGCCCACTGCATCGATCAGCGTGAAATCGAGCGCGCCGATGTCCGCCGAGAAACGACCACCTGCTGTTGCCGAGCCGATCACGCTCGCTCCGGTGCTGGCAAGCGTGATGTCGGTCCCGGCCTTGAGTGTTCCTGCGTCGATCGTGTTGCCTGTCAGGGACAGGGCGGTCCCGGCGTCGGCACTGTCGAGCTTGAGCGCGCCGGCCGCGTCGAGCGTTATCGCGCTGCTGGCATTGGCCGAGCTGACCGTCAGGTTGCCGCCGGTCGAGATGCTGACATTTGCGGGGTTCGAGGCGCCGCCGCCGCCCGTGCCATTGCCAAAGGTGAAGGCGATGGAGCCGGTGTTGTCACCCGCGTTGGAATCCCAGTAGCCGACCGAGAGGGTGCCGGTTGCCGGCGCTGTGACCGTGCCATTGGCGCCGATCAGCACGTTCTGGTTGCCGATCTGCCCGACAAGCGCTCCGAACGGTGCGCTGAAGTTGCCGATGGTCAGGTTTCCGAAGGCTGCACCGATCTGGGTACCGGGCTGCACGCCGGAATCGTCCTGCGCCGTGGCGAGGCGGAAGGCGATGAGGCCATCGCCGTCCGAGAAGCGTGGCAGGAAACCGGCACTCCACAGGTCGTTGGTGGAAGACGAGACCGTGATCGTCTGTCCCTGCACCACATCGAATACCGGCACCAGCGTGCCACCGGTGAAGGAGTTGCCGAGAGCCTGCACCACGACCTGGACGAGGTTCTGACCGGTGCTGGCGAGACCCGCCGCGACGGTGCCGATCGTGGCATTGCCGGTGAGCGAGAAAGTGCTGTCGAGGCCCGAACTGCTGGAGCTCAGGACGAGCGACGCACCGGAGAGGTCAAACGCGCCCAGAACCTTGACGGTGCCTAGATCGATCGCGTTGGTGGCAGTAAGCGAGAGACCTGCATCGCCGGTGATCGTCAGCGCATTTATGTTCGCCGCGCCGATCGTGATCGCACCGCCTGCCTTGGCATCATCGAGATTTACATCACCGCGTGCAGAGATCTTCAGCGTCGTTCCCGCGTCGATCGTGCCGCCGGTGGTATTGCCCGAGCTGAGGATCTCGACGCTTTCACCAGCTGTGAGCTTGCTGAAGGTGAAGTCGCGCGCATCGATGAAAGCGGTGGTTCCCGCCGTCGTCTCGGCAACGTTTATCGCCCGGCCGTCGAAATCGGCGAAGGTGCCAGCGGTAACCTTGGTCACCGTGACATTGGGTCCGCCAAGCGTGACGCTTGATCCTGCGGTCACCGTTCCGATGTTCGCAACGGTGCCAGCGGCAATGTTTGTGGAGGTCCCGGAAGTGACCGTCGTACCGGCAAGGTCTGCGCCACCCAGCCTGACCGCGCCAAGTGCGCCCGCAGAAGTGAAACGCAAGGTTCCAGCGTTGATGGTGAGATCGCCGCCAAAGGCGATGATGTTTGTCAGGTCCGCCCGACCACTGATCGTGAGGGAGACGTTTCCGCTGTTCGACTGCAGCAGCGGTGTCGTGAACCGGGCGGCGGTGACCGATATGTCGCCACCCGAATTGATCGCACTAGTGATCCTGACAAGGTCCTGAGCGGAGACGGAACTGCTCCCCCCGGAAAGCAGTGAGCCTACCTCTACATTTGCGCCGACCAGCGAGAGCGTGGTTCCGGCATCGGCCAGGTCGAGGACAAGGTTGCCAGTCGCGTTGACATCGATGCTGGTGCCCGCATCCAGCGTCCCGCCAGTGATGGTGCCGCCCGACAGGCTGATGGCATTGGCCGAGGTTATGCTGCTGAACGTCAGGAGGGTCGGGTCGATCGTGACGGAACCGCCGGTCGAAGTCACCGTGCCAAGCGTGGCAGTATTGGTGATCGTTAGCCGCACGTCCCGTCCAGCCTGCAACGATGGCAGATCGAGCGTATTTGCTGCTATCTGAACGCCAAAGCCCGCATCGACTGCGGTGAGCGCGACATTCCCGGTTGCGGAGACGAAAACCGAGCCGGGTGTATCGATGCGACCGCCTTTGACCGAAGTCCCGGTTATGCCGACAACTGCGTCACTGCTCGCTATGTCGAAAGTAATCTCGTTCCCGTCGATTGCTGCGGCCAATGCACCATATAGCGCCCCGACCGAAACATTGCCCGTAGCGTGAACAATCAGGCTGTCTTCGCTAGAAAGGCTGTCGGCAGTCACGCTTGCGCCGCTTACGGTCAACGACCTCGATGCGCGCGCTGAACTTATCGCGATTGCCCCGTCCGAGTTCAATGAGACGCCGAACCGGCCGGAAATCGTGCCACCGGTGATGCTTCCCGCAGAAATGCTTGCCGGCCCGGCAGCGTTGATTGCCGAAAACTCGAGCGAATTGGCCGCGATGCTGACGATTCCTGCTGCGTCGATCCTGCCGAGCTTCGCTGGGCCGCGCGCGCCGACCGCCACATCGCCCGCGAAGATTTCCGGCAATTCGAGGCTGCCGACATAGAATTCCGCGGTACTTCCTGCCTGCGCGCGGTCGAGCCTTGCCAGGCCGTCTGCCTGGACCAGCAGGGTCGAGCGAGCGTCGATGGTGCCGCCGGTTATCGTTCGTCCGGCAAGCTCCACGGTCTGCCCTGTGAGCGACAGGAACGACAGGTCGAGACCTTGGGCATAGAGGCTGCCACCAGCCTGCGTCGTGCCAAGATCGAGATTGCCTGTCGCAGTCAGGCGGGCATCGCCTGCTGCCGTGAGCGAAGTCGTGACAAGACTGGCGGCATCGATGGTGAGGCCTGCGCCGGACGTCGCACTGGTCAGCGTGACAGGGCCCGTAACCGCAATGTCGATCCCGCCGGTTCCGGCCAGAATGCCACCAGCGACAGTACCGCCAGCGATCGCGGCAAGGCCGGTGCTGGAAACGCTGTCGAACTGGATCGAAGCCGCGTTGAGCGAGGCGTCGCCGCCTGCCGTCGCTGTGCCGATAGCCATCGTCTTGTTGGCAAACAGCGACAGGCCCGTTCCTGCGGTGAGGGTCGTTGCCGAGATCGAGTCCGCACCGATGGCAAGAGTTGTACCGCTGTTGACGCTGTCCAGCGTCGCGCCGGCCGAGAGCGATGCCGAGACCGCTCCCTTGGCATCCACCAGTGTCCCATTGATCGAGCCGCCGCCGAAGATGGCAGCCGCGCCGGCATTGATCGTGGTGAAGTCGAGGGAACCGGCCGTGCTCGAGAAATCGGCGCCAGCGTTGGCAACACCGGTCAGCGCGGCAGTCTTCGCAACAGTCAACGCGATGTTGCCACTTGCGTCGAGCGCACCGGACTGAAGAGTGTCCGCGCCGAGCGCAAGGTTGGTGCCGGCCTTGGCAGAGGCCAAGGTAAGCGCACCGCTTGCAGTCACCCCGATTGCAGCGCCTGCCTCGAGCGTTCCACCAGTGATCGTGCCCCCGCTCAACGCGATGTCGCCCGCCGCGGTGATGGCATCGAAGGTGAGCAGTGCAGGATCGATCGTGACCGAGCCGGTGTTCGAGGTGATCGTGCCCAAGGCCGCCGTGTCGGCAACTGTCAGCGAAACATTGCCATCAATGGCGATCGTGTTGCTTCTGGCGCTTTTCGCGGTGAGATCGAGTTGGCCAACGCCCGTGATCGAGCCGACCGCATAGCTGCCGGTCAGTGCGATGAGGGCATTGCCGCCAGCGACGATGTTCGTGCCGGTGAGATCGGTGCCAGCCAGATCAAGTCGTCCGCCTGCGTCGAGCAGGTTGAAGCCGAGCGTGGAGAACCGGGCACGCAGGGCATCGCCGCTCCTGGCGACATCGAGAGACACGACGCCGGTTGCGTCGATGTCGAGAGTGGTCCCGGCATCGATCGTGCCGCCGACAATGTCGCGTGTTGTGCGTATGCCGACGTTGTCGGTGGCGCTCAGCGCGTCGAACGCGAAGTTGCGGGTAGCGACTGTCGCGAAGGTACCGGCCTTCGTTGTCCCGACCCGCACATCGCGGCCAGCATAGTCGGCAAAGGTGCCGGCATTCACCGCGTTGATGTCGATGTCGCCGCCATTCAGATCGACGCCTGCTCCTGCGGTGATCGTATCGAGAACCATGGAATTCGTCGCGCTTACAAGCGCGGACGTTCCGGCGTTCACGACGCCCCCGCCGATCACGACACCGCCGAGTTGGACCTGTCCACTGGCGCTTGCAGAGACGAAGTTCAGGCGGCCCGCCGTGGCGGAGATGTCTCCAGCCAGAGCGGAGACGTCGCCCAGATTTGCCAAAGCGCCGACCGAAAGACTCACGTTTCCGCCGCGCGATTGCACGATCGAGGCGGTCAGGTTGCGCGAGGCGATGGAGAGCGCGCCGCCGGCAAGGGCAGCGCCGAGATCGACCAACCCGGTGGAGATGATGCTCAGCGAGTTTGCTGCGCTCACCCCGTCGCCGCTCACCGAACCCGCATCGATCGCGATGTCGGCAGCCGACAGGCTTTGCAGCGACAGACCTCCCGCAACGACGTGCAGAAGTTGTCCGGCTACGGCAAAATCGACATTTGCATTGTTGCTGACATTCAGGTCGATGCCCCCATCAGCGGCGAGCGAGAAGGCATCGAGATCGCCAGCGACAATCGCAAGGTTGCCTGCCGCGTTGACATCTCCCGAAATGGTCAGCGAGCCGGTGGTGGAAAGCGAAAGATCGCCACCTGTACGGAACGTGCCGGCGTTGAGCGAAGCTGCCGAGAGGGCGAAGTTTGCCCCCGCATCGCCGCTATCCAGCGTCGCCGCCCCGGCAATGCGCGCATCGACGTTACCGCCGCTGAGCGCCAGTGCCGAAAGCTCGCCAGCGGTCAGCGACAGGGTGCCACCCGCAAAGTACGTGGAAACCGAGGTCAGACCTGCGACATTGAGGTCGGCATTGCCGATCACGTCGATGGCCGCGCCGCTTGCGGTCTGGGCACCGAACAGGAGGTTTCCGTCCACGGTCAGCCCGGTCACCGCGTAGCGGCCAGTCAGGGCGATGCTGGCGTCCCCGCCTGCCGAGATGCTCGGCCCGCCAAGGTTGGTTCCAACCAGATCGGTCCCGGCAAGATCGAGCAGGCCACCCGCGTTGAGACCCACGAACTCGAATGTCGAGAAGGTAGCCCGGACCGCCCCGCCTGCATTGGCGATGTCGGACAGAGTGATGTCCGCAGTTGTCGCAAGATTGAGGTCGCTGCCTGCATCAAGACCACCTGCCCGTAGGCTGTCGGCAGTGAGCGACAGTGTGGTCCCCGACTTTGCCGAGGTCAGAGTCAGAGCGCCGGTCGCCGTGAGGCCAATGCTTGCGCCGGCATCAAGGGTGCCGCCCGTAATCGTCCCGCCGCTCAGCGCAATGTCACCGGAGGCGGTGACAGCATCGAAGGTCAATGTCGCCGGATCGATCGCGACCGAACCGCCGCTCGAAGTTACGGTGCCAAGGGTTGCCGTGTTGGTAACGGCAAGCGTGACGTTGCCGTTGGCGGCGAGCGTCAGCGCATTCAGGTCTGTTGCCGTTATCGACAGCAGCGTGCCAGCGTTGAGGGCATTGCCCGAAACGGTGCCGCCGATGATCGACGCAGCCCCAGTGGTGTCGATCGTCCCGAAGCTTGCTGAGGCAGCGCGGTAATCGAGGCTGCCGACATTGGCCGTGCCGATGTTTGCCATCGTGTCCGCGCGCAAAGCGGCGAGGTTCGTGGTGAGGAGGCTGCCGATCTGCAGGTCGCCCACGGCGAGATCGACCGATCCGGCGGTGACGTCTGCGAGATTTACCGAACCTGCCGACCGAACTGTCAGCACCGTTCCTGCACCGACCGTGTTGCCGGTGACCGAGCCAGCTGTGAGGCTTGTTGTCGTCAGCGACTGGATGTTGTCGAACGAGAGGGTTCCCGCCGTGATCGCGACAGTTCCGGTCGAGGCATTGATGCTGCCAAGCGTGGCAGTGCCGGTGACGTCGATCGTCACGTCCTTGGCGTCAACCAGATCCAGCCCGAGATTGCCCGCGGTGATGCTGACGAGCGAGGAAACCGCGCCGCCGATGTTTGCCGTGCCGCTGGCGTTGACCGTGATGCTGCGCACCGCGTCAAGCGTCGTCGCATCAAGCGAGGCGGAAGAAATCAGCAAGTCGTTTCCGCTCGACACCGAGCCCACGGTGATGCCGCCGGTCGCCGTCAGGGCCACGTCGAAGCCGAGGCCACTGGTCACGCCCTGAATGGAGCTGGCGGCAATGCTGCCGGCCTTCAGGTCGAAATGGTCGCCAACGGCATTGCCGAGCGCAAGCGCCCCGGTGATGTCGACCGACAGGCTCTCTCCCGTAAAGTCGCCACCGGTGACTTGTCCTCCCGTCAGAGTCGCCCTGCCACCTTCGAGCAGCTTGAAGGCAATATCGGGAGCGGAGAGTGTCAGCGTTCTGGGCGCGCTGGCCGCGGTTGCAATATTGATGCTGTTCGTTGCCGTCAGCGTGAGGTCGGTGCCTGCAGTCAGATTTGCGGCATCGATGTTTGCTCCAGCGAGGCCAAGCGTCGTCCCCGAGAGGGCGGTGGTCAGGGTCAGACCTGCGGTCGCAGTCGCATCGATAGCTCCGCCTGCTTCAAGCGTGCCACCGGTGATCGTGCCGCCACTCAGTGTGATATCGCCCGAAGCGTTGATGGCGCTGAACGTCAACAGCGCCGGATCGATGACGACCGAGCCGCCGCTCGACGTGACCGTGCCGAGTGCGGCGGTGTTGGTTACCTGAAGAGTAAGGTCGCCGGCAGCAGCCAGTGTGTTTGCAGCGAGGCCCGCTGCGGTGATGTTCAGCGTACCTCCCGCCGCGGCCCGGTCGATCGCAACGTCGGCGGTGGCCGTAATGCCGAGATCGCTTTCAGCAAGGATCGTGCCGGCATTGATGCCCGTGCCGGACAGCGACACCGTGCCCACGGCAGAGAGGTTGTCGACCAGAAGATTGTCTGCCGAGAGGGTTACTGCGCCCGAGCCGAGCACAGCGCCGAGCCGGGCATTGCCCGAGACATCAACGCCAAGATCTCCCGCGCTGATCAGATCCAGCGAAAGGTTCGCAGCCTTGATATCGACCGTCCCTGCCGTCGGGCCGATCAACGCAAGGGTGACGTTGCCGGTCGCATTGATCGTCAGGGCATCGGTCAAGGCGATCTGGTTGCCGAGGACGTTGGCCGCCGTGACGCCAACCGTCTTGCCGGCGAGACTGTTGAACGACAGATCCGCGCTCGACACGGTAAGGGTGCCACCTGCCGAAGCATCGACAAAGCTGGCATCGCCAGTGGTGGTGATGCCGAGATCGCCACTGGCGATGAACGATCCACCGACAAGGCTTGCTGCGTTGATCGTTGCATCGGTGCCGGCCTGGGCTTTGCCGGTGATGGACGCCGTGGTCGCGGCTTTCAGCGACAAGACCGTCCCCGCCACGAGATCGCCCGCGTCCAGTGTGCCGACGTCGGCCGTCAGCGTGGTGCCGGAGCTTGCGGAGCCGACACTCGCGTTGCCGCTCACGCCTATGTCGACGGGCCCCCCGGCGGTGATCGTCGTCGACAGCAGCGATCCTGCAGTGAGCGTGAGATCGCCTGTTGCCGTCACGCCTGCCAGATCGGCAAGTCCCGTTACCGTCGCATCGAGATTTGCCCCGGCCGACAGCGAAGTCGCCGTGGCCGTCGCGGCTTGCAGTGCTAGGCTGGTTCCAGCTTCGGCACTGGTGACCGCGTAGTCGCCCGTCAGCAACGCGGTCAGACTGGTACCTGAGGTGATGCCGTTGCCGGAAAGGTCGGTTCCCTCGAGGCTGACAAGTCCCGCGGTATCCAGCGTCGTGAAATCAAGCGTCCCGAAGCCGGCAGTGATGTCGCCTGCGGACGTTGCTGCCCCGGTCAGGGTAGCACCCTTGGTGACAGTCAGCGAAAGATTGCTCCCGGCGTCGAGCGCGCCGGACTGCAGGCTGTCGGCCACGAGAGACAGAGTCGTGCCCGCCTTGGCCGAAGCGAGGGTCAAGGCACCGCTGGCATTGACGTCGATGCCGGTTCCCGCGTCGAGTGTGCCGCCGGTGATGGTGCCGCCTGCGAGGCTTATGGCGTTTGCCGAAGTGATCGCGTCGAAAGTCAGTGTCGCCGGGTCAATGAACACCGATCCACCAGTCGAGCCGACCAAGCCCAGGGCAGCGGTGTTGGCGATCGTCAGCGTCAGGTCACCTGCCGACTGAAGCTGGTCGACCGTCAACTCGTCGCTGGTGATCGACAGGGTGCCATCTGCCTGCGCGCTCGTACCGCTGACGGACTGCCCCGAAATGGCCAGATTGCCGCCCACGGAGGGCGACGTGAAGCGGACGGTGGTCGCCGCCGTCAGGGACAGGTCCTGCACTTCGGTGGTTGAGCCGAGATCGAGCAGCGTACCGGCTTTGAGCGTACCGCTGAAGCCGCCCAGAGACAGCGCACCGATCTCGATGCTCTTGCCGGCGGTGATGTTGGCGTTCGCGCCGAGCGTGAGCGTACCGACACGCAAGGCCCCGATGGTGGAGAAAGCTCCCTCGGCCACGCCGCCAGCAGCAAGATCAGACGTCAGCTCGCGCGCGGCGGTAAGCGAGGCTGCATCGATATCGCCGCCCGCAAAGAGGCCAACGTCATCGACCGTGGCAGTGATGTTGCCCGTGCCCGAGATATTTGTGCCCGCAGCAAAACGCACGGTGCCTCCCTCGACCACCGCACCGCCCAGCAACGCGATCTCGCGTGAGACTGACCGGATCGAGAGATTACCCGACGCAACGATCTGCGAAACACGTCCCACGCCTTCAAGGGTGACGTTACCGGTGGCCAGCAGCCGCACGTCAGACCCGGCAATCCGGCCGACCGCGCGAATGTCGAGCGGAACCGTATCGGTGTTGCCGATGCGGACCGTGCCCGTCACGTCGACATTGCCGATGCAGATCGCACCTTCAAGGCACGCGGGATCGAGACGCTCGCTGTTGTTCCGGCGAGGCGAAGCCAGGCCCAGCGTCTGCAGCACGTCGGCACGGAAGCTTGCGCCGGTGAAGCTTGCCACCCTCGCATCGATCGCTGCGCCTGAAATCGCGATTGCGCCGGTTCCTGCTGCAACTGTGGTGCCACTGCCGAACGACAGCGCCGCGATGTCAGTGGGGGCAAGCGAGTACTGCAGCGTAAGACTGCCCGCCGCGAATCTGACCGGGAGGCCGGGAACGGTTGCAGTTGTGTTGGCTGTGAAGCTGTTGTTCTGGCCGACGACAATGTCGTTGCCCGAACGAACATCGATGCCACGGCCTGCGCTGAAGCTGTTGCCGTTGGTCACGGCAATACCGCCACCGCTGGCGAAGACGATGTCCCCCGTCGCGTTGAACGCGCCGCCACCTGCAGCCTCGCCAAGCGTCAGGAGGCCGTTGTAATACAGCGTCACCCCGTCAGGAACGGCGCCGGCTTCGAGATCGAGGCTGCTGCCGCTGGCGTTGCGGATCGTGGCATTGCTGCCCGCCCGCACGCGCAGGCTGCCGTTCGAGAGATAGCCGCTGTTCGCGCTTCCGGTGACATTGCCAAAGGCATAGACGTCCAGCGACCCGAGGCCCGCCACGACCGCAGGGCCTGAAATGGCGAAGTTGCCCTGTGCGTCGACGACCAAGCTGGTCGCCGCTTCGATGGGGCGGCAGGTTGCCGTGGCACAAGAACTCGACGTGATGCCGACGCTGCCGAGCGTTTCAAGCCGGATGGAATTTGCGGAAAAGCGTCCGGTACCGGTCGCGGCGATGTCGATTCCGGTGTCGCTTACGAAGCGCGCAGCGCCTCCTGCACCGACCGTCAGGCCATCGCCCACCGAAAGCGCGATGGCGCCTGCGGACAGGAGAGTGAGATCCCCATCGAACGCGATTGGCCCCGAAAGCGCCGTCAGCGAGATGGCCGGGTCGGAGAATCCTGCCCCGCTCCCGGCAGCATTGCCGGAGAAACTGGCAAAGCGCATCGCATCGGTGGTCGCCGTGCTCGACGAGGTAAGCGAGATGGCCCCGCCAAGCTCCTTGATGAAAGCGCCGGACGCCAGTGGGAACGTGCGTTTGGACGTGACATCGACACTGGTGTCACCTGCAACGAGCGAGCCGGTGCTGGCCGTGCCTAGGTCGGCGGAGGAAAACGACACCGTTCCGCCAGAGGGCGTGACGAAAGCCGAGCTACCTGGCAGACCGAGCCCGCTGGTTCCGCTACCCCCTGCTCCGCCAAAAGGCCGATCGAACGTTTCGCCGGTGGCGTTGACGGCCAGCGTGCCAAAGCGCGCGGTCGCTCCGGTTGCACCGACCGAGATCGCGCCGCCCCTGCCAGCATTGGCCAGCCCGTTGTTGCCGCCACTGCCGCCCAGCGTGACGGGAGCCGTCGAGTTCGCGCCATCGCCGCCGAGACCAGCGAGGCCGCCAGTACCATTTGCCGAGAGCGTGACCGTGCCGAGCAGGCCCAGCGAGGCATTCCCGCTGTCGGACGCCGTAATGGCAATCGTGCCGCCCGTGCCCGCGCCGCTGTCTCCGCCATTGCCGCCATTGCCACCGATCCCGGTCGGTGCGGTGATGGCGGCAAAAGCGCGCCCACCATTGCCGCCCAGGGCGTTGGCCGAAAGTGCGACGTTGCCGTCCCCCGTGGCCAGCGCAATCGCGCCTCCTGCATCGGCGAGGATCGAAATGTTGCCGCCGGTGGCACTGCCCCCGGCGCTGCCATTGGCAGAACTGCCGTCGGCAGCATAGCCGAAGCCATCCACGCCTGCGCCACCGCGACCAGTGGCGTCGGCCACGAGGCTCGGCGCTTCCAGCCGCGAATCCAGCCCTACAGCCTGGAGGTTGATGGCGCCGCCGAAGCCCGCCCCGCCTGCGCCGCCGACCGACTGGTCATAAGTGCCGCTGACGTCGAGCGAGGCGAATGATCCACCCGCCCCGCCTTGTCCGTTGAGAGTGAGCGTGAGATCGTCGAACGTGACCGTGCCGCCGCTTTCGGCTAGCGCGTCGAACGTACCGCCACGGCCGATGCCGCCGTCGCCGCCGTCGCCCAACGTCCTCCAGCCGTTGAAGGCCGAGTTGCCACCAAGCCCGCCTTTGCCACCCGTACCGCTGGCAGCGAATGACGAACCTGCCGTGCCCGAGATGGAAAGCTGCCCGAAGTTCGAAGCGACCAGGCCGATCGCGCCACCGGTCCCGGCGCCGCCGTCACCTCCATCACCGGCTTCGTCGACCGGATCGGAACCGAGGCCGCCACGGCCGCCGACACCACCGGTCCCCGAAACCCGCAACGACGCATTGTCGACGCCCAACCGCGTTCCGTCGCCGATAACCGCGACCAGCGCCTGCCCGCCTGTGCCGCTACCGCCCGCGCCGCCCCGGTATCCATCGGTGGAGTTGCCTCCGGCCTTCCCCATCCCTTCGGCTGACAGGACAGGCGCCGAAAGCGAGGAGTTACCGCCGGTCGCCAGAATGCGTGCCGTACCGCCAGTACCACTGCCGCCAGCCCCGCCGATCAGGCCGCTTTCGCCAGCCTGCCCGATGCCGTCCGCGCGCACGTCGACGGAGCGGGTGCTGCCGGATAGTGTCGTCGAGGCGAAGTCGGTTGCGATCTCGAACGTGGAAGTGCCCCCGGCACCATCGCCGCCTTTGCCGGCGTTAAGAGCGAACTCGCCCACAGTTGCGGCATCGTTGCCCGGCAGCCCGCCGAGACCCGTCGCATCGATTCCGATCGTCTGGGCATCCAGCGTGCCCGACAGGTGCCGGATAGCAGCAGTGCCACCCTGGCCGTCGCCACCGGCTCCGGACCGATTGCCCGCCCCCGTGGCCATGGTGAAGGCGTAGCCGCCGGCGCCGCCCTCACCGATTGCGTTCACAGTTACCGTCACCGGAAGGCCCGCCGACGAAAGGGTCACCTCGCCCAGCGTTCCGCCGTCGACTGTCAGCAGTGCGTTTCCGCCTGTGCCAACACCGCCTGCGCCCCCTGCGCCCGTGCCGAAGAAATCGTTGCCGCCGTTGCCGAAGTAGCTGAACTCGAAGCCGTCGAATTGCGATTTGTTGCCGTTGGCTTCGATGGTGAGACCCTGCGTCTGCAAGGTCCCACCAGTGAGATTGACTGTTGCGCTGCCACCGGTGCCAGCGCCGCCGATGCCACCGACTATGCCGAGAGCATCGGACGATTGTGCACCGTCACCGCCAAAGCCTGATGCGGTCACGTCGACGGTGTTGACTGTCAGGAGGCCGCCGGTGACAGACAGGGCTGCCGACCCGCCCGATCCGCTGCCGCCGGTGCCCGGTGCGAAACCGGCGACGTTCTGCGCGTTGCCACCCTCGCCGTTCGCCCCGACGGTCAGGGACGAAGCCCTGAATGTGCCCTCCGCGACACTGAAGGAAGCATCGCCCCCGACACCTGCAGCACCGTCACCCGCCTGGGCCACGAGCCCCGTGCGGGCGGAAATGGCCGGTCTGCCGCCCTGACCAAGGCTGTCCAAGGTCACCGTATTGCCAAGGAAGCTTGCCGCCTTGCCGGTCTGGCTGAAGGAAACCTTGCCGCCTTGGCCGATGCCGGAGCGCCCGCCTGCATCCGAGCGTTGCCCGGCTACGCCGTTGGAACTGAGGCCGAGATCGCCGGTGAAGGATGAATCGGCGAGGGTGAACGACACATCGCCGCCAGTGCCATTGCCACCGTCCGGCCCATTGCCGCCCCGCGCGGTCGATCGCAGAGAGGCCAGGTTGCCCAGCGCGAGGTTGGCGCCGTTGCGCAATATTGCGCTGACATTGCCCCCCACCGCATCGCTGCCACTGTCGCCCCCAAGGGCCTGCGAAGTCATGTCGAGCCGCGCTGCGTTCAATGTGCTGGCATCGGCCAGGAAAGCGACATTGCCCGCAAGCTGTGCCCCGGTGCTGTTGCGACCTTGGGCAAAGAGAGAGACCACGGAATCGTAAGTCTCGAGGCTGGAGCCGCCGGACAGGCTCAACGACACGGTGTTTGGCGTGACCAGATTGCCGAACGCGAAAGACTGGAGGTCGATAGATCCGATCGAATCCGACGTCGCGCTCTGGACATTGTCGTATGAGAGGCTGACGTCACCGAGCGTGGCAATGCCGCCATCGCTGGCAGATGCGAAGTTCCCGGCGTTGATGCCGCCTGTAAAGAAGGTGCCATTGGCATTCGCGAAGCTGAGCGTGACCGCCCCGGCCGTCGCATCGAGCGGTATTGCTTCGGACCCCGCGTAGGTCACCGCATCGGAACCCAACGATATGCTGGTTGCATCGAAGATGCCGCCGTTTACCGCAAGCGTAGCCGCACCCGACACTGAATTGCCGCCGCGGATCGGCGATTGCGGGCCGAATGTGCCGTTGGCCGCATTGGTGTAGAGCGACACGTCGCCAAGCGAACCGCCGAACGTCGCAGTGGCACCAGCGGTCTGGGCAATGTTGATCGAGACGGACCCGGACGTCGCGCTGCCTGCAGACAACTCACCTACGCCCGAGGTCGCGATGCTGGTCAGCGCAGAACCGCCGAGGCTGAAGTTGGCGTCGTTGACGGTCAGGCGGACATTGCCCGATACGGCGTCCTCGCCAACGCTTGCAGCCAGCAAGGCATCGCCGTTCAACGGGTCGGTCTGGATCGCACCAGTGGCAATCGAATACAGATCAAGCGTGCCGCCAACTGCCAGCAAGCCGCCGCCTGCCACCGATACCGAGACGTTCCCGGCCTTCGCGCCATTCAGCGAGCCAAGGGAAAGGTCGCTGTCGACCAGCAGCGCATTGGTCTTGTCGATCGTCGCCGAGATGTTGCCCCGAGCCACGAGATCGACCGAGCCGCGAACGGATGTCGTCGACCCTCGGGCGTCAATCGTCACATCGCCCGTGGCGAGACCCGTCAGGTTGGTTGTCGCGCCCTTCTGGCCGACGGTCAGCCCGCTGATCGCCAGCGAGGCATCGCCACCGACCGGGTTGGTGGAGACAACGTCGCCGCCGATGACATTGTAGCCCGCCGAAAGCACAATCGAGCCATCGACTACACTTGCCGAGGTCGCCCCGTCATAGCCGAGCGAGCCCGAGACTACCGCAGTCATCGCCTGATTCTTGGGCACGGCGACAAGATAGACCCGGTGGTTGGCATCGGTGGAACTGGCGTTGGCTGGCCATTTGGTGGTGCCGGTATGAACGACGCCTTCAAGGTCATCGCTGCCACTGTCGACGACGATGTCGAACAAGCCGCTGTTGATGGTCATGGTCGCAGCTTGGGCCGCGACATAGGCTGCGGAGCCGTTGACCGAGACCGTGCCCGCCTGCTCCACGCGTGGCGCCACCAAGGCCACGTAGCTGCTGTTGGCAAGGCTGGCGTTGATCTGCGCCCCCGACTGGATGGTCACCGAAGACTTGGGGTCTAGCGCAGAACCGAAGCGGATCTCGTTCTTGTCACCATAGAGACGCGAGACTGTGTCGGTGGCGGGATCGACGGCTATCGGCAGGGACGTGAGCACAAGGCTGCCAACGTTGAACACGCCCTTGGGCCCGACAACCCAGCCGCCGGCGTTGTAGAACCAGACCTTGCCCAGGCTACTTGATTCCACCGTCCCGGAAATCGACAGAGGCCCCCCGACAGCAGTGTCGGTCACGCGGTTCAGCACCGTATAGGGCGCGCTGCCGTCGTAGATGAAGCGCAGGGTGTTGCCCTCGGGCAGGAACACGCCGCCGCTGTCGCTCGCCGTCCAGTCGACCAGGGCTTCGCTGCCCGTGACGAAGACCGCATCAAGACCCGGCGTCGAGCGCGAGATGCCGCCGATGCCGAATTGCGGGGTTGGCGTACCGTTGACGGCCTGCGCGTTCAGCGGCGACGCGGCAAGGACGAGCGACGCGGCACCAATGGATACGCCTGCAAGCAATCGGGCAACGCCGGGCTTGCGGTGGGTGTGCGACGAAACCTTACCACTACGGGGGCCAGAACGGGGCATCACAGCCTCCACGGCAGGAGCTGGAACGAAAGATTGAGCATGAACCGGGCCTTGCCCTTGACGTTCAGGCCCAGCGGATCGTGCAGGGGCACGGCGACACCGGCATCAAGCCGGATCGCATCACGGATTGCTGCCCGAAGGCCACCGCCGACCGAGACGACCTTTTGCGGATCGAGCCCGTCGAACGTGCTGTCGTGATTCCACACCCATGCCGCATCGACAAAGGCATAGGGCTGGAGCGCGGTGCCACCGACAACCTTCGGGATAAGCGAGCCGACGCGCACTTCACCGCGCACACCCACACCGCTGTCACCGATCACGGCGCCCGGATCGTAGCCGCGTCCGATGGTGTAGTTACCGCCGGAAAACTCTTCGTAGGACAGGAGCTTGTCTGGCGAATACTGGGCGCGCGGCTGCAAGCTGAAGGTCAGCTTGCGGATCGGGCGATAGTCGAAGGTTCCTGAAACCCGCAGGACGAAGCCCTTGGCCGTGCCCTCGATGCGGCTTGGCGTGATCTTCCCTGCCCCGCGGCACGTCGGCGCCAGCGCGCCAAGACATCCCTTGGTTGCCCCGAACACGTCGACGCCATGACGCGCTTCGAGAGACAGTCCCCACGACCAGTGCGGTTCAAACGGGGTAAACCCGTCTGCCCCGGTGAGACTGCGGCGGCTGACTCCGTTGGTGTCCGCGCGCAGGTAAAGCACCCGCAGGCGGTCCTTGTTGAGCGGAATGCTGCCGAAATCGAGGTCCTGATCGGCAATCTGGCCACCGAGGGCGAGCGAAAGGTTGTAGGCCTGCGAGCGGATCACCGGGTAGCTGCCTTCGAGCGAGGCAGACAGTGTCCGCGAGTGGAAGTCGGCTCTCGCATCGATCACGGTCGGATTGGTCCAGCCGTAGGTGAAGTCTCCCCGCAAGCTGAAGCCTTCGCCGCCAATGCGCATTTCATGGCCGAGCTGGAGCACCTTCTGCTCGTGAAGGTCGGTCGTTGCAAAGAAGCTGGCGGTCGTCGAATCTCCCAGCCCGGTGAGCCCGTTCAGCTGGACGCGCGCAAGCCCGCTGTAGCGACCAACCGCACGCGAACCGTAATTCTGCACCCCTACTTCGGCATAGACCGGTATGCGGCGGACCGAGACTTCGCCGACTACCTCACCTGGCGACCCTTCGAGCGGACGCAACGCGAGACGCACATCTAGGCCCGGAACATCCTTGGCCAGCAGCAGGTACCGCTCAGCCTTGTGCGTATTGAAAACAGGCTCTTGCGTCAGCTTGTTCAGATAGCGCAGCAGGGCTTTTTCCGAGCGTCCCGGATCGCCCTTGACCTGCACCCGCTTGAGATGAGCCAGCAGCACGTCGAGCCTCACCGCGCCACCATCGATCTTCTGCGGGGGCACCTGCACGGCCGCAAGGTAGCCTGCCTGACGCAGGGCCGTCGCGGCGCGGTCGCGGATCTCGCAGATCACCGAAACCGGCTGCTCTGTCCCGAGAAACTCGGCGTAGCTCTGCTGCAGATCGAAGCCGGGCAGATCCTGCATGCCGGAAAAGGTGACCGACGACAGCTTGAGCCGGATTCCGGCGAAGTCCGGCGCCGCAAGAGGGCACGGTGCGCGCTCGATCGCTGAAGCGTCAACGGCAACCGGACCGCTGCGATTCAGCGTACCTTCTGCAACCCCGCGCTGGATTTCCTCACGGGTCGGGGGCTGGATCGAAGGCGGTGGCACAGTCTGCGCAGAAGCAACTGTTCCGATCAGACCCAGGGTAAGAACCGATGCGAGTGCTGCCGCCCGAAGAGCCAGACCAGTCGCCGATCGACGACCGGCAATTGGCGGCTCGTCCCGCATTGGAGCAGGGAGTGCCCCTTTGACGCAGGGCGTGGCGGCAGCGTAATCGGCCATTTTAGTCGAATCTCCACAGGTGCGACCCGTGGCGGTTAACTTCAGTGGCCTAACAAGACCTTGTTATTTTTGAGAAAATATCCAACCGGGCAAAACCGGTCAACGTACTTTCCCTAAGGATGTTGCTCCAGTATTTCCGGTTCTGCAAGGGTTGCTGCAAGCCAATCGAATTGTGCCTTGCAACCGTTGTCGAGCAGCAGCGTGCCAAGCGACGCGGCGTCTGCCGGAACGGCCTCGGGCTCGAGCATGACGATACGAAACTCTGCCGCCTTGTCGGGCGTGGTCTCGTCGTAGATGCGATAGGTGCGGCCTTCCTGCGGGGCGAGCATGGTCTTCGGCCAGGCGATGCCAACCGTCTTTGGTGGCCACTGCATGCGAACCATTTCACCGCCTGCGCTTTCCGTCAGCCAAGTGAAGCTGCGCGACTTGCCCTCGGCACGCCACAAATAGAGGTCGCTTCCCCGTGGCACGCAGACGTTGCCGCCCTCGGTCGTATCCGCCAGCCAGATGCTCACCGGCATCACGTTTTCACCGGATGTATCGCCCGCACCGCGTACGGCCCCAGCCCGCACCGAGGCCGGATTGCTGAGCGACCGTGCGAGCAAGGCCGCTGCGCTGCGATCGCGATTGACGGCATTGTCAAGCGTGAACGATCCGGCGCCCTTGAGCACACGGGTTCCCGCCTTGTCGAGCACGGTCACGACGTCCCCTGCCTTCAATACGACGGAAGCATTGGCAGGAAGCCGCTTTCCCTTCGGGTAGGCCACCGCCGATGGCCCGGTCGATCGCACCACTACGGCCTGTGCGAACGCTGCCTGAGAGGTGACGACAAGCAGACCTGCGAGACCGAGAACACCAAGGAAACCCAATCGCTTGCGACGCATTATTCAGCCTCCGGCTTGGGTTGTCTGAGCAAGGTTCGCCAGCAGGTCGAGTTGCGCATTGCAGCCCCTCTCCGCCATCGCGCCAGCCACTTCAAGCTCGTCCGACGGCACGTTAGCCATGACCATAGTGCGGATCTTGACGGGCATGCCAACGGCATTGCTGAACGTGTAGGTCTGCCCATCTACCACGGGCACGCTGGCGGCCGGCCAGACCTTGAGCGCGCTCCCTGCGCGCCAGGTGACGTCGGCCATGCTGCCATCCTGCGAAAGGAGCTTGCCGGTGCCCTCTTCTGTCTTCTCAGGCCGCCACAGGACCACGGTTGCCGGATCGGCAACGCAGTAAGTTCCGCCCTTGCTGACGTCGATGTACCAGACGTTTTCCGGCCCGCTCGGCGCAGCTGCCACCGGCCCTGCCGGAGCGCCGCGCACGGCCCCGGTACGGGTACGCGACGCACCGCCACGCGCCATCATCGCTGCCAGCGCAGTCCCGCCAGCCGGTGCATCGCGATTGATAGCACCATTGAGCGCAAAGGTGCCCGGCCCGTTCAGCACGCGCGTGCCCGCCTTGTCGAGCACGGTGACGTGATCGCCGGCCTTGAGCACCACCGAAGCATCGGCGGGCAGCTTCTTGCCTTGCGGATAGGTCGCCGAGGACGGCCCGGTCGAACGTACCACGACCGATTGCGCCACGGCTCCGCCCGCCAGCGCGAGCCCGGCAATGGCTGCCACGCCCGCCGCAAGAGCGCGCAATTGCTTGCCATCAACCAAGAACATAACTCTCTCCCTTGTGCGTCTGTCGCAATCTCTGGATCAGGTTCATCATCGCATCGTCGTCATGCGCCGATTCGAGGATTGTGTCTGTGAGAGCTTTCACACGATCCGTGTCACCCAGCGCATGCGCCGTGACCGCCTCGTCAGCAAGCGCGCGATGGGCATCGGCCAGATCAGGGACCGGCTCGAACACCTCGACCGGGGTCTTGCGCCCGCGCAGGGTCACCGACCCCATCGGCCTGAACCAGTCGAGGCCCGACCGTTCCGCGGCCTCGCGACTGACCAGCACCCGGGTGTCGAGCGGCTTGTTCGCCCCTTCCAGTCGCGCCGCGGTGTTCATCGCGTCGCCGAGCGCGGTGTACTGGATCCGGCCCTCACCCCCGAAATTGCCGACCACTGCTTCGCCATAGTGCACGCCAACACGGGTCCTGCCGATCTTCGGTACGCCTTCGGGCACCGACTTGCGGAATTCCTCGCCCGCCAGATACATTGCCCATGCGGCTTTGACCGCACGCTCGCCGTCATCGGGATAAGCAATCGGCGCCCCCCAGAAGGCGACCACCGCATCGCCCACGAACTTGTCGAGCGTGCCGCCGTACTGCAGCACCACCGCGCTCAGCCGGTCGAGATATTCATTGAGCAGACGCGCAATCATCTCCGGCTCAACCGCATGGGTGAGCTTGGTGAACCCCTCGAGGTCACTGAACAGGCAGAAGATTTCGCGTTTTTCACCGTGCAGCGACAGCCGTTCGGGGTTGCGCATGATCTCGGCCGCGACCGAGCGCGGCAGATACTTGCCCAGCGCACCTTGCGCGAACTCGCGCTGGGCGGCGTTGATCGCCCTGAGGCCTGAGCTGATCGCGGTGTAGGCAATGAGCCAGCCGATCAGCCAGCCAGTGGCGGGCATGTCGAGGGTATCGTAGCCCGCACGCTCGACCATGAAGGGAACTGACAGGAACAGTGCGAATTGGGCCAGAACGCAAAGCACCAGAACCCAGGTCCTCGCTTGCGCTATTGCAGTGGCCGCGCCAAGCGCCACGGCAAGAACCGCGGCGATGACCTTGAGCGAGACCGCCGGTCGTTCCTTCCAGGCCTTGTCGAGCAACTGCGCGAGCATCGAGGCGTGGACCTCTACCCCGATCATGCGCGTCTCGCCCGTGACCGGATTGCCGGTGCGGGTAAACGGCGTATCGAACTGGTCAAAGTCCGAAAAGTCGCCACCGATCAGCACGTAACGCCCCTTTATCGCGTCAGCGACGAGAGGCGCAGTATCGGGATCAGCAACGAGATCGATCGGGATCTTGTCGAACACCGGGCGATCGCTGGCCGAAGGCACACGATAGCGGATGGGGCCGGTGTACGCGGCAAAACGCGGCTCGGCATCGGCGCTTCCATTGGTCAGCGCGACCGAGAGCAAGGGCGGCAACCCGGCATATTGCCTCGGCCAGCGACGCGCCACGCCATCGGCATCAGTCTCCAGCAGGATCGAGGCAGGCTTGACCCTGTCTGTCGCCGCGCTCTTCAGAAAAGCCTTGAGGTCCTGCTCCTGCTCGTAGGTGATCGCTTCGGGATTAGTTCGGTTGTTGGCAAATGCGAGGAACACCGGTGTGTGCATTGCCTTGAGCGAAGCGCGCAGCAGATCGTCATCGTCCTGCGGGCTGTCGAACAGCACGTCGATGCCAATGCCCTTAGCGCCCAACTGGTCGATCTGGGTCAGAGCCTTGGCTAGGATCGTGCGATCGACCGGCGATATCTGGCCAGTCGCGCGGTTGGTGTCGGCCGTGTAGACCACGAGCGTGACGCGCTTGTCGGTATCGGTCGGCGGCGCAAAATTTGCCGCGCGCAGATCATAGAGTGCGGCTTCTGCATCCCGCAGCAGCGGCAAGCGCCAGCTGTTGAAGGCGATAAACAGCGCAAAGGCCACCAGAACCACGGCAACAAGGGAGCGCTGCCAACCCAGTTGCGCCAGACCGCGCCTTGCCTTGCGTCCGATATCGCGCGGCCCCTCTTGGCCTGCGCGGTCGTCACGTGCCATGCGTCACTTTCCCCCCAAAACCTTTTTCATGGCCATCGGCAACATCGGCTGGACCGCGGTCATGCGCGCACCCTGCGCCACCAACGGCCGCGCCGCATCACCGATAATAGCGAAGCCGGCCCAGTAATAGGGGTGAGACGTATCCACATCGGCCATAAGCGCATCCTGCGCCTTGAGCAGGGCTTCTCCGGTTGCAGTTCCGGGCGCTGCCGCGAACAGCCCGTTGATCAGCCGCGCCGTTGCATCGAAATCGTCCGGAGCGGGCCAGTGACTGGCCAGCACCGACCGGCTGCCGGCACCGATGAACGCGCGGACAAGGCCCTCCAGCGCAGAGCCGCCGCCAGTCACGATCCCCGCGTCGCGTGTTGCTGCAACGTCAGCCTGTCCTGCCGTATCGCAAGCCGACAGGATCACCATGTCCGCATCAAGCCGAAGGTCGAATATTTCGGAAAAGCTCAGCAGACCATCCGACCCCTGCTGCCCGAACGAGGTCACCAGAGCCGGACGTGCCGGGCAGGACGGCTGCGGGGGCGTCACCAGGCCATGGGTGGCGAAGTGGAGGATCCGAAAATTGTTCAGATCTCCCCGTGATTTGATGGCAGTATCCGAGAAAGCAGGGCCAACCATCAGGTCGGTCCCCTGCCCTGACAGCAACATGCGCGCCTTGAGCAGTTCGGCTTCGGAAATCGGTCTGTTCCAGGTCGCCAAGGGCCAGCTGCAATCCGCCATGGCCTCACCCGCTGCGCCGCGCACTTTGGCGACTGCCAGTGCAGAAGTGGCAGAAACGGCAGCATTGCGCCCAAGTCCGAGATAGGCCTCATGAGCCTTGGAGCCCGGCTGCTTGCGCGCATCCATGAACGACCGGGCCGAAACTGCGGTGGAAACGATCTTGTCCTTCGCCAGCCAGTTGACCCCGCGAAGGTCGAACGGATCTCCCGCTGGGCTCTCTGCCTGCGCCAGATAGGCCTTGGCGGAAGCCTCGTCGGCGATCAGCACATTTACCGGCAACTTGAGCATCGCGCCGTCAGGCTCGAAGATCAGATGGTGCGCTGCGCCAAGTTCAGTCGCAACCGGGCCGAACAGCGCCTTGAAGATGCCCGCTGCCTCGTTCGCGGCAAATGTGCCGGTAACATACTGCTTGCCATCGAAGCGCGAAATCGAGTCCCGAACGGCTTGCACGGACTTTTCCAGTTCGCCCGCCGTGATCGGCGCGCGGTAGCCCACCGCCTTGTCCTTGCCCGCAAAGAACACGAACACATCAGGGCCAAGGACCGCCATCTTGGCATAGACCTCGCCCGCGCCAAGGCCCTCCTGAAGTTCCTTCTGGCCAATTACCCTCTGCGTAACAACGCGATAGCGCGCATGGTTGGCAAGATCGATGACCGTTGCCTGCTCCTGCGCCTCAAGATCCGCGACGCGCTTGGCCGCTTCGGCAATCTCGTCGGTCCGCGCGGCAGCGTCATCGAGCCGCTGGAGCGCCGCATAAGTCATGCGCGCCCTCTCGACAGCACGAGTCAGGCTGTTCGATTGGCGGAAAAGCCTTGCAGCTTCGTCGCTTCCACCCGAAAGTTCGCGAGACAGCACAGCTTGCGTTTCCGCGACGCCGGGCCGCACCAGAACCTGCGAAGCCTGGAAGAACGCGTCGCTGGTTGCCGTGTCTGCTCCCATGCGCGCAGACAGAAGATCGAAGTATGGCGCCATCTGACGCGACAGGCCGGACAGCCCGTTCTCCCGCTCCACCGAACGCGCCACCACTTCGCGATAGAGCGGTTCGGCCTCGGCCGGACGGCCACGGCGGACGAGAAAGGCCGCCAGCCGCGCCTGGGCTGCCGCCATGCTGCGCGTCTCGGGATATTGGACACCGACGATGTCGACCGCCGAGCGCAGCAGCGCCTCGGCATCTGGCAATCGGCCTTCTTCCTCGGCCAGCGTTGCCAGTTCAGTCAGCAACTGCGCACGCATCCGGACGATGGACACGACCCGCCCGTTGCGTACCGCCAGAGCGCGAGCCTGCGCCTGTTCGAGAGCCGTGCGGGCATCGCTACGCTGGCCGAGCAGGCGCAACGCGGTGCCCCGCAATTGCAGGCTCTGTGCGTCGAGAATGGTCGCGCGTTCATCGTCCGTCAGGCGCAAGTCATCGACCAGGCCCATGGCATTGGCGGTAAGGTCCGAAGCATTGATCCGGCGGGAAACCGATGGCGTCAGTTCCATCGTCGCGCGCAAGCTGTCGGCCCCCATCGCGCTGGTCTGGCGCAGCGGCGCGCCAAGTCGCTCCAGCGCCTTGGCATAGAACTCCTGATTGAGCAGGTGGATCGCTTCGTAGTTACGCCGCAGACGCTCCACTACACCGCTGCCTGCCGGCATCGCATCGGCTTCGGCAAAGAGGCGGTCTGCCTCGGAAAACTGACCGAGGTTCGAGCGTTGCAGGCCAGCATTGACGAGGAACTCGACCCGGTCGATCGGCACGTCTCCGGTCGAGGCCTGACGCTGGTCGAGCGTCTCGAAGTAGGCAGCGGCTTCAGCATAGTCGCCGGAATTGTTGCGGCGGTAACCCTCGGCCAGCGCCGTTGCCGGATCGAGCGTCAGCGCCTGAATACGCGCATAGGCCTCAGTGTCGTTCACCGATGTCGTGGCGACCTCGATCGGCTCGTCGAGCAGGCGATCGGCGTAGATCGAGCGCAGGGCGAGATCGAGGGCACCATGATAGGCAGAGAAGCCCTCGACGACGAAGGTCGTGTTGCCACGCGCAACACTCACGACCTCATAGGCGAGGTCCGGGTCCTTCCAGCGACACTCCTGCCGCATTCGTCCACCGACGGAGGCGGCGGTCTTGCTAGCACAGTTCACCTTGTCCCCACGCCGCTGCGCAAGCCGCGCCAGTTCATCGTCCTGGCCGTGGCGCAGGGCGAAGACATAGCCGACAGGCAGCGCGGAATCGCGGCATACGATGGCCCACGTCCGGTCCATCGGATTGCTGTTGGCGGGATCGACGGTGCGGGATTGCACCTGACACAGGGCCTTGCTGCCGCCTGCGCCGAGCGGAAAGCTATCGCGCAGAAGCAGCGATTCCTCTCTGGCTGCGGCAGAGCCACAGGTTGCCCCCAGCATCAGAGCAATTCCCGCAACACCCGCGCCGAGCCTTGCCCAATGTCCTGCCTGACGGTCACGCATCACATGCTCTCCCGGCCTGCCCCGCTGGACGGAACGTCCGTTGCAGAGCAATGGCCAATTGCAGCCAATATCTTGCGTAACCCGAGGACTCTTGTGCCGTTTGGCACAGCATAGGCGCGTTGCAGCGCAGATGCCAAGCGATACACCCGTCACAGCCGAGCAAATTGTATCAATCCGACGTCAGAAGCCTTCGAAAGTGACCACGTCCTCGAGCGGCGCCCTCGGCACTTCGAACTGATTCACAGGTGCTGCCGGATCGCGCCAGCCGATGGCCAGACCGCAGAAGAAGACATGATCTTCCGGCAGATCGACGCACTGCCGGATTTGCTTCTGATAGACCGCCCAAGCCTCCTGCGCGCAGGAATCGAGACCCTCCTCGCGCAGCAGGAGCATTACCGTCTGCAGCCACATGCCCATGTCGGACCATTGCGGCGGCCCCATGTAGCGCGGCGTATGCACCAGCATCAGCGCAGGCGCGCCGAAGGCTTGGAAGTTGTTCATGAACTGGCCGAGCCGACCCCGCTTGTCCTCGCGTCCGATGCCGAGCGCGGCATACATTGCCTCACCTACCCCGAAGCGCCGCGCTTCGTAGGCTCCTTCCAATTCAGGCGGATAGACTGCGTACTCTGGCGAATGCGCAGCGCGACCTAGGGGTATGACCTCGGCTACAGCCGCAACCAGGCGGGCAAGCGGCTCGCCCGCAAGAACATGCGCATTCCAGGGCTGCACGTTTCCGCCCGATGGAGCGCGCTGTGCCTTTTCAAGAACCCGCCGCAGAACCTCGACAGGCACCGGATCAGGCCGGAAACTGCGGACCGAGCGCCGCGACATCACTGCCTCGGTCAAGTCCATCGCAAGGTCTCAGAACCCGAGGAAGCGGACGTTGCCATCAACCGGCTCGCGCTCGCGCGGGAAGCCGTTCACGGGATTGTCCTCCACGCGATAACCGATGGCGATGCCACAGAAGAAGATGTGGCTTTCATCGGAGACGCCGATGAACTCCTTGATCAGCCTAGCATACATCGAAAGGAATTCCTGCGGACAGGAATCAAGCCCCTCCTCGCGCAGCAGCAGCATCACAGTCTGCAGCCACATGCCGACGTCGGACCACTGCGGCGGCCCCATGCGGCGGTCGAAGTAGCAGAGCAGCACAGCGGGAGCGCCGAACGACGTCGCGTTGCTGCGCACAAAATCCGCGCGCGCATCGGCATCACTCCTGCCGACGCCCATCGCCGTGTACATCGCAGCACCGACAGCGTGCAGCCGGGCTTTGCATTCGGGAATCACTTCCGGATCGGACCAGGAGTACTCGATCGGGTCCTGCATCGGCGAGGCCAGCATCTTCTGCTGAAGCTCGGCCAGTGGCGCACCGGTGACGATGGTGGCTTCCCAAGGCTGGAAGTTGCAGCCAGAGGGCGCCCAACGCGCCTTGTCCATGACCCTGCGCAGCGTTTCAAGCGGAACGGGGTCGGGCTTGAACGCCCGGATCGAACGGCGGGAAAGGACGGCTTGGCTGACGGTCATCGTGCTCATGCCGGATTAACTGCCCGGTTAAAGAAGGGGCGTCAACCCGGCATGCATGTTGGGTCAGTTTGCGGCTGCGGGCGCTTCGGCTGGAGCTGCTGCGGCTGCAGGCGCTGGGGCAGATGCTGCGAGCGCAGCGGCAAGCTGGTCAGGGCGAAGCGCACCCTCACCCGGCCCCATGTCGTCGGCATCGACCAGCTTCAGCTTGTTGTTCTTGCGGAAGTCAGCCTCGGTGGAAGGTGCAAGGTCAGGACGGCCGACCATGATGCCCATCTTGATGCGGCACGTCGCATACTGGGTTTCGTCTGCTTCAACTTCGAGAGCGAGAACGTCCTTCGCCTCGCTCTTCACGGTGAACTCATGACGTCCCGGCTCGGTCACCATGACGAAGTAGCGGCCCGCGCCAAGCGAGCTGACCTTCTGGCCCTTTTCATTGACCGAGCAACCGACAGCAAAGCCCATACCGCCGGGACGGAAGAACACGACCTGCCCCTTGCCAGCAGGCGGTGCAGGAATCGCAATCGGTGCGGCAGGCGCATCGGACTTCTCAGCGGCCAGCACCGGGCTGGTCAGCGTCGATGCGGCCAGAGCCAGAGAAATTGCAGTCTTACGGAACATTGGAAACCCCTTCCTTCGTCACAACTTTTTCAATCGGAGCAGGCTCGCCGGGCTTCTCGGCAGCGTCGGCCGGGGCATCGACCCAGAACGCCTCTGCCGTCTTGGCATCGGCGAATGCGCCGGCAGGCACGTCAATGTGCTTGCCCCTTACAAAGAGTGCTGGAAAGCCGACCGCCACGCCAACAGCGAAGGCGAGCCCCTGCTGGTCCCTGCCGGTGCCGTTCAGATGCATGCTGCGCAACCGCAATCGCTGCTCGCCGATCTGAAGAAACCGCGCGGCGAGCACCAGTTCACCACCGACGCCGACGCCTGTCTTCTTGGCATGAACGACCTCGCCCTGCCCCTTCGCCCCTGCCGCGATCAGGGCATTTCCGCCTATCGAGATCGGCGAAGCGAGAGCCAGGCCAAAGGTCTGACCGGTGACGCTCGATCGACTCGAGAGCGGTTCGGAAAGTTCGATCTGAACTGGCGTCAGCGCCGGAATGCATGTACCCTGCCGCTGCGCGGCCAAGGCTGCTGCACAAGCGTCGAGCGGTGGCTGAGACGGAGTATCAACTTGTGCAGTTGGCGCCGGAGATTGCGCCGTGGCCGTCGCCTCCTGCGCAATTGCTGCCTGTAATGGCAGATATGCCAAAACCAAAACGGCCGCAGCCGCGCCCCCGAAACCCCACCCCCAGATCATGAGCCTTGGTTAAACGCTGTAATGAAGATGACAAGCGAAATCGCATAAATGAAATCGCTCAGCTCTCATCCTCGAACAGATCCGCGAGCTGTTCGATAATCGTGCCGCCCAACTGTTCCGCGTCCATGATGGTTACCGCGCGACGGTAATACCGCGTCACGTCGTGGCCTATGCCGATGGCGACGAGTTGCACTGGCGATTGTTTCTCGATCCAGTCGATCACCTTGCGCAGGTGCTGTTCGAGATACCCTGCGTTGTTGACTGACAGTGTTGAATCGTCGACCGGCGCGCCGTCGGAGATGACCATCAGGATGCGGCGATCCTCGGGCCGGGCGAGCAGGCGGGTGTGCGCCCACAGCAGCGCCTCGCCGTCGATGTTTTCCTTGAGCAGGCCCTCGCGCATCATCAGGCCGAGATTCTTGCGTGCCCGGCGCCACGGCTCGTCCGCCTTCTTGTAGACGATGTGGCGCAAGTCGTTGAGACGGCCCGGTTGCGATGGCTTGCCGCCCGCCAGCCAGGCCTCGCGGCTCTGCCCGCCCTTCCAGGCGCGGGTGGTGAAGCCGAGCACTTCGGTCTTCACGCCGCAGCGTTCCAATGTACGGGCCAGAATATCGGCGCTGATCGCGGCGATAGAGATCGGGCGTCCGCGCATCGAGCCGGAGTTGTCGATCAGCAGCGTGACGATCGTGTCCTTGAACTCTACATCGCGCTCGATCTTGTACGACAGCGAGTGCCCGGGCGAGATCACCACGCGAGCGAGCCGCGCGGCATCGAGCAGGCCTTCTTCCTGGTCGAAGTCCCACGAACGGTTCTGCTGCGCCATCAGGCGGCGCTGCAGCCGGTTGGCGAGGCGCGTGACGACACCCTGCAGGCCCTTGAGCTGGGTATCGAGGTAGGCGCGCAGCCGCGTCAGCTCTTCCTCGTCGCACAGGTCGGTGGCGGAGACGACCTCGTCGAACTGCGTGGTGTAGCTCTTGTAGTCGAAGTTTTCGGGCAGGTCGGTCCACGGACGGTTCGGGCGCGTGGGCAGCATGCCCTCCTCGCCCTCATCGGCCATGTCGGAATCGGCGGCATCATCGTCCTGCTCGATTTCCTGCTCGGAGTCCGAATCCTCGTCGCCCTCGCTGGTATCGCCCGCAACTTCGGACGGCTGCTGTTCCTGATCGTCGGAGTTCGAAGGCTCTTCCTCGCCCTCGTCTTCCTGCTCCTCGCCCTCGTCGTCCTGCGTATCCTCGTCCTGCTCTGACGCGGACTGCGTGAGGTCGAGATGCTGCAACATGTCGAGCGCGAGCTGCTGGAAGGCGCGCTGGTTGTCGAGCGACAGCGCCAGCCCTTCGATGTCATCGCCGACCTTGCTCTCGATCCAGCTGCGCACCATGGCCATGCCGGTATAGGTCGAGGCGGGGGATACCTGCCCGGTCAGCTTCTCGCGCAGGAGCAGCGCCAGCGCGGTGGGCAATGGCACGTCTTCTGGCTTGGCGGCGCGGCTGATCGGGTCCGACGCCATGCGCATGGCCAGCGCCGCGCCCAGATTCCCGCGCATCCCGGCATAGGCATTCGCGCCCAGCGATTCGTAACGCACCTGCTCGACAGCATCGTAGCAGGCGCGTGCCAGTGCCTCGGTCGGTGCATTGCGACCATGCAGCGCGGCGTTGTGGTGCCGCAGGCGCAGCGCCATCGAATCCGCGTGGCCGCGCGCTTCGGCAACCTGCTCTGCCGGAAGCGAGCGCCCCGGCATCGGCACGCGCATCGACTGCCCGGACTGGACCGGCGCATCGGCCGTCCACGCCACCTCGACCTCGGGATCGAGTGAGATCGCCCGCGCAGTGCCGGTCAGCACCGAACGGAAGCGGTCGAGGGGAGTTTCGTCAGCCAATGCGCAACTGCCTGTGTTTCAGAGGTTTCAGACGATCTTCTGGCCGGTCTTTGCCCAGTCGGCAAGGAAGCCTTCGATGCCCTTGTCCGTAAGGACATGTTTGAACAGGCCCTTGATCACGGCGGGCGGCGCGGTGATCACGTCGGCCCCGATGCGCGCGCTTTCCAGCACATGGACGCCGTGGCGGATCGAAGCGACGAGGATTTGGGTCTCGAATGCGTAGTTGTCGTAGATCAGGCGGATATCACGGATCAGGTCCATGCCGTCGAAGCCGTTGTCGTCATGACGACCGACGAAGGGCGAGATAAAGGTCGCGCCGGCCTTGGCCGCCAGCAGCGCCTGGTTGGCCGAGAAGCACAGCGTGACGTTGACCTTGGTGCCGTCGCCGGTCAGCGCCTTGCAGGTCTTGAGGCCGTCGATGGTCAGCGGCACCTTTATGCAGACGTTGTCGGCGATCTTGCGCAGCACTTCGGCCTCGCGCATCATCGTCTCGTGGTCCAGCGCAACAACTTCGGCCGAGACCGGGCCATCGACCAGACCGCAGATCTCGCGTGTGACTTCGATGAAGTCCTTGCCCGCCTTGGCGATGAGCGTGGGATTGGTGGTCACGCCATCGAGCAGGCCGGTCGCGGCAAGGTCGGCGATTTCGGCGGTGTCGGCAGTATCGACGAAGAACTTCATGGGAACAGCCTTCCAAGCGGGGAGAGAATGATTCCCCCCCGCCTATAGGCAAGCCCGACGCCGATGTCAGTCTGTCACTTTATGCCAAACGCCGCCATCAGCACCGGATCGTTGGTAGAGCGCGGATCGGCACGGATCGCCGCCTCCTCGCGCCCGATCGCGCGGAAGATCGCGTTGTCCGCCTCGTAGGCCAGCGAGTTGGCAATGCCGCCAACGTCCACGCCGGTCAACGCCGCCAGCACCTCGCCGAGCAGTGGATCACGGCTGACGCGAATCGCATCGCCGAATTCCGGTACCATGATCTCGACGAGGCTAGTGCCCATTTCCTGATGGAGGAACGCGGTTGCGCCCATGGGGTCGGAGCCTCGCAGCAGCGCAAGGGAGTTGCGAATGCCGATCGTGCGCACCGCGTCGATAACGGCAGGAGCCGCCCGCTCTGCCGCGTCATAGGCCATGTCGTTGAACGCCCGCTGCAGCCGATCCTTGACGATCGGTCCGGTGAGGATGCGGGCGAGAACGCCACCCCGATTGCCGATAGCTTCGGGCAAGGCGAGCCGCGTGATCTGATCGTCCCAGAACCCACCCGGTGCGAGCAGCCGGGAGAAAGCGCGGTCGGTGGACAGGAACAGCAATCGCCGCACCGCTTCTTCCAGAGAGAACTGCGGATAGCTCGCGCAGCCTGCCAAGGCCAGGACCGCAACCGAAGTCACGCCGCCAAGCAGGACACGACGGTTCATCATGGTGGAAGCCTGCGACACGTTTTTCTCCTCAATTCCGTTGCGCCCGGGCTTTGCCCGCTGCGTTGCCGCCCCATATAGACCGGTGAACATGAACCGCGTCCGATGCCTCGTCTTCAACTCCGCGCTCGGTCCGCTGGACTACCGCGTGCCCGCCGGGATGAGCGTCGAGCCGGGCAGCGTGGTTCTCGCGCCCTTGGGCCCTCGGCAGATCATCGGCGTGGTCTGGGAAGCGGAACGACTGCCGGGAACCGAAGTTCCGGATTCGAAGCTGCGGCCCTTGCTGCAGGTCTTGCCGGTGCCCCCCCTGCCGGCCCCCTTGCGCCGCCTGATCGAGTGGACGGCCGACTACTATGTCGCGCCGCTGGCAGCAGTCGCGCGCATGGCGCTGTCCAGCACGGCCGCGCTCCAAGGTGGTGGCACGATCACCGAGTATCGCCTCACCGGGCGCGAACCATCGCGCATCACCCCTCAGCGCCTCATCGCGCTCGATCTGCTGCACGACCAGCAGGCCACGATCCGCGAACTGTCCGAGATTGCAGGCGTTTCCGATGGAGTGCTGCGCGGGATGGTCAACGCCGGACTACTCGAACCGGTGGTTGTCGATTCCGACCGCCCCTACCCGCCAGCGGATGCCAATTTTGCAGCGCCCGACCTGTCCGATGAGCAAGCCGAAGTGGCCGCACGGTTCGTGGCCGCCGTGGAAGCGCATGAATTCCATCCTTTCCTGCTGGATGGCGTGACCGGCTCCGGCAAGACCGAGACGTACTTCGAAGCGGTTGCTGCCGCGATCCGGCAAGGGCGGCAGGTGCTCGTCCTGCTGCCGGAAATCGCGCTTACCGAAACCTTCCTCAAGCGCTACGAGGCACGCTTCGGGGTGCCGCCGGTGACGTGGCATTCCTCGTTAAAGGCATCCGAGCGGCGCCGGGCATGGCGGGCAGTCGCGCAAGGGACGGCACAGGTCGTCGTTGGTGCCCGCAGCGCGCTGTTCCTGCCCTTCGCGCAACTCGGCCTGATCGTTGTCGACGAGGCACATGAAATCTCGTTCAAGCAGGACGACGGCGTGCGCTACAATGCGCGCGACGTGGCGGTCATGCGGGCGCATTTCGAGAAGGTGCCGGTCATCCTTGCCAGTGCCACGCCCGCCCTGGAGAGCCTGCAGATGGCCGAGGCCGGGCGTTACGAACGCGTCGTCCTGCCAGCGCGCTTTGGCGGCGCGACGATGCCCGACATCCAGATCGTCGACCTGCGCACCGAACAGCCCGAGCGCGGCCACTGGATTGCACCGCCGCTGGTCGAAGCACTCAAGGACCGGCTCGATAAGGGTGAGCAGTCGCTGCTGTTCCTCAACCGTCGCGGCTATGCCCCGCTGACCTTGTGCCGCACCTGCGGCTATCGCTTCCAGTGTCCGAACTGCTCGGCGTGGCTGGTCGAGCATCGCCTCTCGCGCCGACTCGCCTGCCATCACTGCGGCCATGAGATCCCGCCGCCCGATGCCTGTCCGGAATGCAGCGAACCCGACTGCCTGGTTGCCTGCGGTCCGGGGGTTGAGCGCATCGCCGATGAAGTTGCCGCAATCCTGCCAGAAGCCCGCGTTGCGCTGGTCACTTCCGACACGCTGACCAGCCCGGCCAAGGCGGCGGAGTTCGTCGAGATGGCCAGCAACAAGGCGATCGACGTGATCGTCGGCACGCAGCTTGTCACCAAGGGCTATCACTTTCCTGAGCTTACGCTCGTCGGCGTGATCGATGCCGACATGGGCCTTGAAGGCGGCGATCTGCGCGCAGCCGAACGGACCTACCAGCAGGTCGCTCAGGTCGCGGGTCGTGCCGGACGTGGCGAGAAGCCCGGCGAAGTGCTCATCCAGACCCGCCACCCAGAGGCTCCGGTGATCGAAGCGCTTGCCAGCGGTGACCGCGACGCGTTCTACGCCGCTGAGGCCGAAGCCCGCCGCGACGCCGGCGCGCCGCCGTTCGGTCGCTGGGCGGCGATCATCGTATCGAGCGAGGACGAAGCCGAAGCGCGCGATGCGGCGCGCGGCATCGGCGGTTCCGCCCCTCGTCTCGACGACGTCCTGATCCTCGGCCCTGCCCCTGCTCCGCTGTCGTTGTTGCGAGGCCGCTACCGCTATCGCCTGCTCATCAACGCCCGCCGCTCGACCGAACTGCAGCGCGTGATCCGCGACTGGCTTGATCCGCTGCGCTTCCCGCCGGGCGTGCGCGTGGCGGTGGATATCGACCCCTACAGTTTCGTCTGACCCTTAGGGGCAGGTTGAACCATTGCCGCGCTCGGCCATTCCGGAAGGATGACCGGCCCCGTCCTTGTACCAATCCTCGGCGACCAGCTTTCGCCCGACATTTCCAGCCTTGCAGACCGCAAGCCGGACGACACCGTGATCCTGATGATGGAAGTGGCCGAGGAGACGACCTACGTCCGCCACCACACGGCCAAGATCGCGCTGATCCTCTCGGCGATGCGGCATTTTTCCGAGGAACTGCGGGAAGCCGGGTGGACAGTCGATTACATCCGCCTCGATGACCCAGACAACACCGGCAGCTTCACCTGCGAAGTCGCCCGCGCGGTAGAGCGCCACAACGCGCGCGGCGTGCAGGTCACCGAGCCGGGCGAATGGCGCGTGCGGCAGGCGATGGAGCAATGGCGCTCCGACCTCCCCATCCGCGTCCGCATCCTGCCCGACACGCGCTTCATCTGTCCCTTGCCCGACTTCTACGAGTGGGCGGCGGGTCGCAAGGAACTGCGTATGGAGTGGTTCTACCGCGAGATGCGCCGCAAGACCGGACTGCTGATGGAGGGCGACAAGCCGGTCGGTGGCCGTTGGAACTTCGATGCGGAAAACCGGGGCGGACCCGAAGCAGGACTTGAACCGCCAGGACTTCCGGCGTTCAAGCCCGACACGACGACACGTGAAGTGCTCGATCTGGTATCCACGCACTTCGACAAACATTTCGGATCACTCGAGAAATTCGCGTGGCCAGTAACCCGTGCCGAGGCCGAGCAGGCGCGAGATGCCTTCCTCAAGGACCGCCTCCCGCTGTTCGGCAAGTATCAGGATGCCATGGTGGCGGAGGAGGACTTCCTGTTCCACGCGGCCCTGTCTCCCGCAGTAAACATCGGCCTGCTCGATCCGCTCGACCTGTGCCGCCGCGCCGAAGCCGAATGGCGCAAGGGCCGTGCGCCGCTGGAAGCCGTCGAAGGCTTCATCCGCCAGATCATCGGCTGGCGCGAATACATCCGCGGGATGTACTGGCTCGAGATGCCGGGTCTCGCCGACGCCAACGGACTCGATGCCAATCGTCCGCTCCCCGACTTCTACTGGACGGGCGAGACGAAGATGCGCTGCCTGGCAGATTGCGTGCGTGCCACCCGCGATCACGCCTATGCACACCACATCCAGCGCCTGATGGTGCTCGGCAACTTCGCGCTGCTGGCGGGGCTGAAGCCGCAGGAAGTCGCCGACTGGTATCTCGTCGTCTATGCCGATGCCTTCGAATGGGTCGAACTGCCCAACGTGGCCGGCATGGTGCTGCACGCCGACAAGGGCCGGCTTGCCTCCAAGCCCTATGCCGCAAGCGGGGCCTACATCGACCGCATGAGCGACTACTGCGGCAAATGTGCCTATGACGTGAAGAAGAAGACCGGCGAGGGTGCCTGCCCCTTCAACGCGCTCTACTGGCACTTCCTCGCCCGCAACGAGAAGAAGCTGTCGGGCTACCACCGCCTCGCCCAGCCCTATGCCACGTGGCGCAGGATGAGCAAGGACAAGCGTGCCGAATATCTCGAGAGCGCGGAAGCCTTCCTGGAAACGCTGGAGCCCGCAGAACCCGGTTGGGCACGCTAGCGTTTGACCCACATCGGCGGCCTGATCCCGCCCTGCTTCACCACACGCACCAGCAGGAACAGGCCCGCAGCGGTGGCAACCAGCATCGCGATCACACTGGCCTCGAGGCCGAACGCGCCGCCAGTTAGCCAATCCGGCCCTTCGCGCGTCGTCACCAGCAGTCCCTCGGGCGCCTTGCCCCCTGATACCGGCACGCTGAACACCCAGCCTTGCGTGAAATTCCATGCCGCGTGAATGCCGATCGGTATCCACAGCCGCCGCTTCCACAGATAGGCCGCGCCCAGCAGGATGCCCGCCTCCATGGCAATGGCGAAAGCGGCAAACAGGCTCGCTCCCGGATTCGACAGGTGCGCCAGCCCGAACAGCGCCGAAGTAATCGCCAGCGCCGCCCACGTTCCGAGCATCGCCTCGATATGCCGCAGGAGAATGCCCCGGAACAGGATCTCCTCGATCGTCCCAGAAGTCACCGCCATCGCCAGCATCGCCCAGAGCGCCCCCATGCCGTTGATCCGCTCGACCGAGAAACCGCCCAGAAGCGCAACAATGCCCGTCATCAGCGTGAACAGCGCTGCACCGATCAGCAGCCCAAGCGGAACCTCGCGCCCGAAGGCCTCAAGCGGGAGTTCATCGTTCGCCCGCCACTCGATCCAGCGCCGCGCCGCGAGATAAATCAGGATAGCAAGCACCGCGACCGTCAGCCCACCCAGGAAATAGCTGGGCGTTCTCGGCGTTACGATCTTGAGCAGAGCGAACGACCCAGCCGACGCTGCTATGCCTATCCCGAGAAACTCAACGATCATCAACGTCAGCGGAAAGGCAACGATCCTCCGCACAAGCCCCGGTCTTGTCGTCTGAAGATCGTCCATGCCCTACCTACCCCCGGTTGCTTTCGCGCTCCTTGTCGAGCAATCGCTGCTTGATCTCAAGCCCATAGGCATAGCCGCCAAGCGATCCATCCGAACGGATCACGCGGTGGCAGGGGATAAGAACGGCGACATTGTTGGCCCCGTTGGCAGATCCCGCCGCCCGAACCGCCCCCGGCTTGCCCACGGCCGCCGCAATGTCGGCATAGGAGCGCGTCTCGCCGGGCGGTATGCGCCGCAGCGCCTGCCACACCGCCTCCTGAAAAGCCGTGCCCCTGACGTCGAGCGGAATGTGCGAATGGTCGCCGGGCGTTTCTACCGCCGCGATCACTTGCGCAAGCAGCCCCGCAAGCTCCTCGCCCCCTTCCTCCAGCGCGGCATTGGGAAAGCGCATCCGAAGCGCGGCAACGTCCTCATTGAAGGACAACCGGCAAACCCCGCGTTCGGTCGCTGCAACCAGCATGTCTCCCAACGAGGTCTGCACCACCGCCCAACGGATCGTCACGCCGCGTCCGCCATTGGCCCAAGCCGACGCCGTCATCCCCAAACGCTCCTCTGCCGCCGCATAGAATCGCGAAGGTCCCGAGAACCCCGCACCGTAGATCGCATCCGTCACACTCTCCGCACCCGTCAGCACTTCCGCCATGCGCTCCCTCTGCAACGCACGAGCATAGGCCGCAGGCGAAAGACCGGTCGCCCGGGTAAAGACCCGCTGGAAATGCGTCGGCGAATAGCCGCACCGCGCCGCCAGATCGGCCAGCGCCAAAGTCTGCCCCGCCGCCTTGATCGCATCGATCGCCATCAGCACCGCCCGTTCGTCGCGCGAAACATCGTCCGGCGAACAGCGGAGGCAAGGGCGCAACCCCGCTTCCCGCGCCGCAGCCCCGTCGGCCAGGAACCGCACGTTTTCACGGCGCGGATGCCGAGCCGAACAAGACGGGCGGCAGTAGATTCCTGTGCTGAGAACGCCGGTCACAAAGCGTCCGTCAAACGCGCGGTCGCGCGCCAGCACGGCTCGCCACGCTTCATCGTCGGAAATGTCCGTAGCACTGACCATGGCCTGTCGATAAGCCACACGGCTGTCACCGCAAGCCTGTGTTGCATCGCGCATCAATTCATCTCCTCGTTGTGGAGAGAATGTGCCCACCTTGTCTCACCAAAGCGTCCCGCACCTTGCGGTCAAAGCAAATCGGCGCAAAAAGCGCGCTCATGCGTGTCGCCAAACAGATAATCGCGTTTCTGGTCGCCTACCTGGCACTGGCATCTGCCCCCATCGCGCTGGCTGACCCGGCAGACATCAGCGCCGCAAGCCGCTCGGTCGTCCGCGTGGTCATCATCGAAAGCGACGGAGACCGGGCGCGATTGATCACCCATGGCACCGGCTTTGCGGTCACGCCGAACCTTATCGTCACCAACGCCCATGTCGTCGAAGAACTGCGCGGCGACGACACGTTGATCGCGGGTGTGGTCCCTGCCGAGGGCCGCAACGGCTACCCGGCCAAGCTCGTCGCCTATTCGCCCGGTAACGACCTTGCCCTGCTGCGCATCGAGGGCGGCGGCACCCTGACGCCGATCACGCTGTTCCCAGGCGCGCCGGGCGATGGCTCTGAAGTCTACGCCGTCGGCTACCCCGGCAATGTCGATCTCGCACAGGGCCTGTCGATGGCCGATCTCGTGACGCCGCAAGAAGCCGTGAAGACGCGGGGCTATCTCTCGGGCGGACGCTCGTCGCGCTCGTTCGACACCCTTCTCCACACCGCCCCGCTCGGTTCGGGCAACTCCGGCGGACCGCTGCTCGATTCCTGCGGGCGCGTGATCGGCGTGAACTCGTTCGGCACGGTCAGCGACAACAGCACCGATTCGTCCTTCTACTTCGCCATCTCGATGCGCGAGCTTGCCGCCTTCCTGCTCAAGGCCAAGGTCGATGCCCACACCAGCGGCCTGCCCTGCCGCTCGATCGCCGACCTCGATCGCGCCGAAGCCCAGCGCGCTGCGGGAGATCAGGCCCGCCTCGCCGCCGAATCCGAAGCCCGCGCCCAGGCCAGCCAGCAAGCCTTGGAAAAAACGCGCCGCGAGGCAGAGATGGCCGTCCTGTCCGAGCGCGACAACGGCATGGCCCTTGCTGCCCTGCTGCTCGTCGGCGCGCTTGGCATTGGCGGTTGGGGCATGGTCGAGGCCTCGAAGCGGCGCGGCAAGTTCCAGCGCAAGCACGTCTTCGGCGCTGCAGCCCTGTTGGTCTCGGCCATCGCCGTCTGGTTCCTGCGCCCCTCGCTCTCGTCGATCGACAGCCGCGCCAAGGAAATGCTCGAAGAGCCACAACCCTCGCCGAGCGCCTCGGCCCTTGCCGCCTCCAACGACGGCGGCGGTCGGATGATCTGCGTGCTCGATCCCGAGCGCAGCCGCGTCACCGTGTCCGATATCACCGACGTTCCCATCGACTGGAACGAGGGCGGCTGCATGAATGGCAAGACCCAGTACGGCCTCGCCAACGATGGCTGGAGCCGAATCCTCGTTCCCAATGGCGAGGAAGCGGTTTCAGTAAATTCGTATGACCCGCAGACCCGCACCTACACCGTCGAGCGTTTTCTCGTCGGACTGGACGCCATGACACAGGCGCGCGCTGCACGTGCGAAGCTCAGCGCCCCGGCCTGTGGCGCTGGCGAGGACGCAGCCCGGCAGTTCGGCCAGAACCAGCAGGCGATCAAGGCGCTGCTGCCGCCTGAACCCAACGAACGGATGCGCTACAACTGCCAGCCTGCGCCCTGATCGCCTCACATCAGGGAAATCACGATCATACCTATGCACAAGAAGCCAAGTCGCATCTTGTCATATGGGCCTGACGTTGCTAGGCGCGCCCCGTCTGCAGGCCACCCGGTGTTCATCTCCGGGCAATGGTCTGCCTCGGCTTATCCTGGATGAAGGAACTTCGGCGCGTGGAGATTTCCAGCGGCATTACGGCCAGCCTGTCAGGGCGTTACGCCTCGGCATTGTTCGATCTGGCCAATGAGCAGGGCTTTGTGAACGCCGTAGAAGGCGATCTCGAGAAGCTCGATGCTGCACTGCGCGAATCGGCTGACCTCAAGGGCCTGATCGGCAACCCGCAGCTCGGCCGCGATGCAGCCGGCCGCGCGATGGATTCGGTTGCCGGCCTGCTTGGGCTCGGCGAACTGACGAAGAAGTTCCTCGGCGTGCTCGCTTCGAACCGCCGTCTCTCGGCCCTGCCCGACGTGATCCGCGCCTTTGGCCAGATCGCCGCCGCCCATCGCGGTGAAGTCAGCGCCGAAGTTGCCAGCGCTCACCCGCTCGACGATGCACAGGTCGCCGCCCTCACCGAAAAGCTGAAGGCCCGCACCGGCAAGTCGATCAAGCTCAAGACCAGTGTCGATCCCGACATCCTCGGTGGCCTCGTCGTCAAGATCGGCAGCCAGATGATCGACAGCTCGATCCGCACCCGTCTCAATTCTCTCGCCCAGGCGATGAAGGCCTAATCGGCCCGCATAAGGTTCCAGGAAGGACAGAACATGGAAATCCGCGCCGCTGAAATCTCGAAGGTCATCAAGGACCAGATCGCCAGCTTCGGCACCGACGCCCAGGTCTCGGAAGTCGGGTCGGTTCTCTCGGTGGGTGACGGTATCGCCCGCATCCACGGTCTCGACAAGGTCCAGGCCGGCGAGATGGTCGAATTCGCCAACGGCGTGAAGGGCATGGCCCTGAACCTCGAAGCCGACAACGTCGGCGTCGTGATCTTCGGCTCGGACGCCGAAATCAAGGAAGGCGATGTCGTCAAGCGTACCGGCACCATCGTCGACGTTCCCGTCGGCCGTGGCCTCCTCGGCCGCGTGGTCGACGCGCTCGGCAACCCGATCGACGGCAAGGGCCCGATCGTCGACGCCACCCGCACCCGCGTCGAAGTCAAGGCTCCCGGCATCATCCCGCGCAAGTCGGTGCACGAACCCGTGCAGACCGGCCTCAAGGCGATCGACGCTCTCGTTCCCGTCGGTCGTGGCCAGCGCGAACTGATCATCGGTGACCGCCAGACCGGCAAGACCGCCGTCGCGATCGACACCTTCATCAACCAGAAGGCCGTCAACGCCGGCACCGACGAAGGCAAGAAGCTCTACTGCATCTACGTCGCCGTCGGCCAGAAGCGCTCGACTGTCGCGCAGATCGTCCGCCAGCTCGAAGAGAACGGCGCGATGGAATACTCCATCGTCATCGCCGCGACCGCTTCGGAACCGGCCCCGCTCCAGTACCTCGCTCCCTACACCGGCGCGACCATGGGCGAATTCTTCCGCGACAACGGCATGCACGCCGTGATCGTGTACGACGACCTTTCCAAGCAGGCCGTTGCCTACCGCCAGATGTCGCTGCTGCTCCGCCGCCCGCCGGGCCGCGAAGCCTATCCCGGCGACGTGTTCTATCTCCACAGCCGCCTGCTCGAGCGCGCTGCGAAGATGAACGACGAGAACGGCGCTGGCTCGCTCACCGCCCTGCCGATCATCGAAACCCAGGCGGGCGACGTTTCGGCCTACATTCCGACCAACGTGATCTCGATCACCGACGGTCAGATCTTCCTTGAAACCGGCCTGTTCTACCAGGGCATCCGTCCGGCCATCAACGTCGGTCTGTCGGTGTCGCGCGTCGGCTCCTCGGCCCAGACCAAGGCGATGAAGAAGGTTGCCGGCTCGATCAAGCTTGAGCTCGCTCAGTACCGCGAAATGGCTGCCTTCGCGCAGTTCGGTTCGGACCTCGACGCTTCGACCCAGAAGCTCCTCAACCGCGGTGCCCGCCTGACGGAGCTGCTCAAGCAGCCGCAGTTCTCGCCGCTCGGCTTCGAAGAGCAGACCTGCGTGATCTTCGCCGGTACCCAGGGCTACCTAGACAGCGTGCCGACCAACCGCGTCACCGAATACGAAGCCGAACTGCTCAGCTTCCTGCGCACGCAGCACGCTGACCTGCTCGGCCTGATCCGCGACACCAAGGACCTTGGCGACGAAGCCAAGGGCAAGCTGGTCGCGGCGCTCGACGCGTTCGGCAAGCAGTTCGCCTAAGTCTTTGAAGTCAACGCCACCCCGTCCAGCGCGGCGGGGTGACGGATAAGGGAGCCGTCATGGCCTCGCTGAAGGAACTCAAGGGCCGGATCAACTCGGTCAAGTCGACCCAGAAGATCACCAAGGCCAAGCAGATGGTCGCAGCGGCCAAGCTGCGCAAGGCGCAGGCGGCTGCCGAAGCCGCGCGCCCCTATGCCAGCCGCCTCGCGGAAGTCATGGGCAGCCTCGCCGCCAAGGTTGCGGGTCAGGACAACGGACCGCTGCTAATGCGCGGCACTGGCTCCGACCAGCGCCACCTCCTTGTCGTGGTCAACACCGACAAGGGCCTGTGCGGTGGTCTGAACTCGAACATCGTCAAGGAAGCCAAGCTCCAGGCGCGTGCGCTTGAAGCTGCGGGCAAGACGGTGAACTTCTACCTCGTCGGCAAGAAGGGTCGCGCCCCGATCCGCCGTGACTATCCGAACGGCATCGCCGCCGGATACGACACCGGCAACGTGCGCACGCCCGGCTTCGACGAAGCCAGCGCCATCGCTCGCGAACTCCTCGAGATGTTCGAAGCCGGCAAGTTCGACGTCGCGCACCTTGTCGCGCCGGAGTTCAAGAACGCGCTGACCCAGTTGCCGGTCACCACGCAGATCATCCCGGTCCCCGCCCCCACCAACACGGCCGCTATCGATGCGGTGGTGGAATACGAGCCGGGCGAGGAGGAAATCCTCGAGGAACTGCTGCCGCGCTACGTCACCACGCAGCTCTTCGGTGCCCTGCTCGAGCGTGAAGCCTCGGAACAAGGCGCGTCGATGACCGCGATGGACAATGCGACGCGCAATGCGGGCGAGCTGATCAACAAGCTCACCATCCAGTACAACCGCAGCCGCCAGGCCGCGATCACCACCGAACTCATCGAAATCATCGCGGGCGCTGAAGCGCTCTGACGACTGAGATAGAAGGCAAGGAAACAACAATGGCCACCGCAGCAGCTACCGGCAAGATCAGCCAGGTCATCGGCGCCGTCGTCGACGTGGCGTTCGAGGGCGAACTCCCCGCGATCCTCTCGGCGCTCGAAACCGACAACAACGGCAACCGCCTCGTTCTCGAAGTCGCTCAGCACCTCGGCGAGAACACCGTCCGCACCATCGCGATGGACTCGACCGACGGTCTGACCCGCGGTCAGCCGGTGTCGAACACCGGCGCGCAGATCTCGGTGCCGGTCGGCCCCAAGACCCTCGGCCGCATCATGAACGTCGTCGGCGATCCGATCGACGAGCGTGGCCCGGTTGGCGCCGAGCAGACCGCTCCGATCCACGCCAAGGCTCCGGAATTCATCGAGCAGTCGACCGAAGCCGCGATCCTCGTGACCGGCATCAAGGTCATCGACCTTCTCGCCCCTTACGCAAAGGGCGGCAAGATCGGCCTGTTCGGCGGCGCCGGCGTGGGCAAGACCGTGCTCATCCAGGAACTGATCAACAACATCGCCAAGGGCCACGGCGGCGTGTCGGTCTTCGCAGGCGTCGGTGAACGCACCCGCGAAGGCAACGACCTCTACCACGAGTTCCTCGACGCCGGCGTTATCGCCAAGGACGCCGATGGCAACCCGACCCCGGACGGCTCGAAGGTTGCTCTCGTGTTCGGCCAGATGAACGAGCCCCCGGGCGCCCGCGCTCGCGTCGCTCTGTCGGGTCTGACCATGGCCGAGTACTTCCGCGACCAGGAAGGTCAGGACGTTCTGTTCTTCGTCGACAACATCTTCCGCTTCACCCAGGCAGGTTCGGAAGTGTCGGCTCTGCTCGGCCGTATTCCTTCGGCCGTGGGCTACCAGCCGACGCTCGCCACCGACATGGGCCAGCTGCAGGAGCGCATCACCTCCACCACCAAGGGTTCGATCACCTCGGTGCAGGCGATCTACGTTCCCGCGGACGACCTTACCGACCCGGCACCGGCCACCTCGTTCGCTCACCTTGACGCAACGACCACGCTGAACCGTGCGATCTCGGAACTCGGCATCTACCCGGCAGTTGACCCGCTTGACTCGACCTCGCGCGTGCTGACGCCCGCCGTCGTGGGTGAAGAGCACTACCAGACTGCCCGCCGCGTTCAGGAAACGCTGCAGAAGTACAAGTCGCTGCAGGACATCATCGCGATCCTCGGCATGGACGAGCTTTCGGAAGAAGATAAGCTCACCGTTGCCCGCGCCCGCAAGATCCAGCGCTTCCTGTCGCAGCCGTTCCACGTCGCCGAAGTGTTCACCGGCATCTCGGGCAAGTTTGTCCAGGTCGAAGACACCGTGCGTTCGTTCAAGGCAGTTGTCGACGGCGAGTACGACCACCTTCCCGAAGCCGCGTTCTACATGGTCGGCGGCATCGACGAAGCGGTCGAAAAGGCCAAGAAGCTGGCTGCTGAAGCCTGATTGACCTAGCTCCCCGGGTCCCGCCCGGGGAGACCGAAAGGCTAGAGATGTCTCTCCACTTCGAACTCGTCACCCCGGCCCGCCTCGTCCGTTCGGAAGAGGTCCACATGGTCGTCGTTCCCGGCACCGACGGTGAATTCGGCGTGCTGGAAGGCCACGCACCGTTCATGTCGACGGTCAAGGACGGGACGATCAAGGTCTACAAGTCGGCAGGTTCGGCTCCCGAAGAGATCACCGTCCAGGGTGGCTTCGCAGAAGTCGGCGCCAAGGGCCTGACGGTTCTCGCCGAACACGTCGAAGGCTGATCTGCCTTAACCGACACGCAAAAGGGCCGGTCCGCAAGGACCGGCCCTTTTCGTTTGCGCCGCGCAAACGCGACCGGCCTTCGACACCCCCGCATGTATGTGACACATACAATTTTCACTCAATTCAACATTCCGAACTTTTCAAGCACGCGAAAATAAGGCATGGCGAGTCCATATCCGTGAAATCGCATCGGGAGAGCTTGAGAAATGTCCCAGACCCTAGAGCAGGTCATCCAGAATGCTGGCGACCTCGTAGACTTCGTCCGCAACCAGCAAGTCGGTCCCAACGTCTATCCGGGCGTACCGTCGGAATTCTCCAACTGGCGCAACGAACAGTGGGCATGGGGCCACACTGCCGTCCTTTACAACCAGTCGTACCACATGGTCGATCTCGCGGTTAAGGGACCCGACGCTTTCAAGATGCTCGAGCACCTCGGCATCAACTCGTTCAAGAACTTCCAGCCCGACCGCGCCAAGCAGTTCGTGCCCGTCACGCCCGATGGCTATGTGATCGGCGACGTGATCCTGTTCTACCTCGACGAGAACCACTTCAACCTCGTCGGACGCGCACCGACCATCGAGTGGGTCGAATACCACGCTGCCAGCGGCAACTGGAACGTCACCGTGGAGCGTGACGAGCGCTGGGCAATGCGCACCGATGGCAAGCGCAACTCCTACCGCTTCCAGATCCAGGGCCCGAATGCGATGAAGATCATCGAGAAGGCCATCGGCAAGACCCCGCCCGACCTCAAGTTCTTCCACATGACGCGCCTGACAATCGGCGGCAAGGAAGTCCGCGCGCTCCGCCACGGCATGGCAGGGCAGCCCGGCTTTGAGTTGATGGGACCTTGGGAAGACTATGGCGCCGTCCATGCCGCGCTCGTCGAGGCGGGCAAGGGCTTTGGCATGGCCCTCGTCGGGGGCCGCGCCTATTCGTCGAACACGCTGGAATCGGGCTGGATCCCCTCGCCCTTCCCCGCGATCTACACCGGCGAGGCGCTGCGCCCGTACCGCGAATGGCTCTCGGCCAACTCGTACGAAGCCAAGTGCTCGGTCGGCGGCAGCTACGTGCCCGAAACCATCGAAGGCTACTACACCACGCCGTGGGACCTCGGTTACGGCCCGTTCGTCAAGTTCGACCATGACTTCATCGGCCGCGCCGCGCTCGAGAAGATGGCCGCTGCAGGCAATCACCGCACCAAGGTGACCCTCGCGCTCGACAACGAAGACGTCATGCGCGTCCAGTCCTCGGCGCTGAGCACGGGCGACCGTGCAAAGTTCATGGAGTACCCGAGCGCGGTCTACTCGATGCACCCGTTCGATCAGGTCCTCGCCGATGGCAAGATGGTCGGCCTTTCCACCTGGATCGGCTACACCGCCAACGAGGGCAAGTTCCTCACTCTTGCGATGATGGAACCGGGCCATGTCGAGCCGGGCACCGAAGTCAGCCTGCTGTGGGGCGAACCTAACGGCGGCACTTCCAAGCCGACCGTCGAACCCCACGTCCAGACCGAAATCAAGGCCGTGGTCTCGGCAGTGCCCTATGTTGCCGCCGCGCGCGACAACTATGCCGAAGGTTGGCGCACAAGGAAGTAAGACTGAGGGCAACAGCCCGAATGCGAGAGCGCCGGCCCATCCCGACGGGTCCGGCGCTCTTTGCATTCTAGCGTTGCCGTCGTTCCTTGAACTGCGTCGCGAGACGCAAAATCTGTTTGTGTTACTAACAATATCTGGCAGACTGATCGCAACGACGAGAGAGGATTCCCATGGCCGCCAACAACACCATCACTTTCTATGATCTTGCCCTTTCGACCGGCGCCACGATCAGTCCCTTCGTCTGGGCGACCAAATACGCGCTCAAGCACAAAGGCTTTGATCTCGATGTCGTGCCGGGCGGCTTCACCGGCATTCTCGAACGCACCGGCGGCAAGACCGAGCGTCTGCCGGCGATCGTCGACGACGGTGAATTCGTCCTCGATAGCTGGGGCATCGTCGAATACCTCGACGCCAAGTACCCTGACCGCCCTGCCCTGATCCCTCACGAAAGCGTCGCCGCAACGCTCAAGGCACTCGACCACTGGTTCTGGAACGCCGCTGTCGGTCCGTGGATGTTCTGCTTCTGCGCCGACTACCGCGATCTCTCGGTCCCGGCTGACCACGAATACGTCACCCACAGTCGCGAGAAGATGCTTGGCCGCAAGCTCGAGGACGTCCAGGCTGGTCGCGAGGAGCGCCTGCCCAAGATCAGTGCCGCACTCGAACCGCTGCGCGCAGCACTCGGCCAGCACGAATGGCTGGGCGGCTCCTCGCCGAACTATGCAGACTTCCGCATCATGGGGGGCATCCTGTTCACTGCCTCGGTGTGCAAGACCCCGGTCCTTGCCAACGACGATCCGCTGCGTCCGTGGATCGAGCGCTGCCTTGATCTCTACGGCGGCCTCGGTCGGCACCCCGGCCTGTTCCCGCTGTTCGGCCTTGAGCAACGCGAGGGCGATCCCGACCTGTTCAACCGCGCGGCGGGCCAGGGCGGCATCTACAAGCGCAACACCGGCCCGGATTCGACTCGCGCCGAAACCCAGCGCATCACCGAAGGCATGAAGAAGTAAGAGAACGGGGCCGGAGCGATCCGGCCCTTACTTCCTGAGCTTGGCCAGCATGTCGCCGAAGGTCAGGCGCGTGTCGATCGTCACATAGACGCGGATCGGCTTGCCCGTGGGATTGGGCTTGTACGTGCCATCTTGCTGCACGCTCGGCGCAGGTACGATCACATAGTCGCTGGACGATGGATCGGGCTCGAATGACGATTGCAGCACGGTCAGCGTGACCAACGGGCTGTCGCCCAAGGCATAGGCCTCGCCGACCGTCAGGCCCACTTTCGCGACCTCCTCGGTCAGTCCGGAGATCTGCTCCGCCAGCCAGGCGCCGGTCCCTCCTTGCGCCTTCATGGCCTCGATTTCGGCCATCGAGAACAGCATCCGCCGATAGGTGTTGCGCGGGATCTGCCACACCGGGACATCGGAGCGGTTGAAAACAACCTGTGCCGCTGCCACGTCGATCGTGATGTTGTATTCGCCCGGCGATCCGCCCGGCACGGGCAGGCCGAGGCCGGGATACTCCGGCCCGCCGATCCACACCAGCGTCAGCCGCTTGGCAATGCGCGGTTCGATCAACAAGGCCGACGCCAGATCGGTAAGGCCGGCACCGGCACAGTAGAACAGCGGCAGAGAGTCGTCGCGCATGGCCTCGGCGATGATGGCATCGGCGGCCGCAGAGCGTGCCGGGACCGACGCAGAGACCATCGCCTTCTCGGCACCGGCAACGACCGGGACCTTGCCGGTCAGCCCCATCACCTCGAGCAGTTCGCGCGCCCTGTGCGCACTGTCGGTCGCCTGATGGTCGGACTTGGCCCAGGCTTCGTCGGCGTGCAGGTGCGATCCGATGATCGCCCGAACATCGACTGAGGGCGAACGCATGTGATGCGCCAACTGGAAGAGGCCGTCAGGGTCGCCGGAAAAGTCGTTGTCGCAGATCACGCGGAAGCGACGTTGATCTGGCACGGCGCGCGCCAGACCGGGGGCGACGACCAAGCCGGCAGCGGCAGGCAGAAGTCCGAGGAAGGACCTGCGCTTCATCACTTTACCGCTCCAGCCGAGCGCAGCAGCAACTGATGGACCCGCTCAACCAGTTCCTCGTTGAAGCGAACTGCGGGGACCGCCACGCTGAACGCGCCTGCAAGTTGCTCGTCGATCCACACCGGCACCGCCATGCCGCAGATGCCGGCCGTCGCCTCTTCCTGCGCGAGGCTGAAGCCGGTCGCCATGATCTGCGCGAAGTCGGCGCGCAGTTCTGCCTCGGTCGTGCGCGTCCGCGGTGTCAGCTTGGCGCGCTCGGTCTCGGCGAAATAGCGCTCCATCTCGGCCGGCGGCAGCCAGGCTGCCATGATCTTGCCCGCAGCTAGCGCATGGAGCGGGCGCCGCGTGCCCGGATCGACGGCATAGCGCAGCGCCTGATCGCTGGCCTCGGTGACCAATGCTTCGACTTCCCAGCCACGGCGCACCATGAACGAGGAGGTTTCGTTGAGCTCGCTGCGCAAAGCCCGCACCAGCGGCGCAACGCGATCCTCCAGCGTAAGGGCGGCGTCGGGCGCGCGCAGGCGCTGCAGGCCGGGCCCCGGCAAATAGCGCCGCCCTTCCCGCGTCAGGTAGCCACGCTCGGTCAGCGTGGCGAGGAGGTAGGACAGGCTGCTGACCGGAATGGCCAGCGCGCCCGCGATCTCCTGCGCGACTGCGCCCTGCCGGTTGGCGACGACGTACTCGATCACGTCGAGCGTGCGCATCGCCGACTTGACCGGGTTCGAGGCGGCAGGGGCGTTCACTTGAACGTCAGGCTCCCACGCCGCTCGGCAAAGCGCCAGCCATCGGCGGTCAACACGAAGCGATCGTGGAAGGAGCCTACCAGCGGCGCGCCCTCGCCCGTGAACAGCAGCATCGCGCTGGTGCCGCGTGCGGTGGCGGGGCCTTCGACGTCGATCACCACGTTCGAGCATACGTGCCGCGTCGTCCGCGGCGGGCGAGCCTTGAACGCCGCAAGGATAGCCTCGCGACCCTCAACGCCCTGATCCGGCGCGGTCGGGCGATACATCACGCCGTCCTCAGCGTAGAGCGCCGCTACATCATCCCAGCGCGCCTCGTCGTTGAGGTTGGCGTAGAGCGCGACGAGACGGGCGCAGTCATGCTCGGCGGCGCGGCGATTCTCGGGGCTCACAGGCGGCTGGCGGCGATATCCGCCCCTTCACGCAGCGACCGGAGCTTGCGCCACGTCACGATGGGATCTAGCTTGCCATAGCCGGCGAAGGTGCCGAAGCCGCAGTCGGTGCTGGCGACGACGCGGTCCGCGCCGACGAAGCTGGCGAAGCGCTCGATGCGCTGGGCGATGAGTTCGGGATGCTCGATGT
>JBKBUD010000079.1:0-10125 GCA_046290865.1 Novosphingobium sp. | reverse complement strand
GGCGGGGATCGCTCGCTCGGTCAGCGCCAGTTTGTCAAACCCCTGGCGCGCGCGGCGATGGCTGTCGGGATCGACGGCCTGTTCCTGGAAACCCACCCGGACCCGGACAATGCGCTTTCGGATGGATCGAACATGGTGCCACTCCAGAACCTGGCGCAGCTCCTGCGCGAGGTGATTGCGATTGCCGCCACCGACTGATGCATCCGCTTCTGGCCATCCCTCCCTTTCCCGGAGCTCGCGCCCCGGTCTTCGCCGTGCCATCGAGGCTTGCATCAGAGCTTGATGAGGCTGACATCGGCGCGTTGCTCACAGCAATGGCCCAGCATCGCGTCGGAGGCTGTTACTGGGGCCGCAAGGTTGCGGGCCCGGAGCTACTCGAAGACTCAAACTGGGCACCTGACGCCGACCCGTGGACCCTGCTCGAAACTGCGCGGGAAGTTCGCCTGCCGGCAAACGATCCGCGCGCACTCCTGGTCCTTGCCGCAGGAAGGCCACTCACGCTACTCGATGCAGCTGGCCGCTGCGTGCCCGTCAATGCAGCAGCGCTCGTCCATACCCATCTCGCCAGCTGGCAGTGGCATGATCCTTTCAGTGGCCGGGTGATAAGTGCCCGGCAAGCCATTGAATTGTGTGGATTATGGCGTCTGATAATCGATGCCAACCGCCCGATCGGCGCGGCCCTGGGCTTTGCGTTCTGGAAGCGTCCAACCGTGGCTCCACTCCTGTGGAATGGGGGTGAGAACCCGTTCAGACGCGCCCTGTCCGTGTGCCGGGAAAATGATGCCACCGCAGTGTGGCGCTCGCGCCTGACGCCGGCTCAGGAACAGTCGCTCGAGGGCCGGACCGTGTTTGAAGTGGAGGACGGCTTCATTCGGTCCTCCGGACTTGGCGCCAATTGCGTCCCCCCCCTTTCTATCATCGTTGACCGCGTGGGCATTCACTTTGACCCCACAGCACCGAGCGAACTCGAGCAAATCTTGCAGACCTGGCAGTTCCAGCCCGAGCTGCTGGAACGCGCCGCAGCGCTGCGTGCTGCGATCATAGCCAACGGCTTGTCAAAGTACGAAAAGGGCGGCACGGGCCGCCTTTCCCGTCCGGGAGGCATGCGACGCCATGTCCTTGTTCCCGGTCAGGTGGAGGATGATCGCGCCGTTACCAGCGGGGGGGCGCTTGCCTCGAATCTGGAATTGCTCGGGCGTGTTCGGGCCGAGGTCGGGCGCGATGCGTTCATCATCTACAAGCCGCATCCTGATGTTCTGGCCGGACACCGCAAGGGCGGTATCGCAGCACAGGACATCGGCGATCTGGCCGATCTGATCGAGACCAGAGCGCCAATGGCCGATCTCATCGCAATGGTCGACGAAGTCCACGTCAACAGCTCGCTGGCGGGGTTTGAAGCGCTCATCCATGCCAAACCAGTAACGGTTCATGGCGTACCCTTCTATGCCGGCTGGGGCCTGACCTGTGATCGTGGCCCAGTGCCCGGTCGCAGAACGGCGCGTCGCTCGATCGAGGAGCTGATTGCGGCGGCTTACATCATCTACCCCCGTTACCTTGATCCTGTAACCGGCTTGCCCTGCCCTGTCGAAGTTCTGGTTGAACGCCTGGTGGCAACGCCTCCCAGGCTCAACCTGAAGGCTCGCGCCCTCGTCGCCTTCCGGCAGGTCAGTGGCCGCGCGCGCCGACTGCTCGGATCACAATGAAGCAGAGTGGTTTCCCCTGGCGGTCGTCTGGAGCATTTGGTGCAGCGCTGAAACTTGCGCTGCTCTCGGCGCCTTGGGCCACGCTTGCGGCGCTGCGCGATATAGCTCTTGGCAAGCGCGTGCGGGGATGGAACGCGCTTTGCCGTCTGGCGTGCGGCCATGCTGACTTTTACCGGCTATGGAGCCACCACTTCGCGCCGCTCCATGAAGCGGCGTGGATCGGCAAAGCCGCCCCCCTTGAGGATCTTGCCATTGCCCATCTGCCCGGCGGCAGCAGCAGACTAGCTGAACGCTTCATCGCGGCCGAGCAAAAGGGCCTGCGCTGGTTCGTGCCACTGTTGTCAGATGATAGCGTCAGTGACAGCCTGGCGCGCGTCCTCGGCGCGGCGTTGTCACGCTGGAGCGATGCAGACATCATCTATTGGGACGAGGACGAGAGAACCCTTGAAGGTCCCGCGCGCCCCTGGATCAAGCCCCAATGGGATCCGCTGCTTCATAAAGCGCGCGATTGCCTGGGCGGTGCCAGCGCGGTCCGGATCGAGGCGGCAATGGCCGTGCTGGCACAGCATCCACAACTGCCAGCCACAGCTGAAGGCCTCGCCCGGTTGCAGCAAGGCATGCTCGATGCAGGTGCAAGGCCTCACCATGTGCCCCTTGTCCTCACGCACCGTACCGCACCTACCGACCGTGTGGAGCACTGGGCGTCGTTTGTGAGGGCCCATTGGCCGGATTGGCAGGTCGGCACGAAGAGCCAGGCCCCTGGGTTCGCGCAGGTCCTGCCCCCTGAGCCCGACACCTGGCCCTCGGTATCGATCATTATCCCGGCGCGCGACCGACCCGATCTGATGCAGAGCTGCCTGTCAGGTCTTGCCCGCTTGCGCTACCCCGGCCCGGTTGAGATCATCGTGGTCGATAACGGCAGCAGCGATGCTGCAATGCTGGCCCTGCTGGCCGCAGCGCAGGAGAACCGCACGATCAGGGTCCTGCGCGATGACGGGCCATTCAACTTCTCTCGCCTCAACAACATCGCCGCTGCAAGCTCGAGCCACGAATATCTCTGCTTGCTCAATAACGACGTCGAACCGTGCGATGGCGACTGGCTGAATGCCATGATGCGCCACTGCATCCAGCCCGCAGTAGGGGCGGTAGGGGCAAGACTGCTCTATCCCAATGGCCGCATCCAGCACGCAGGTGTGGCGCTGGGGGTCGGCAATGCGGCCGGTCATGTCCAACGCGGCGTCGAACCGGCTAGCCGCGACCATTGCAGCTGGCACAGCGTTTCGCGCCAGGTATCGGCGGTAACGGCGGCCTGCCTCTTGGTGGCGCGTCACCACTATGAGGCGGTTGGCGGACTTGACGCAGACGGTTTCGCGGTGGCCTTCAACGACGTCGATTTCTGTCTCAAGCTGCAGGCCCGTGGCCTTGCCAACATCTGGTGCGCCGAGGCGACGTTATTCCACGCCGAGTCTTGCAGCCGCCCGCACGACATGAGGCGCGATCAGCGCGAGCGCTTCGAGCGAGAGTTGCGCCTGCTGCAAGCGCGCTGGCACACTGCGGTGTGCAACGACCCTCATCACAGCCCCTTGTTCTCCCGATCTTTTGAACAATGTACTCTTGCATTGATCTGAGCGCCTGACATGCCGAGGCGTCCCCACCTTTCCCAAGTGACATTGGTTGCCGTCTCGAGCGTAGCGCTTGACGCGACTGTGGCGGCCCTGCGCCATTCCATGAGCCAGGTGCACTTTGCGCACGCGCTGCTTTTATCAGACCGGCAGCCGGCCGCGATGGCTGGAAGCGGCATCGAGTGGCGCGCCATCGCGCCACTCAGATCGCGCCGTGATTACTCGCAGTTCATGCTCCACGGGCTCGTCGACCATGTCCAGACCAGCCACGCACTGATCGTGCAATGGGATGGTTTTGTCCGGGATGGGCGTCGCTGGTGCGATGATTTTCTTGATTATGATTTTATTGGCGCGCCTTGGCCGCAGTATGACATGGCCATCGGGAACGGCGGGTTTTCCTTGCGATCGCGCCGCTTGCTCCAAGCGACAACCACCTTGCCGCCGGCATCAGAGCCGGAAGATGTGATGGTTTGCCGATTGTATCGCCGCCATCTTGAGGTAAATCATGAAATCAGGTTTGCCAGCACCAGGACGGCCAGGCGATTCTCCTACGAACGGGGACGGTCCGACGGTCAGGAGTTCGGTTTTCACGGGGTGTTCAACTTTCCGGCAGAATTGCCAGAAAGCAACGTTTTATCAATCTTGTCGAGTTTGGAACCTGGGGTGATTGGTGCGCGCGAAAGCGACGAAACCTTGGCAAAGGCCTTGCGGGAGCGCAAACTTGCTTTGCTTAAGATCGCCCTAAAACATCATCGACATCATCCACACCGCGGTCGCCGTCTGCTGCGAACATTGGGGTGGTTGCTGCGCGGCCATGATGGCGCGCCGTCTCGAAACGCGGAGTGGCATTGATGTCAGGTGATCTCGAACGCTTTGATCCTGCCGAGCAGCGCGGCCGCATCGCCTATGAACACCTGCATCGCTACGCGCTTTGCCGGGAATTTGTCGCAGGCAAGCGCGTCCTCGATCTGGCTTGTGGCACGGGCTATGGCACGGCCATCCTGGGCAGCAGCGGTGCCATGGTCACCGGGGTCGACATCAGCGCACAGGCCATCGAACTGGCACGGCGCCGTCATGCTTGTGATAATGTTGAGTATCTGATCGCCAATTGCTTCGACCTGCCATTCGAGGCCGGCACCTTCGATGTGATCGTCGCCAACGAAATGATCGAGCACGTCACAGATCACGACCGCCTCCTGCAAGAAGCGCGGCGGGTGCTCAAGAAGGGCGGACTGCTGCTGGTCTCGACGCCCAACAAACCCGTCTACAATCGCTTCAAGACACCCAACCCGTTCCACGTTCTTGAAATGGATGTGCCTGAATTCCAGCGGCTCTTGGACCGACACTTTTGCCATGTGCACCTCACTGGCATCCGCATGTCGCTTCTGTCGGCAAGCTATCCTCTTGAAGCAAAGTTCGCTGGCAACCTCGGTGCTGCCCGCATCCTTGTCGGCAATGTCGCGGGCGAAGGACATTTTCAGATCGGCGCGGGCGAATTGCCTCTGACAGATCCCGAATATGTACTCGCGGCCTGCAGCGACAGTCCGGTCGACATACCTGAGCTAACCTCGAGCATCTTCTTCAATCCAAACGATGACCTGTGGCCGCAACATGAGAGCATCATGGCCTGGGCATCGGGCCTGCACGAGGAAGACGAGGCTCTCAGGGCCGAGGTTACCCGTACGCGCGAGGAACTCGCCCGGGAACGTAGCCAGCTTCTTGGCCTGCGCACGGAGCAGGAAAGGCAGGCCCAGTCTCTGGCAGATCTGCGCCGGACCAGCACCGAACTTGGGGCTGCTGTCCAGCGCGAACGCGAAGCCTTGATGCGCGAAGGGGAAGGTCAGCGAGCGCTCTTGGCCCGTCTGCTCAGCGAGGCGAGCGATCACGAGATAGGCCAGGATCAAGCGTCGATCATCGCTGGTTTGTTTGCGCTCAACACCAGGCTGGTTGAGGAGCGGCTTAAGCGGGACGTCGCTGAAGACATGGCAGCCCAGCGCGAGAATGCTGCCGCCAAGGCCGTGGCAGGCCTCGAAGAAGCCACGACTGCCCTGGCCGCTGCCCAGGCAGATCGTGACGCAGCTCTTGACGAGACCAGACGCCTGCGCGCCGACCTTGCTGACCGGGATGCGGCACTTGTGGTCGCGGCAAGACATCAAACCGAGTTGCAGGCCGACATCGAAACTCTGCAAGCGCAGCATGATGCGACAAGCGATGAACGCGATCGGGCCCTCGCCGAGGTCAAGGCCGTCCAGCACAAACTGGCCGAGCAGGACCGCGACCTTGAGCGTGCGGCCGGAGCCCAGACTGCGGCTCAAGCACAAATCGAGGTCCTGCAGACGCAACGGGACACCGCCCTTGCCCAGTACCAAGAACTCCTCGACAAGAGTAGCAGCGCCAAGGCTGAACTCGATGACAGGGACAAGGCCTTAGCGGCTGCCACGAGCCGACAGGTTGAACTGCAGGCGCGATTGTACGCTCTGGAAGCTGAGTGCGACTCCGTCGCGATCGAGCGGGACCGCGCGCTCTGCGACCTCAAGAATGCTCTGATGAAGGGCGCCGAGCCGGGGGTAGTGCAAGCCAGTGCACTTGAGCACGAACCGGTGCCGTCGCAGAGCGCCCCGCCCACCTGCGCCGCATCCCGGTTGGCAAGGCCGCCTGCGGCAGTTCCTGAAGTGGCCGGGGACGAGCCGGTCACGGTACAAGCTGCCCAGGCACAGGCACAGGCACAGGCAGCTCTTGATGGCGAGCACACTGCCACAAGGGCCTTGGCCGTGCTGCCGCGGCGCGTCACGTCGGAATTGACTGGTGTGATCGGGCAGATGGCGCAGCACATCGGCCCGAAGCTCGCGGTGCCAAAGCGCGTGGTGTTGCATGCCGTGCGTGGCAGGAAAACCACTCCGGTCACCAAGATTTTCCTGGCCCCCTGGCTTGAGCGGCAGATGGCGGGCGCAGGCAAGCTTAGCCTGCACGCCTATCTGACCGAGCGCAGGTGGCACCGCGTTGAGCCCCATCCCCTGTTTGCAGCAGCAGACTATCTGGCGCATTATCCAGATGTTGCAGCCGCCGATATGTCTCCCCTGCTCCACTATGTGGAACATGGCTGGCGTGAGGGTCGCAATCCCCACCCCTTGTTCGCCAACGACTGGTATCTCGCACAAAATCCCGACGTAGCGGCTGATGGCTCATGGAACCCGCTCGATCATTATCTGCAGCATGGCTGGCGAGAAGGGCGCTGGCCAAATCCTCTGTTCAATCCGCGAGCGTATCTTGACCGCTACCCCGACGTTGCTGCGGCCGAGACCGAGCCCCTCACCCATTTTCTCATGTATGGGAAGGATGAGGGCCGCGAACTTCCGGCGAGCCGAGGGAAGTCGGAATGGTCGAGCCCGGCGGCTGGCAGCGCTGTTGCCAGGGCCCCAAAAACGACGTCTCCGGCAGTGCCAAAGCCTGACGACGCGATGCCCGCGCCCTGGCCGCCACGCCCGCTTGATGATTTCTGGCCGACACAGGCCATGCGTGATTTCATTCTCGATGGTTATGGCGAGGAAGTGCTCAATCGCAGCTGGTATCTGTTGTCATTGATGCAGCGCTGGCACGGCCGCGAGACAGAGTTTGCAGGGTCAGATGATTGTCGCCAGCTGGTCGACCGTCTCTGTGAACGGGCGCGCTTGCACACAAGTGCACCGGATCAACCCGGCGATGCGACGGTGATCATTCCGGTCTACAACAACCTGCTCGATACGCTGATCTGCCTTGCCAGCCTTCTCGAGCTCGACGAAGCGTACAGCTTCGACATTATTGTAGCCGATGACGGTTCAAGCGATGCCACAGCCCCCTTGATCGGCAAGATCGGCGGACGGGTTCGTCACTTGCGTCAAACCCGCAATCTGGGCTTCCTTGGCAATTGCAACGCCGCAGCCAAGCAAGCACGAGGACGATACGTCGTTCTGCTCAACAATGACACATTGGTCATGCCCGGCTGGCTGGATGGACTGTTGAGCCCATTTGCGCAGTTCGAGCGGGTCGGTCTGGTCGGCTCCAAGCTGATCAACTGGGATGGCACATTGCAGGAAGCGGGGGGTATCGTCTGGCGTGACGGATCGGCCTGGAATCTCGGTCGCAACCAGGATGCAAGGGCTCCGGAATACAATTACCTCAAGGATGTCGACTACTGTTCCGGAGCATCGATCGCAGTACCGACGGCTTTGTGGCAGGCCATGGATGGTTTCGATACCGTTTATGCGCCTGCTTATTGCGAAGATAGTGACCTGGCCTTCCGCCTGCGAGAGCAGGGCTACCGCACACTCTACAGCCCCGCATCCGAAGTTGTGCATCATGAGGGCCGCAGCCATGGCCGTGACCTGACCTCGGGTGGCAAGGCTTATCAGGTCGCCAATAACGAGCGATTTTTCAAACGCTGGCAAAGGGTGCTCGAGCAGGACCACTATCCCAATGCCCAAAATGTGCTGCGCGCCCGCGATCGCTCCTCCGCCAAGCGCCACATTTTGGTGGTCGATCATTATGTTCCGCAGTGGGACAAGGATGCAGGGTCGCGCACCATTTATGCGTTCATGCGGGTCCTTATCGAAGCGGGCCACCGTGTCACGTTCTGGCCGGACAATCTTTGGCGAGATCCCGATTACACACCAAAGTTGCAGCAGCTCGGGATCGAGGTTGTTCACGGTCCAGGTTTCGTAGGCAAGTTTTCGCGCTTCCTTGCTGAACGCGCGGATCTTTACGACATGGTCCTGCTGAGCCGGCCGCATATTGCGCAGCACTATATCGATGCGGTGCGCGAGCTTACAAAAGCCCGCGTCGTCTATTACGGTCACGACATCCATTTCCGGCGGATGATGGCACAGCGCGCGCTGCAGGGCCGCCCTGTTAACGATGCCGAAGTCGCCGAGATGAAGAGGTTGGAGCTGTCCGTCTGCAACCGCAGCGATCTTGTGCTCTATCCCTCGCGTGACGAAGCCGAAGCGATGGGGGTCTTGCTCGAACCTGGGGTAGCAGCGCGCGCCATCGCCGCCTATCGCTTCGTGGCCGACGAGCTGGCTGCCGCACGTGCCAAAGTGCATGAACGGACGGCTGGCGCGGGTCCCTTGCGTTTGCTCTTCGTCGGAGGGTTCGGCCATCCACCCAACAGTGATGCCATCACGTGGTTCTGCCAGGACGTGCTGCCGTTGATCGATGCGGCCAAGCTGGCGACGCACCTCAAGATCGTGGGTTCCAAGGTTGGTCCGGAGGTCAATGCCCTGCAGAGACCGGGCGTGGAGGTCCTCGGGTTCGTCTCCGACGAGCAGCTTGGCAAGCTTTATGACGAGGCAGATCTTGTCATAGCGCCGCTACGCTACGGTGCTGGAGTAAAGGGCAAGGTCATCGAGGCCATGGCCCGCGGCGTCCCGGTCGTGACCACTGATACAGGCGCTCAAGGCATCGAGAACGCAGGACAGTTGCTTTTCATCGGCAACACCGCCGAAGCATTTGCCGCCGCAGTGCTGGCCGCCGCCCAAGCCGATGCTGCGCGTGAACGCGCGCTGGCAAGCCTTGACTTCATCAGCGCCCATTACTCGACGCAAGCCATGCGAGACGTCCTCGAATCCGGCTTGCGGGCGTGTTCAGGCAATCCTGTAACGAGGATCACATGACGCGATTTCGATCGGCCAACGTCCGCTCGCGTGCTCCGCTGCGGTTGGGCCTCGGAGGGGGCGGCACGGACTTGGCGTCTTATGCTGATGCCTACGGCGGCGTCGTTTTGAATGCGACCATTGACCGTTATGCCTATGCCCACCTGACCGTCGAGCCACATGGCGACATCGCGTTCAATGCAGACGACCTGATGACGCAGGAGCGACTGCCCCTTGGGCTCGATTTCGATGTGCAGGAAGGGCTCTGTCTGCATCGGGCGGTCTATCGGCACATGATGGTCACCTACAACGACGGCATCGCCCAACCGATGACCATCACGACGACGATTGACGTGCCGGCGGGGTCAGGTCTGGGCGCATCCTCGGCCTTGACCGTGGCGTTGATCGAAGCCTTTGCCCACACCATGCAACTCCCGCTTGGCCCCTACGAGATTGCTCAGCTCGCTTTTGACATCGAACGGCGCCAGCTCGGCATGACCGGCGGAATGCAGGATCAATACGCTGCGGCTTTCGGTGGATTCAATTTCATCGAGTTTCTGGCAGGCGCTACAGGCGTGATTGTCAATCCACTGCGCTTGCGCCGCGATGTCCTCAACGAATTCGAGTCATCGCTCGTGATCTGCTTTTCCGGCCAGTCACGACAGTCGGCGGAAATCGTTAGACAACAGGTCCAGGGCATCGATCGTCTGGATGACGCAACTATGGCGGCGATGCACCGCATCAAAGATCACGCTCATGCCATGAAGCAATGCATCCTGTCGGGACAGATCCAGGGCATGGCCGCTATCCTGCGGCAGTCCTGGCTCGCCAAGAAACAAACGGCAGAAACCATCAGCACCAGCACCGTCGATCGACTGCTCGACATTGCTATGTCGTCAGGCGCCTGGGCAGGAAAGGTGTCGGGCGCCGGCGGGGGCGGGTTCATCATGCTGCTTACCGATCCTGCCCGTCGTCTGAGCCTGATCCGAGCACTGAACGCCGCAGGCGGCGAGGCAAGCGCCGTAAAACTGACGTTTGATGGTGCCGAAGCCTGGACTGTGCCATGATCGGCGCCACGGACATCCGCCAATGCGTCATCCTTCTGGGCGGGCTTGGCACGCGCCTCGGCCAATTGACGCGCGCCATGCCCAAACCATTGCTGAACGTGGCTGG
>JBKBUD010000078.1:0-10229 GCA_046290865.1 Novosphingobium sp. | reverse complement strand
CCCCGCGATCCGCGCCTTCAGCTGGCCGAACAGCTTGGCATAAGGCGCGACGTCGAAGCCCTGGCTGTGCCAGCGGTCCATTTCGGTCTGCACCAGTTCGCCGATCGGGAAGGGCTCGGGCGCGGGGTTGACCAGTTCGGCGGGCATCTCGATCTGCCGCGCCTGCCCGGTCTTGTCGGACAACCAGACCTGTTCGGGATCGCCGAACGCCGCGCCCGACTGGATCCATGCCGCGCCTTTCGTCCCCGCAACCTTGCAGGTCATCACGAAGGGTCCGGGGAAGCACATCGCCGCTTCAAGCACGCCCATGCAGCCCGACGCAGTGCGGAACTGGAGGTTGTAATAATCGTCCGAGGTCATCGCCGGACGCAGCGGCGAGAGCTTGCGCAGGATCGCGCTGACGGCCGTGATCTCGCCGACGGTGGCGCGGGCCTGGTCGATCATGTGGGTGCCGAACGCGCCGAGGAAGCCGCCGCCCTGCGCGGCATCGGTCCACCAGTCGGCCAGCGGTTCGGTGGGATCGCCGCCGGGCTGCTGGTAGATGCGGTGGAACATCAGCGGCTCGCCAATCTCGCCCTTGCGGACGAGGCGCGAGAGCAGGGCCTGCGCGCTGTCGTAGCGGAATTCGGCGCCGAGCGCGTGGGGCAGGCCGGCCGCTTCCGCCGCCGCCAGCATCTCGCGCGCCTGTGCGGTGTCGCGGGCAAAAGGCTTTTCGCACATCACCGCGCGACCGGCGGCAATGGCCTGCATGACCGGGGTATAGTGGGCATGCGGCGGGGTGGCGACGGTGACGAGGCGGATGGCGGGGTCCTCGGCCAGCACCGTGGGCAGATCATTGGAGGCAAGCGGAATGCCAAGCGGCGCGGCCCGTACGCGCGTCTTATCGAGATCGCGCCCGATGATCGCGCGCACCTCGAAACCCGCATCGCGCAAGGCGCGCACGTGGGTGAACAGGCCGAAGCCGGTGCCGACAACGACAGCGCCTAGGGGTGAATCCGTCATGCTGCACTCCTCGCCCTGGCCAGCAGGGCATTGGTGGATTGCGCCCAGTCGCGGGCGATTTCGGCAAGGGTCATCGTGTCCTGGCGGGTGTGGAATACCTCGACTCCGGTGGGCGCGGTGCAGCCGATGGCATCGAGCGTGCCGACAAGGCCGACCACGTCGAGATCGCCTTCGCCGGGCAGGAGCCGCGCGGTCATCAGTTCGCTCCACAGGTCGGCGGCGGGCGCGGCGGGCGCATCGCACAACTGCACCGCGTGGATGCGGTGGCCGGGTACCTTCGCCAGTTCCTCGAGCGTCGATCCGCTGCGGAAGAAGTGCCAGGCATCTAGCGTCACGCCGCCGTTGTCGCAGCCTGCCGCCTCGACGATGGCCATGGCCTCGCGCAGCGAGCGGATGCCGCCTGTGGGGAGAAACTCGATCTGTGCCTTCATCCCGTGTTCCGCCGCCATCCTGCACAGGCGGGCAAAGCTCTCCGCCGCTTCGTCGAGCGAGGCGGGCTGGACCGAGAGGTCGATGGCCGTGACCGATTGCGCGCCGACCCGCGCCGCGGCACCGACGACCAGTTCGGGCGTCAGTCGGCGCAGAAATTCGGTGAGGCCGCCGACCTGATCGACTCGCGTCTGGTGGTCCATCCAGCAGGCGGTGCAATCCAACTCGGCGATGGTGAGACCGGCATCGGCGATGCGCGCGGCAATTTCGCTGGCTGCCATGCCTTGTGCTTCAAGCATCAGCACGTCGCCGGGCTGGAGGGCGATAGCGCTGAAACCCGCCTCGGCAAAAGGCTGGAGCCGCTCGAACAGGGGGTAGCGCGAGACCGGCGGTGATGACAGCGCAAGGTCGGCGGGGGTGAGGGTTGGCGTCATCGCGATCAGTCCACGAACTGGCCGGTGAGCGCGGCCTTGGCGGGATCGAGCGCGGCAAGGCCTTTGCCTGCAAGCGTTGCCAGCGGCAGACGCCACAGCCTTACCGGCACGGTCTGTTCGGTCAGGACAAGGCGCAAGCCCCAGAGCCCACGTTCGTGGCCGTAGCTGTTGATCCAGTTGCCGCCCAAGCCCGGATCACTCTCGGCGATGACCACGCGTACCCGGCCATCGGCTTCGGCAACATGGCGGTAGTTGTTGATCCAGCCGTTGCCGTCCTCGAAAGTGTCGAGGTTTTCCTGCCAGATGTTGCACAGCTGGAAGTTCCAGTATTCGCATTCCGGGGGCGTGAGTTCGAGCACGAGCGCTTCGTCCAGCCCCTTCTCCCAGCCGCCGAAGGCAACATGGCGATCAGGCACGCCGCCGTTGGAAAGATACTGCGCCCGGCTGTAGTCGAGCCGGTTGAGGCGCGCGGCAAAGTTGCCCTGGTTCCCCTGCCACCAGTTGCGCACCAGTTCGGCGTAGCCGACCACGGCCTGCGCGGTCCAGGCAAGGCCATCGGCGATCAGGGCGGGGGTGACAGGTTCGGGCGGCGCATTGTCCATGCGCTCGATGGTCATGACCGGCGCGGTTTCGGTGGCGCGGTCCGACCAGACGAGGCGGATCAGGATGCAGTTGGTTTCAGGCGAAAGGCGCAGCCAGTTGTGGCCCTCGCCGGGATCGTTCTGCGACAGGATCACCTCGAAGCTGCCATCCTCGGCAAAGGTCATCTGGCGGGAATGGAGAAAGCCGGTGGTCTTGAGGTTGGACGGGTCGAAGCGATCCAGTCCGGCGAAGCCTTGCGGCGCCCAGTCCTCGGCGCCGGGCGCATCGGGTGCCGGGCAGGTGCACAGCGCCATGACGAAGTAGGGGATCGAGCCGCGCGTACCGGTGATGCGATAGTCGCGAGCCTCGTCGAACTGGCACATCAGGTGGTCCTGATCGACCGTCTGGACGTTGATCGACTGGCGCCAGACCATGTCGCGCAGGCGCGGGCGGGTCGGCTCGGCGTTCTCGATCAGGCGCTCCATGCTCGAGCGGGCAAGACGGGTCATGAAGCGATACCATTCGGCGCGGTCGAGGTCGGACAGCGGGCCGTCGAAGGCCTCGATGTGCCGCCCGGCGAGCTTGAGCGTATCGCAGAAATCGTCCCAGGCCTGGCCGGAAAGGAGGCGTTGGCGGGCAGTGTCGGTGCGGCTCATGGTCAGTGCTCCTGCTTCACCGGGAAGCGGTCGTAGTAGAAGGCGAAGCGCTGGCGCAGCGCGGCGATGTCCATGCCGAACACGCCTTCGAGATCGTAGTGGACCTTGCCGTGGGCATGGCGCGGGTTCTCGGCGAGATAGCCCTGCAGCTTGGCCTCAGTCTCCGGCGACAGGTCCAGCCCGGCGAGCGCATAGATCCGCCGTGCCATGTCCTGCTGGTCGGCCATGTATTCGTGGAACGGGACGTCGAGCGACTGGTCCGCCCCCCACGCGTCGCGCTGGCTGACGCATTCGTGCAACAGCGTCTCGATGCGGTCGGCCCAGAGGCGGGCGAGGGCTGGCGGATCTATCTTCGAGCGCCGCGTGCGGTCGGAATAGCCAAGCATGGTGGTAAGCGAGCGCAGCACGTCGACCGGATCGCGGTGGGTGATCACCATCGTCGCGTCGGGGAACACCGCCCTGATCGGGATGAGGTTCTCCATGTGCTGCGGCGATTTCAGCAGCCAGCGCACACCTTGCGGTTTGCCTCCTTGATTTCTGGTACGCTGCCACGCGATCGCCTGCAGCACCTTCTTCTCGTAGGCATAGGACCCGGTGCGGTCATGCGCGAGGTAGTGGCGGGTCCAGCGGGGCAGGCGCGCGGAGAACTCCCAGTTGTAGCAGTTCATGTCCATGAACAGCAGCTCGTTGTCCTCGTGGATGTCGTTCGCCGCCATCTCGTGCATCGCTGCCATGTGCGGCACCAGCGCGCCGAACGCGCCCCAGAATTCGGCGGAGCGGGTGACGCGGGGATCGACCTCGCCGGGGGGGACTGGCGGCCCCGCCACCGGCTCCTCGCTTTCCCACAAGGTGAGCGAGGACAGCCGCTCGTCGCGCGAGAGCCAGTTGACGAGGTGGGTGGTGCCCGAGCGCGGCAGCCCGGCGATGAAGATCGGGCGCTCCACCGGCACATCGAGGATTTCGGGATGGCGCTTGACCAGATCCTCGATGCGCAGGCGGTTGGCCATGGCCCGCACCGCCTGCTGCAGCACGAACACGCGGCCCCCGCGCGTCAGGCCCTCGTCCTCGTAGAGCGCTTCGAGGATAACGGCGAGCCGCTGGCGGAAGCCGGTGTCCTCGCCGAAGTCAGAAAGGCCGGTTTCGGCCATGGCGCGGGTCAGCACTTCGTCTGCGGTCATCGGGTAGGGGAAGCCGGCCGGCCCCTCGCGCCATGCGGCAAGTGCAGGGGTCACGACCGGATCGGCCATGTCGTCGATGTGGATGATCTGGGTCATGCGGGCTCCGGGAAGGTCAGCATCACCTTGGCCGCGCGGGCGCCATCTGCGGCAACGGCCAGGGCTTCGTGAAAGCGGTCGAAGGCGAAGCTGTGGCTGATGAGGGGCGCGAGATCCTGCGCACCCCGTGCCAGCATCGCCACCGCCTCGCCGAATTCGGCGGCGCGGTTGTCGGCGATGGAGCCGGCCACGGTGATCTCGTTGGCCATCATCCGCCACAGGTCGAGCGCCAGCGGCTTGTGGTGCAGCGCGATCACCGCGATGCGCGCACGGTACTTCGCCACCGCGACGACCTCTTCCAGCGCGGCGGCGGACCCGGCGCAGTCGACGAACAGGTCGGTGCCGACAAAAGCGCTGCCGAAGCGTTCGCCCGATCCGTGGAAGGGGGCGAGGGCCGAAGTCAGCGATTCCTCGCCAATGTTGACGGCAAGCCCGGCACCCAGCGCGCGTGCGCGTTCAAGGCGTTCGGGCACGCGATCGAATATCGCGATGTCCGTCGCGCCCAAGTGCCGCGCCATGACCAGCGTGCACAGGCCGATGGGCCCCGCGCCGAGGATGGCTATCCTGTCCGACGCCTTGGCACCGCCGACGCGCAAGCCGTGCAGACCCACCGAAAGCGGCTCGGCCAGCGCCGCTTGTTCGAACGACAGGCTGGCGGCCAGAGGAAACAGCGTCTCGCCGATCTCGGCCCCGGCGACGCGGATGTAGGGGGCCATCGCGCCATCGGGGCCGCCGCCGCCGATATATGCGCGGTCGGGGTTGACCGCCACGCGCAGGCCCGGCGTCACGCCCGCCACGCCTTCGCCCACGGCCACCACGGTCCCGGCAAATTCGTGGCCAATGGGCAGCGGCTGCGACAGCGGCTCCACCCCGCCAAGGCCACCTTGCGCGATATAGCCAAGGTCGCTGCCGCAGACGCCGCAAGCGGCCACGCGCACCAGCGCCTCGCCGGGGCCGCAGTTGGGCACCGGCATTTCGTCAAGCCGCACGTCGGCAGGGCCGTGGACGCGCGCGAGGCGCATCGTTGCTGCTGTGGCCATCGCTCGGCCTCCTCTTCCCGTCCGCTTGATTCGCGGGGCTTTCTCGCTGGTTCGCTTGCAATGGTATACCGGACAGTATATTTAGCAAGCGGGATTTACGGCGCGCGACGAAGCGGGCAGGGAGGCATGGTGGAAACGGACGTAGCAGCCCCTGTCGCCAATGGCCGGAGAGGCAGGCCCTCGGCTGAATCCACGCGTCTGCGCATGGCGCATCTGCTCGAAGTGGCGCGCGGCATCTTCGTGCGACGGGGCTATCGCGCCACGACGATGGACGAGGTTGCCGCCGCAGCAGGATTGACCAAGCGCACGCTCTATGCCTGGCATGCCGACAAGGAAGCGCTGTTCCGCGCCTGCGTGATGCTGGGGGCCGAACGGTTCCCTCGCATCGAACCGGGCGAGGGCGAGGACCCGCGCGCTGCGCTCGAGCGCTATGTCCTCGAACTGCATCAGGAACTGACGCGCGAGGACAGCTACGGCATGGGCGCGCTGTTCCTGCGCGAGGCGGCGGAGTTTCCCGAACTGGCAGGCTCTATCCAGCGCGGCCATTTCGACTTCATGATAGAACCGCTCGCCGCCTACTTGCGCAAGCTGGGCCTTGAAGAAGCGGATTCGACCGAGCGGACGATGCTGTTCGTCGCCATGGCCCTCTCGCCGCTGCACAACGCCATGCTGGTCGGTATGGACTTGCCCGACAGCACTGGCGTTGCTGCCCATGCGCGGCGTTGTGTTTCCATATTCCTCGGCGGCAGCAAGGTGGATTGATTACGCGTTCATTGGCACAAAACATCCTTTGACGGATGAATGCGTATCCTTATACCCGTTTCAAAAGCCGAATCATGCGAAGTGCATTCGGAGGAGAGAGCCTGTGTCGATCAGCCTGGAAGACGTTGCCGCCCGCCTCACCGCCCTGGAGGACAAGGAAGCGATCCGCGCCCTGAAGGCCCGCTACCTGCGCGCCTGCGATCTCAAGCAGGTCGAGGACGTGCGCGATTGCTTTGCCACCGGCAAGATCCGCATCGCCTACGAGAACTTCCCCGAATTCGACGATCGCGATGCCTTTGTCGCGATTTACCAGCAGATGGCCTGCAACGGCGGCGTCTATGACATCCACCACGCCACCAACTGGGAAATTGCGCTTGATGGCGATGCGCGCGCCACGGGCAAGTGGTCGCTCAACTTCCGCACGATCCTGACCGGACCGCGCCAGGTGGTGCGCCTCGCGGTGGAATACGACGACGTCTACGAAAAGCGTGACGGGCGCTGGTGGATCGTCGAGACCGTCAGCCGCGTCACCTCGATGCTCACCGAACAGGTGGCCGAGGATGGCAGCGTCACCGTGATCGCGCTGGCCGAAGCGCCCGCAGCCTGACCAGATACCAGAGGGGAATTCAGACATGGCAATCAACTATGGCCTTGCAGGCAAGGTAGCACTCGTCACCGGCGCAGGCGGTGGCATCGGTCGCGCGGCGGCGGAAGTGTTCGCGCGTTCGGGCGCGAGCGTGATGGTCAGCGACGTCAACGAAGCGGGTGGCGCGGAAACCGTCGCCCTGATCGAGGCCGCCGGCGGCAAGGCCGCGTTCGTGCGCTGCGACGTGAGCAAGGCCGACGAGGTCAAGGCCATGGTCGCCGCCACGGTCGAAAAGTTCGGCGGGCTCGACTGCGCGTTCAACAACGCCGGGATCAACCGCATCACTGACGACCAATACGACGACGCGATCTGGGAACGCGACATCGCGATCAACCTCTCGGGCGTGATGCGCTGCATGCGCGAGGAAGCCGCCGTCATGCTGCAGAACGGCGGCGGCGCGATCGTCAATACGGCTTCAATCAACGGCCTCGTCGGCAATGGTGGCCAGCCCGCCTACACCGCCGCCAAGCACGGCGTCGTCGGCCTTGCCCGCCATGGCGCGCTGCGCTGGGCCAAGGCCGGGATCCGCGTCAATGCCGTGTGCCCCGGCGTGATCGAGACGCCGATGACCGCGCCGCTGGTGCAGAACCCGGAGATCAAGGCGCTGATGGATTCGATGACGCCGATGGGCCGCATGGGTTCGGCGGGTGAAATCGCCGAGGCGGTGGTCTGGCTGTGCTCGCCGGCCGCGAGCTTCGTCACCGGCCACGCCATGGTGGTCGACGGGGGCGCTACCGCCTTCTGATCACTTGCGTTTAACCGCCCGCTTAATTACCCCTGTGCCAATAACCCCAAAGCAGTAACCGCAAGCAATGCGGAATCGGGACAGGTGGCGAAATGGCAGAAGGCGCATTCGACTATATCGTGATCGGGGCGGGCAGTGCCGGATCGGTGCTGGCCGCCCGCCTCTCCGAAGATCCGCAGGTGCGCGTCCTGCTGCTTGAGGCTGGTGGTGCCAACACCTCGGTGCTGGTGCGCATGCCGGCAGGCGTCGGCACGCTGATCAAGCAGAAGAGCAAGCACAACTGGGGCTTCTGGTCCGAGCCCGAACCGCACATGGACAATCGCCGCATGTGGCATCCCCGGGGCAAGGGCCTCGGCGGCTCTTCGGCAATCAACGGCATGGTCTATATTCGCGGCCACGCCCGCGATTACGACCAGTGGCGGCAGATGGGGCTGGAAGGCTGGTCCTTCGCCGATGTGCTCCCTTATTTCCGAAAGGCGGAGGACAACTGCGATGGTGCTGACGAATTCCACGGCGCAGGCGGTCCGCTGAAGGTCAACTGGGGCGAGAATTCGGATCATCCGCTCTATCGCGGCGTGATCGAGGCGGGGCGGCAGGCGGGGCATAAGGTCACGCCCGATTTCAACGGCGCGGACCAGGAGGGCTTCGGCCGTTATCAGCTCACCATCAACAACGGCCAGCGTTGGAGCGCCGCACGCGGCTACCTCACGCCGATCGCGGGCAAGCGGGCCAATCTCTCTATCGTGACCGGGGCACGGGTCCACCGTATCGTGGTGGAGAACGGGCGGGCGGTTGGCGTGGAATACTCGCTCGGTCAGGGCAGGACGGTGGTGCGGGACGATGCGCGGCGTGAGGTGCTGCTCTGCGCCGGCGCGTTCCAGTCTCCGCAGATCCTCCAGCTCTCCGGGATCGGCAATCCCGAGGCGCTCAAGGCCAAGGGTGTCACCCCGGTCCATGCGCTGAAAGGCGTCGGCCAGAACCTGCAGGATCACCTCGACGTCACGCTCAACTGGGCCTGCACCCAGCCGATCTCGCTCTACAACGAGATCAAGGGCTTGCGGCAGCTGAAGGTCGGCCTGCAATACCTGCTGACCGGTAAGGGAACGGGCCGTCAGAACGGGCTGGAGGCTGGTGCATTCCTCAAATCGCGCCCCGATCTCGACCGACCCGACCTGCAGATCCACTTCGTCATCGCGATCATGCAAGAACACGCCAAAGTGAAAGCCAACCGCGACGGCTTCACCATCCACGTCTGCCAATTGCGCCCTGAAAGCCGAGGGCAGGTCTCGCTCGCTAGCGCCGATCCTTACGCTGATCCTGCGATCCTCACCAACTTCCTTGCCGCCGAGGAAGACCGCCGCGTGGTGCGCGAAGGCATCCGCATGGCGCGCGAAGTGGCGGCACAGGAGGCGCTCTCGCCCTATCGGGCTGAGGAAATCTGGCCGGGCGCGCATGTGCAGTCCGATGCCGATATAGACGCCTGGGTGCGCGCTAAGGGCGAAACGATCTACCACCCCGTCGGCACCGCGAAGATGGGCACCAAGAACGATCCCCTCGCGGTGGTCGACAAGGACTGCAAGGTCATCGGCCTCGAAGGCCTGCGCGTGGTCGACGCTTCGGTCATCCCGGCGCTGATCGGCGGCAACACTAATGCCCCGACAATCATGATCGCCGAGAAGATCGCCGACGTGTTCCGCGGGCGACCACCGCTGGCTCAAGCCGAGACGCGCCAAGCCGAATTCGTGTGAGAATGTGATCAAGACCATTGCGCGGGCAGGGCGCGCTGGGCCACCTTGCCGCACATGATCAAGCGCCTGTTTTCGAAGCATCCGGTCCTCACCGCCGCCAGCGTCGTGGCGCTCGGCAGCTTTGGCGTCGGCACCGCGCTATGAGCCTGTGCGGATTCCTCATGCTATCCCGGCTGGCAATTGGGCGCGCTGGAGTATGACTGCGCTGATCGGGCAGGTCGAGGCGATCGTGGCGGAGTCTGGCGATCCCAAGGGCTTCGATGCACCCGAATGGCTGTCGCGCTGGCTGCGTGAGCCGCTGCCTGCGCTTGGCGGCACTCCGCCGGTGGCTCTGCTCGATACGATGGAGGGTCAGGCCATGGTCGCCGAAGCTCTCGCCCGCATCCAAAGCGGAGCCTATGCGTGAGCATATCGGTCTGGCGGATTGCGACTGACACCAAGGACTACGAAGCAGACGATCTCAGCGGCAAGGTGGCGGAAATCACCGGCGGTCGCTGGAACGACAAAGGCACGCCTCTGGTCTACACCTCGACGAACCGCGCGCTCGCTGCGCTTGAGACCATTGTGCACCTCAACTCGGGCGGTCTGCCGCTCAATCGCTATCTCGTCGAGATCGTCATCAAGGATGATGTCTGGAACGTGGCCGACGCACTCGACCAAACTACCGCGCCGGTCGGATGAGACGCCGAACCGGCGACCCGCACATCATCGAACTATGGCACCCGCTGGGCCAGAGCTGCAACCAGCCTGCTGCTCCGCGTCCCGGTTTCATCACACGCCACAACCTGTGCCTGGCGCAGGAACTACTCGGGCAAATCAGGCGAGCACGCGACCAATTGCTCACTTTCTGCGACTTCCCCGGAAAGGTCGATGCCACCAACAACGTCAGCGAGCGCGCCCTGCGACCCAGC
>JBKBUD010000077.1:0-10274 GCA_046290865.1 Novosphingobium sp. | reverse complement strand
TCGGACAAACTTCCCCCCGCCGTCGAGGCGTTCGTCCTGCGTTGGGGCGATCTTGGCGGGCAGTGGGGCGTCAACCGGTCCGTGGCGCAGATACAGGCGTTGCTGCTGCTGTCCGATCGGCCGCTGACGGCCGAAGAGATCTCCGAGAAGCTGGGCATGGCGCGCTCGAACGTGTCGAACAGCATCAAGGAGCTCTTGAACTGGAAACTGGTCACGCGCGTGCCGATGCTGGGGGATCGGCGCGATCACTATGTCGCGGAGACCGACATGTGGCAGATGGCCAGCAAGGTTGCGCAGGGGCGCAAGGAACGCGAGATCGACCCCATGGTGGCCGCCATCCGCGCGGCCATGGAAGGTATCGATGATCCGCGCATCAGTCCTCTGGTCCGCCAACGGCTGCACGGGATGCATGACTTCATCAACACGGTGGAGGGCTGGTACAACCAGATGATCCACGTCCCGCCACAGCAGATCATGCGGCTGATCCGCCTTGGATCGAAGGTTGTCGGCCTGCTCAAGTTCGTCGGCGGCAAGGGCAGCGCGACCAAGGACAGCCCTTAAAAATTTGCCTGCCAATTTCTCTCAATACAGAAATAACTAATCATACAGGAGGTGGGGAGATGCAGAACTTAGCGAGGGAGCCGCGAGATCGGCATGCCGCAATTCCGCCTGCTGGCGGCGCCGAAGAGCTGATCGACCTGCGCTTCCGGCAGTTGCTTGGCCCGCAAGACTGGGCGCTGCTGCCTGATGCCGTGCGTCGCCGTTTCGGCAAGCGTCTGGGTGTGGGGCAATCCGCCAACTATGCCGGACAGGTCCTGTCCTGTCGCATGAGCGTCAGTGGCTGGGTCCTCGCGCAGGCATGCCGCCTCATCGGCGCGCCGCTGCCGCTTGAACGCGACGGCGGGGTTGCCGCGATCGTCAGCGTCACCGAGGATGGCGCCAGCGGCGGACAGGTCTGGACGAGGGTCTATGCCCGCCGACACGGTTTTCCGCAGGTGATCCATTCGGCCAAGCGCTTTGCCGGGCCGACGGGGCTCGAGGAATACCTCGGCGGCGGCTTCGGAATTGCGCTTCGCGTGAGCGCGATCGAGGGCGGCATTCGCTTCTCGAGTGACCACTATTTCCTGCAACTTGGCCGCATCCGGCTGCGCCTGCCGCGCCTGGTGGCGCCTGGCCTGCTGACCATCGACCACGTCGACTGCGGCTGGGGAAGCTTCACGTTCACGCTTGCCCTGCGCCATCGGGTTCTGGGCGAGGTGATGCACCAGCACAGCCGTTTCCGCGACCAGGCCGACAAGCAAGGAGGGCTGCACCATGATTGATGCTCTGTGGATCGCCGTTTTCGCCCAGATGATGATGGGCGCCTTCGATACCATCTATCACCACGAGGGCACCGAGCGCCTGGCGTGGCGGGCGTCGCAGCGGGTCGAGTTGATCCTGCATGGGGTGCGCAACCTTGCCTATGCCGTCATGTTCACGGCGCTGGGCTGGTTCGAACCAAGGGGCCTGTGGGCAGTCGCCTTGCTGGCGCTGCTTGCTGGCGAACTGCTCATCACCTTGTGGGATTTCGTGGAGGAGGATCGCACCCGCCATCTGCCTGCGACCGAGCGCATCACGCACACGCTTCTGACGCTGAACTACGGCGTCATCCTCGCGATGCTTGTTCCCTGGCTCGTCGGACTGGCGGGACGCGCGACCAATTTGGCCCCGGCCTATCACTGGCTGATGAGCGCGTTCTGCGCCATCGCGGCCCTCGGCGTGATCGTCTCGGGGCTACGCGATCTCGCCGCCGCCCGTCGCACGACGCGTCTTGCCGAGCGCGATCCCGCAAGCCTCGCTGTTGCCTTGCCTGCGCAGCAATCCGTTCTGGTCACTGGCGGCACCGGTTTCATCGGCAGCCGGCTGGTGACGGCGCTGATCGCCGCTGGTCACGATGTCACGGTCCTGACCCGAGACCGGGCAAAGGCCCTCCCGCTTGCCACTGCCGGGCCGGTCCGCTTCGTGACTTCGCTCGACGAGATCGCAAGTGACGCGCGCATCGATACGATCGTGAACCTCGCAGGCGAGCCGATTTCCGATACCCCATGGACGAAGGTCAAGCGCATTCGGATCATGCGCTCGCGCCTCAAGGCCACTTACGCCATTGCCCGCCTAGTCGCGCGACTGGACCGTCGTCCCGGCGTGCTGGTCAGCGGTTCGGCGATTGGCTGGTACGGCCTGCGCGGTGATCAGCCGTTGACTGAAGAGGACCTTGGAACGCCCTGCTTCTCCCGGCGGATCTGCATCAGCTGGGAACGCGCTGCGAAGCGCACCGCGCGCCTTGGCGTGCGGACGGTCTATCTGCGCACGGGACTGGTACTTGACCGCAGCGGCGGCATGCTTGCGCGCCTGCTCGCTCCCTTCGAGTTCGGCCTGGGTGGCAGGTTCGGCAATGGCAAGCACTGGATGAGTTGGATCCATCGCGACGACATGGTCCGCCTCATCTGCCATGCCATCGCGAGGGATGAACTGTCGGGCCCGATCAACGCCGTCGCCCCGGAGCCCGTCACCAACCGGCGCTTCACCGATACATTGGCGGCAGCACTTTCCCGTCCGGCCATGATACCAGTGCCCGCATGGCCCTTGCGGCTTGCTCTGGGTGGCTTTGCCGAGGAGCTGCTGCTCAGCGGGCAGCGGGTCATTCCCGATGCAGCGGTACGCAGCGAGTTCATCTTCGAGTACCCAACGCTTGATGCAGCACTGGCCCAGATCGTTGGCAAGCCCACACGGCAGGCGGCAAACGGCCTTGCGGGCGCGCGTGCTACAGCGGCATTAGCTTGATCATGCCAATCACGCGCTCTCCCGGTTCATTGCTACGGCACCTCCTCGTCTCGCGCGTGCAGGCAGTGTTCAATGACCGCGGGAAAGCTGAGACTCCGGTCGTGCGGTCACGCGATGCCTTGTTCGAACCGAAGTCGGTCATCTGGCGGGTCCACGGCGATGTCACCACCATGATGATCGGCGGCGTTACCGCTCTGCTCATGCAGATGCTGCATCCGGCGGCTCTGGCCGGTGTGTGGGAGCACAGCACCTTTCGCAATGACATGCTCGGGCGCTTGCGCCGAACGGCCAAGTTCATTGCGATCACCACTTACGCAGAACGCGGGCTTGCCGAAGCGGCGATCGCAAAGGTCAAGGCCGTGCATGAGTACGTGCACGGCACCCTGGAGGACGGGACGCCGTATCGGGCAAGCGACCCGCGGCTTCTGGCGTGGGTTCATGTCTGCGAGACAATCGGCTTTCTCGATGCATGGATAGCCTACGGCGAACCTGGAATGTCGCCTGCGGATCAGGACACCTATGTGCAGCAAGCCGGGCTTGTCGCCCGCGCCCTGGGCGCCGACCCGGTGCCCGAAACGCGTGCGGAGGCGGAAGCACTCATCAAAGAGTTCATGCCGGAGCTTCGCGCCGACAGTCGCACGCACGCCGTTGCCGGGATGGTGCTGTCACAGCCCTCCCCGTCGCTGGCAGCTTCGCCCGCACAGCACCTGCTCATGCAGGCCGCAGTGGACTTGCTGCCGGACTGGGCCAAGGCCATGTACAAGAGGCGGCTTCACCGACCGGTTCGGCCGCTTGTGCGAAGCGGCGCCTCGGTCATGGCCAGAACGCTGCAGTGGGCCTTCGCGGATGCTCGCAGACCCCCGGGTAGCGAGTGACCGGCGCATCTTCAGCTGTGCGCTCTTCTGTACAGTTCGGCGGGCCTGAAAGGCGTGTCCGTCTCGCGCCGCCCGGTGGCCTCGACCCAGCCAGTGTCGAGCATGCGGCGGCGGAAGGCGGGCTTGTTGAAGGTGGTGCCGGTAATGGCCTCGTGGACGGTCTGGAGGTCGCGCAGGGTAAACAGGTCCGGCAGCAGCGCGAAGGCGACCGGTACGTAGTCCAGCTTGCCGCGAAGCCGCTCGTGCGCAGTGGCAAGGATGGCGGCGTGGTCAAAGGCCAGCGGCTCGCCGGGACTTGTGACGGGACGTAATGCGAGACGAGGCCTTGATGCCACGGCCTCTTCCAGCAAGGCGTGCGGCAGCAATGCGAAGTAGGCGATGCTGACCGTGCGCATGCGGGGATCGCGTGCAGGGTCGCCGAAGGTGTAGAGCTGTTCGAGCCACGCGCTAGCTCCAGCGACAACGCCCGCCTTGTCCTCCAGCACGCGCCGCGCAGCATCGTTCAGCGTTTCGTCGACACCCACAAACCCGCCTGGCAGTGCAAGCCGGTTGGCGAATGGCTCTTCCGCCCGACCCTGTAGCAGGACAGACAGAGTGCCATCGGCAACGGTCATCAGCACGAGATCGACAGTGACTGCAAAAGGCGGGTGGCTCATGATGACAACTTATATCTTGACCAGATATAAGTCCAGCGCTCATAAGGTGACCGCGAGTCGGGGAGTCCGTCTCGCTACGATCATCTGGGGGAGCCTCGGATATGAGCAAGTTTGATTTCGGCGTCTTCATCGGACGCTTCCAGCCCCTGCACGTCGGGCACGAACACGTCATCGCCCGCACGCTCGATCAGGTCGAGCGGCTGATCGTGTTGGTGGGATCTGCCAATGTCGCACGCGATCCGCGCAATCCCTTCACTTACGTCGAGCGCGAGGCAATGCTGCGCTCGGCCTTCCGGCACGAGGTAGCGCAAGGCCGCCTGATCATCGCGCCGATCGATGATCACCTCTATTCCGATACGGCCTGGGTCACGCAGGTCCAGCGCAAGGTTCGCGCTCTGGTGCTCGAGCATGGCAATGGCCACGGCTTTCAGAACCATGGGCTTAGCGACTTCCACGTGGCTCTGGCCGGCTACGGCAAGGATGCTTCGTCCTACTACCTCAAGCTGTTCCCCGAATGGGAGAACCTGCAGGTCGAAAGCCAGTACGGCACCTTCTCGTCGAGCGATGTGCGCCAGCGCTATTTCCAGCGCATCCCGGAAGTGCCCGCCAGCATTCTCTCTGGAGGAGTCGCCGACTTCCTGCGCGAGTTCATGCTGGGCGAGACGTTCAAGGCCCTGCTCGAGGAAGCCGAGTTCCTTGCCGCCTATCCGGCACAGTGGGGCAACGGTCTCTTCGTCACCGCTGATGCGGTCGTCGTCCAGTCAGGCCACATCCTGCTGGTCGAACGAGGCCGTGCGCCGGGCAAGGGCCTGCTTGCCCTGCCAGGCGGCTTCGTCAATCCGGCCGAGCGCATCCGCGATGCCGCGATCCGCGAATTGCGTGAGGAGACCGCGATCAGCGACGGCAAGGGTCAGATCCCGCCGGCGATGCTTGCCAGCTTCATCGAGGATGCGCGCACGCGGGTATTCGATGCGCCGAACCGCTCCTTGCGTGGTCGGATCATCACCCACGCCTTCCTCTTCCGCCTGCCCGAACGCCGCAAGCTGTTCAGCGTGAAGGGCGGTGACGATGCAGCGCACGCGCAGTGGTACCGCTTCGGCGACCTGTCCCCGGAAATGCTGTTCGAGGACCACTGGGCCATCATCGAGGAAATGGCCGACCTTTGAAGACTGAAGCGCCGCGCAGGGGAGTCCTGCACCCGGCGAAATGTGAGAAGTTCACATCATGACCAACCTGATCCTGGCAACCGACAGCTACAAGCACAGTCACTTCCTGCAGTACCCGCCCGAGGCGCGCGCAATCAGCGCCTATATCGAGGCGCGGCCCAACGACTTTGCCGACGAAATCCTGTTCATGGGTCTGCAGACATACCTCGTGGACTATCTGGCACACCCGATCACTGCGGCTGACATCGACGAAGCCGAGGCGATCTGCACCGCGCATGGCGTGCCATTCAACCGGGAGGGTTGGCAGATCGTGCTCGACGAGCATGATGGCTACCTGCCGATCGAGATCCGCGCGCTGCCCGAAGGCATGATCGTTCCGACCGGCGTGCCGCTGGTGCAGGTCGAAACCACAGACCCGCGCCTGCCTTGGCTCGCGACCTTCATCGAGACTGCGCTGCTCCGCGCGATCTGGTATCCGACCACTGTCGCCACGCTCAGCCGCCAGTGCCGCCTGATCATCCGCGCAGGTCTCGAAAAGACCAGCGAGGACGTGGACGGCCAGCTGCCGTTCAAGCTGCACGACTTTGGCGCCCGCGGCACCAGCAGCGGCGAGAGCGCGGGGTTGGGCGGAATGGCGCACCTCGTCAACTTCATGGGCACCGACACCATGGAAGGCCTGCTCGCCGCCCGTCGCTACTACGGCGCGGACATGGCCGGGTTCTCGATCCCGGCGGCCGAGCACAGTACGATGACCAGCTGGGGCAAGGAGCGCGAGGAAGCCGCCTACGCCAACATGCTCGATGCCTTCGATGGCGAAGGCAAAGTCGTCGCGGTCGTCTCGGACAGCTACGATCTCGATACAGCGCTGACCAGTATCTGGGGCGGCAGCCTGCGAGACAAGGTGCTGGCGCGCAAAGGCACGCTGGTCGTCCGACCCGATAGCGGTGATCCAGTGGAAACCCCGGTGCGGGCAGTCAAAACCTTGTGGGAGGCCTTCGGCGGCACCGTCAATGCCAAGGGCTACCGCGTGCTCGACCCCCACGTTCGCGTGATCCAGGGCGATGGCATGACGCCCGCCACGATTGCCAGGCTGATCGACCGGCTGATCGAAGAAGGTTTTGCCATCGACAACATCGCCTTCGGCATGGGCGGCGGCCTGCTCCAGCAGGTCAACCGCGACACCCTGCGCTTTGCGATGAAGGCCAACGCCATGCGCGACACCGATGGCGTGTGGCACGATGTGGCCAAGGCTCCCGCCACCGATCCCTGCAAGGCAAGCAAGGCCGGGCGGCAGGCGGTGGTACTCGAAGCAGGCCGCATGGTTACGCGGCGGATGGAGCAAGTGGGCGACGCCAACAACCTGCTTCGCCCGGTCTGGCGCAACGGCACCCAGTTCGTCCGCCACAGCTTCGACGAGTTGCGCGCGCGGGCGGTCTGAACCGGCAGGGAGGAGACAGCGGTGGGCCGTCTCCTCCCGAGCCCGCCAGATTGGCCCGCGGGTTTCCGGCCCTTACGCCTCCACCTGCCCCGCTTCCCACAGCCGACCCGCGACCGCAACGATGCGCTCACGCCAAGCAAGCTTGTCGAGCCATTCTGCCGGAATGCCGCTTTCGCCCCAGACTGCGACGGCAAGCTGCCCCGCGATCGCAGCGGTCGTGTCCGCATCCTCGCCAAGATTGGCAGCGGTCAGCACGGCGTCGGCAAAGCAGGTGCTGCGTGCCACGGACCACAAGGCCGCCTCGAGGCTGTGCGCGACATAGCCGCTGGCGTGGATCTCGCGGCGCGTCTTGCCGCGCCAGCTACCTTCCACGATCGCGCCGATGCGGTCGCCCAAAGCCTCCTCCCGGCGATCAAGCACCAGATCCAGCGGCATGCCCATGATCGCATCGGCAAGCATGGCTGAATAGGCCACGCAGGCCTCGACCGCTTCGGGCGCTGCGTGGGTGGTACGGCTCTGCCGCGCAGCGGCATCGGCCAGAGCCCTGCGATCGTGGGCAAAGCGGATCGCCACCGGCGCAAGTCGCATCAGACTGCCGTTCCCGGCGCTGGTCGGGCTGGTATCCCCCGCCACCGGGTTGACGCTGCGTTCGAAGCGCGACAGCGCTCGGCTCGTCGTGACGCCGATGTCGAAACAGCTGCCGGTGCAGGAATAGGCACCATCGCGCCACCACTCGATGAAACGGCGCATGAGGTCGGCCTCGTCCAGCCGGTTGCACTCCTCCAGGCTGAAGGCGAGCGCCAGCGCCATGGCAGTATCGTCAGTCCATTCGCCCGGCTTCAGCCCGAACGGTCCACCTCCGACGATGTCCGTCAGCGGCGCGTAGGTGTCGCGGGCTTTGAACTCCAGCGTGGTGCCGAGCGCATCACCGATTGCAAGCCCCAGCAGCGCCCCGCGCGCACGGTCCGCCATGGCAATGGGAGAGCGCGACGGCTCCTCATTCCCCACAGGACGGGCGTTGCGGACGTGCCGTTCCTGCGCGCCGGTTTCAATGGCACCGGGACGCACAGCGCGCGCGGTCTGAATCGCAACCTCGGCATCCCAGCCCAGCTCGACCAGCAGCCGCGCCGCCACCGTGCCCGCGCGCCCCAGCCCGCCCTTGCAATGGACCAGCACGTCCTGCCCCCGCCGCAGCAGGCCGCGCAGCGCAGCCCCCGCGCTTTCCCAGGCGCGCTCGAAGCGCGCATCGGGCACCGCAACGTCCCGGATCGGCAGATGCATCCAGCCCATGTGCCGTGCGCGCACTGCTGCACCAAGCCCCTCGACCTTCAATGCAGCGAACTCATGGTCCTCGATCAGCGTCACCACTACCGCCGCGCCCCAGTCGCGGATGGCATCGATATCCAGCGCGAGGTCGCGGCTCCAGATTCCGGACATGGCCGAAATCTGGGTCTTCCCGGGACAGAAGGTCACGCCGATCCTGCCCATGCCGGGGCCGGCCGTGATGCTCGCGATCTGAAGCGGATGGGAATTGCTGGTTCGAGTCTTCGTCATGTCTGCAGCTCCTTGGCGTTTGCGATGCCACAGGGATAAGCTTCAGGCGGCGGTCGTTGGGACCTGCTCGGGATTTTCCGGCGATTGGGGAGAGAGCGTTGCGCAAGGCGATCGGGTTCTACTGGACACTTCCGGTGACGTGGGCCGGATTTCAGGACATCGGCACAAATGCGGAACAGGCCGCACGTGAAAGCCGGACGATAGCCTTGCAGCGCGAAGTGGTGCGACGCTGGACGAAAGCCCACGGCTTTGCGCTGGTCGAGGAGCACGCCCTGATCGAGGCTGCCCCCGACCGCGGAACAGACAAGGCCGTGCTGCAGGCGAGGGCGTTGGTCGAGAAAGCTGCAGCGCTTAACGCCTCGATCCTTCTTGTGGATTTTGGCTCCGCCCTTCAGCAGCGCACCCATCTCAAGCTGTCCCAATTCATCGGCGCCCATGCGGATAGGTTTGAATTGATATGGCCCGATCCCGATCACGAAGAAGCGTTCCGGCAGCACTTTGCCACCTGGCGAGATGCACAAAGAAAATGGACGGACGACAAGCAAACTCGCATTGCCTTGGCCCGCGTGCGCGCCGCACAACTGAAGGCCGCAGGGCACACACTCGAGGCAATCGCTTGGCAGCTTCAGACGGAAAACCTGCGCAGCCCCACCGGCAAACCATGGACCGCCGACATGCTGCGCAAGGTCCTGAAGAGCCAACCCGAACCGTGACCGTGATGTCAGCGCGGCGATGGTGGCAGTCACGCAGAACGACGTCCCGGTTACGCCCTGGCCGCATCGTCGCGCGATCGTCTTCGGCAGGCTGTGTGACCTGCGCAATCAGTTGATCCGTGGCCGACGTGACCGCCGATCTTCAAGCGGAACGTCGCCGGGTCGATCGCGTCGGGCAGGCCCGACAGGTGATAGCGCACGAAGAACGCATCGTTCGGCGTGATCAGCCCCCTGGCCTGAAGAGACGATCCAAGATCGCGAGCAGGCAGCGCACACTGCCGGCACCGGCCGCGCTCAGTCGCGCACCACGCAGCGGAAGCCGATGTGGGTGGTTGCGGTGTCCACCATCTCGGGGTGGCGGGCAGCAGGGCGGTAGCGCTGGCAGTAGTTCGGCGCGCACAAGTGCGAGCCGCCCTTGATGACCTTGCGGCCGATCCGGACCCCCGGCTGCGATGGGTCGTAGCTGTCCTTGAGCTTGCCTCCGCGCGGGTTGCCGATCGCGCAGCAGGGAGACTTCTTGGCCCCTTTGACCGGCCGGTCACTCCACCAGTCGCGGGTCCATTCCCAAGTGTTGCCGATCATGTCGTAGAGGCCAAAGCCATTGGGCGGAAAGCTGCGCACCGGCGATGTGCGCTCCCAGCCGTCCAGCAGCTGGTTGGCAAAGGGGAACAGGCCCTGCCAGGTGTTGGCCATCATCACGCCGCCTGGAGACAGCTCGTCGCCCCAGGCGAACTCCTTGCCTTCAAGCCCGCCACGCGCCGCATATTCGAACTCGGCCTCGGTCGGCAGGTCCTTGCCTGCCCACTTCGCATAGGCTTCGGCGTCGGCATAGGCGACATGCACGACCGGATGATCCTCGATCCCCTCGATCGAGCTTCCGGGGCCGAGCGGATGCTTCCAGCAAGCCCCGAACGTGAAGCTCCACCAAGCCGAAGCATCCGCCATGTCGACCGGCCCCGCCGTCTTGTTGAACACGAGCGAGCCTGCCCGGGCCATCTGCGGGTCCATGCCGGGATAGTCCTTGGGATCGGGCGCCACCTCGGCCACAGTGA
>JBKBUD010000076.1:0-10370 GCA_046290865.1 Novosphingobium sp. | reverse complement strand
TGGTCGACGCTGATGGTCGAGAACAACCCGACCCCGCTGAACTGGCTTGGTGCCGGCCAGCTGGTGCGCGAGTTCAGCCAGTTCACCAACCAGGAATCGCTGGATCTCGGCCGTCTCCTGCTGCGTTCGGGCGGCTTCCAGAACGATCCCAAGTACGTTGAGCGCGAATACGTCGAGTATATCGAAGCGGCCGACCCGCGCCGTCTGCCGGGCGAAGTGCTCAAGGTTGCCAACATGGGCATCCAGGCCGGTGTGCTGAAGGCCAACGACCCGTTCGTGGCTGACGCAACCGGGCAGGCCAAGGGCCGCATTGCGCCTGACAAGGCCTCGCTGCCGGCGCTCGACAAGGAAGCCCGTGCTGCGAAGGACGGCAAGAGCCCGATGGCCATGGCTGATGCGTACCTTTCGTACGACGAAGCCGCCAAGGCCGAGGAGTTCTACAAGATGGCTCTCGAGAAGGGCGGCATCGACAAGGACCGCGCGCTGACCCGTCTGGGCATCGCGCAGCTCGACCAGGACAAGTTCGCCGACGCCAAGGCGACCTTCGCCCAGGTCGGCGGCACGCGCGCCACGCTCGGCCGCCTGTGGTTGGCGTTTGCCAACACCCAGTCGAAGTAAGCGCCTTCAAGGCCTGAAAAACGAAAAGGGCGGCTCGCGAGGGCCGCCCTTTTTGCGTGTCTGGCGTGGTTGCCGGATCAGCTTGCGCAATCAGCTTACTGGTCCGAACTCTCCGGTCTGCTCGTCAAGCACGTGCAGCACGCCATCGGAGATCGCGAAGAAGGCGCCGCGCAGCCTGACCTCGCCGGTCGCTTCCTTGCGGCGAATGCAGGGGAAGGTGCGCAGGTTGGCGAGGCTGGCCTTGACCCCCGCCTCCTCCATCGCGCGCTCTGCGTCGCGTCCCTCGGTGCCATGGTTTGCAACAACATCCTCCCGCGCATCGTCAAGCAGGGCAATCCAGTCGGCGACGAAGCCGCCTTCGCCGGGCTCCGTGCCCTTGAGGCTCTGCGTCAGCGCTGCCTTGCAGCCGCCGCACATGCCGTGGCCCATGACCACGACTTCCTTGACCTTGAGCACCTGCACAGCGAATTCCAGTGCAGCAGAAACGCCGTGATGGCCGGGGTTGGTCTCGAAGGGCGGTACCATCGCCGCGACGTTGCGGACGACGAAGATTTCACCAGGATCGACATCGAAGATCTGCGCTGGGTCGACTCGGCTGTCCGAGCAGGCGATGATCATCACCTGCGGCTCCTGCCCCTCGCGCAATTCGCGCCAGCGCTCCAGCTTCGGGGTCCAGCCACTTTCGCGGAAGCGGCGGTAGCCTGCGATGAGGCGATCGAGTTCGGGAGAAGCTTGGGTCATGGCCTGCGCTAATGACCGCATAGATTGGGTCTTTCAAGTGCTGGCGTAACGGCTTATCTGGGCGCCATGACCGAACCGGCCCAGAACCTCCGCCCCGAACGTCAGCGCAAGCCCGACTGGATCCGCGTCAAGGCGCCTACCAGCAAGGGCTACGGCGAGACTCGCGCCCTGATGCGCGAGCTTGGACTCAATACCGTCTGCGAGGAAGCGGCCTGCCCGAACATCGGCGAATGCTGGACCAAGAAGCACGCCACGGTGATGATCCTCGGCGAGGTCTGCACTCGCGCCTGTGCCTTCTGCAACGTGAAGACCGGGATGCCGCGCGCGGTTGACCCCATGGAGCCGATGAACGTGGCGACGGCGGCGGCGAAGATGGGGCTTGAGCACATCGTCATCACCTCGGTCGACCGCGATGACCTGCCCGACGGCGGCGCAGGTCATTTCGTCAAGGTCATCAAGGCCCTGCGTGAATTGACGCCGAACACCACTATCGAGATTCTCACGCCCGACTTCCGCAACAAGATGGAAGCAGCGGTCGAGTCGATCGTCGAGGCCGGACCCGACGTTTACAACCACAACCTCGAGACGGTGCCCCGCCTCTATCCGACCATTCGCCCCGGCGCGCGCTACTATGCGTCACTGCGCCTGCTCGAACAGGTCAAGCGCCACGATCCGCGCATCTTCACCAAGTCGGGCATCATGCTTGGCCTCGGTGAGGAGCGGCTAGAGGTACACCAGGTGATGGACGACATGCGTTCGGCGCAGATCGACTTCCTGACCATGGGGCAGTACCTTCAGCCGACGCCGAAGCATGCCAAGGTGATCGATTTCGTGACCCCGAAGGCATTCGAGGCCTATGGTTCGATCGCGCGCGCCAAGGGCTTCCTGCAGGTTGCGGCGAGCCCGCTGACGCGCTCGAGCTATCATGCCGGTGACGACTTCCGGCAGATGCGCGCCGCTCGCGATGCTCAGCTGGCCAAAGCTGCGGCCAAGGTCGGCTCGCAGGCCTGACTTGCCCCGCATAACCGAAACCCGCACCCTGCAATGGTCGGCCGAACAGATGTTCGACCTCGTTGCCGACGTGCGCCGTTATGCGGAGTTCCTGCCCTGGGTGGTCGCCACCCGGATCAAGTCCGACAGCGAGAGCGAGATGATCGCCGACATGCTGGTGGGCTTCAGCGCCCTGCGCGAGAAGTTTACCTCGCGGGTTCACAAGGAGCGGCCGCACTCGATCAAGGTCGAGTACATCGATGGCCCGCTCAAGCGGCTCGAGAATGACTGGACCTTCCGCGATGGCCCCGACGGCGGTTGCGTGATCGACTTCTGCGTCGATTTCACCTTCCGCAGCGCGATCTTCGAGAAGCTGGCCGGGCAGTATCTCGACGCGGCGTTCCGCAAGATGGTCGCCGCGTTCGAGAAGCGCGCCGAAGCGCTTTACGGCAGCAAGAGTTCCAGCGCGGTCAGCGTCGCCTGAAAGCGCACTTCGGCGCGGGTGCTGGCACTGTCGAACAGCTTGAGTTCGGCGTTGGTCGCCTCAGGGTCCTCGCCACGCTTGGCGCAGGCGAAGACGACGGTCCCGACGGGCTTCTGCTCGGAGCCGCCGTCCGGTCCGGCAACCCCGGTGATGGCGACAGCAACGTCCGCGCCTGACTTCTTCAACGCACCCTGCGCCATTGACCAGGCCACAGCAATCGAAACAGCGCCGAAGGTATCGATAAGGTCTTCGGAAACACCGAGAAGTTGGTTCTTGGCCTCGTTCGAATAGGTGACGAAACCACGGTCCAGCACGGCAGAACTGCCCGCGACTTCGGTCAGCGCGGCAGCGACGAGGCCGCCGGTGCAGCTTTCGGCCACGGCAACCTTGCGGCCGAGCGCGGCGTTCTCGGAGATGACGCGGCGCGCGAGGTCGCCGATCTCGGCGGGAAGCAGGCTATCCATCGGCATCGATCAGGCTGCGGGCTTGCAGATCGGGAAGGACGAGGTCTTCCCCGGCTTAGGCTTGTCGGCCAGGACGAGGATGAAGGTCACCAGCTCGGCGGTGTTTTCCGGCGGCAAGGGCGAGAGCAGGCGCACGCCGCGCTCAATCGCCGTGCACTGGTCAGACTTGATCTCGCCACTGACCATTTCGCTGACCATCGCCTCGACGAAGGGCTGCACGGCATTGTCGGGCAGGTTCTTCATCATGTCCGCCATCTTGGCGTCCTTGGAACTTCCAAGCTTGAGGAAGGCGGACTTGGCGAGTGGCCAGTTCTGGTCCTTGCGCGCGGCATAGCGGCTGAGAAACTCGCTGCCACGGGTGGCGAAATAGCCATTGGCGGAAAGGTGCGGCTTGCAGCCCTTGATCGTGCCGTCGATCACCGAGGGCAGGGCATAACCGACCAGCGCGGTGACTTCTTCTTCACTTAGGCAGGGCGCCGCCGCGGTTGCCGCCTGCGCCATCTGGGCCTGCATGAGCGCAGCACCGGCAAGGGCGCCAAAAAGGATACGGGAAGAGACCATAACGTCTTTGCTCCTGCGGATCAGCGGGGGACGACCGTCGCCACCGCCTGTGCCGCGATACCTTCGCCTCGACCGGTCAGGCCAAGGCGTTCCGTAGTCGTCGCCTTGACCGAGACGGCACCCGAGTCAATCCCGAGAATCCGGGCAAGCGCCTCTCGCATGGTGCTTTTATGCGGGCCGATCTTCGGCGCCTCGCAGATTATCGTGACATCCACGTTGCCGATCTCGTACCCGGCCTCTCGCACCAGGTGCGCTGCGTGGGCGAGGAAGCGGTCGGACGAGGCGCCTTTCCACTGCGGATCGGATGGCGGGAAGTGATCACCAATGTCGCCCATGGCGACCGCGCCAAGTAGCGCATCGACCAGCGCGTGGATCGCGACGTCGGCGTCGGAGTGGCCGGAAAGGCCCTTGCTGTGCGCGATCTTCACGCCGCATAGCCAGAGCTCTTCGCCCTCGACCAGGCGGTGCACATCAGAGCCCATGCCGGTGCGTGGGATGCGGGTCATGTCCTGTTCCTCGAGATCGGCAGCGAAGGTGATCTTGCGCAGGGTTTCGTCGCCATCGGCGAGCAGGACCTCGATACCGGCTGCGACAGCGACCTGGGCGTCATCGCCCGCATCGGATTCGCCGGTCCACGCCCGGTGTGCGGCGAGAATGCCGGCATAATCGAATGCCTGCGGTGTCTGGACGCGGAACAGCTCTTCGCGGACGACCTTTTCGGCCATCGCATTGTCGGCGCCGCGGATCATGCTGTCGACCACCGGGAGGACCGGGATGGCTGCGAGGCCGCGGTCTAGTGCGTCGAGCAGGCCCGCGATCACGGTCTGTGGCAGCACCGGCCGCGCGGCATCGTGGATAAGCACGCGGGCAGGATCGTCTGCCTCGAGCGCTTCAAGGGCGCTGCGTACCGAATCCTGCCGGGTGGTGCCGCCGTGGGTGAACCTGATACCGGTCAGACCGTCCAAGGCTTGCGCTGCCTCGGCTTCGAAGCCCTGAGGAATGGCGACGACGATCGGTGCGATGCCCGCTTCGATCAGTGCCTCGACTGAGTGGCGCACCAAAGGCTTGCCGCGCCACGCGACGAACTGCTTGGGCACGCTGCCGCCGGTGCGCAATCCTTTGCCCGCAGCGACAACGACAGCGGCGACCGGTCCGGCGCGGGAGGGAAAGGGATCGCTCATTCGCCGCGCCTCTACCAGCGCTTTGGGGCAGGGGGCAACAGGCGAGACGCATCCTGCTTGCCGTTTCAGCTCCAATCGACTAAGCGCTGCCTGTTTTTTAGGCAGATTGACCCGACATGTCCGCAGTACCCGTCCCGCCCGTGCTCAAGCCCATCCAGGTTGGCCCCGTAACGGTCGATTGCCCGGTCGTGCTCGCACCTATGACGGGGGTTTCGGACCTGCCGTTCCGTACCATCGTCCGCCGTTTTGGCTCAGGCCTGAACGTCACCGAAATGATCGCCAGCCCGGCTGCGATCCGCGAGACGCGTCAGTCCATCCAGAAGGCCGCCTGGCATCCGATGGAAGAGCCGGTGTCGATGCAGCTCGTGGGTTGCGACCCGGCGCAAATGGCCGAAGCCGCCAAGCTCGTCGAACAACAGGGCGCGGCGATCATCGACATCAACATGGGCTGCCCGGTGCGCAAGGTGGTGAATGGCGATGCCGGATCCGCCCTCATGCGCGATGTTCCGCTCGCCACGCGCCTGATCGAGGCGACGGTGAAGGCGGTGAAGGTGCCGGTGACCGTGAAAATGCGCATGGGCTGGTGCCACGACAGCCTCAACGCTCCGGAGCTTGCGCGGATTGCCGAGGACATCGGCGCGAAGATGATCACGGTCCACGGCCGCACCCGCAACCAGATGTACAAGGGCAATGCCGACTGGCGCTTCGTGCGCAGTGTGAAGGATGCGGTGTCGATCCCGGTCATCGTCAATGGCGACATCTGCGGGATCGAGGACGTTGCGGCCGCTGTCCAACAGAGCGGCGCTGACGGCGTGATGATCGGGCGCGGGTCCTATGGGCGGCCATGGCTGCTGGGGCAGGTTATGCACTGGCTGGAAACGGGCGAGCGCCTTGCCGATCCGACGCTGCCCGAACAGTACGCCCTGATCGTCGAACACTACGAGGCGATGCAGGAACACTACGGCACGGTGACCGGGGTCAACATGGCCCGCAAGCACATCGGCTGGTATACCAAGGGCCTGCATGGCTCGGCAGACTTCCGCAACAAGGTGAACTTCGTGGACGACCCCAAGGCCGTGCTCTCCAGTCTCGCCGAATTCTACAAGCGCGCGATCGAGCACCAGCTTGCCGCGCAAGTGGGGCAGCGCGCGGCGGCATGATCGCTCTTCCGGACTGGCGGCGGACCGAGCCGGGACAGAAGCCGGACCCGAAGCGCGTTGTCGCCAGCCTTCCGCTCGCACTCCTCCAGCTGGATCCGGACCTCATCGTCGCTTCGGTCAATCCGGCGGCCGAGCAACTGATGGGACAGAGCTACCGGAGGCTTGTCGGCAAGTCCGTCGCTGAGCTGTTCGAATTCGAGGAACCGCTGATTCTCGGGCGTCTCGCCGATGGCGAGGCAAACCTGTTCGCTCGCGGCGTGGGCGTGCGGATCATGGGGCAGCCGGTGCGCACCTTCGATGTCATGACCAGCCCGGTAACTCACTGCCCGGGCTGGCAATTGCTCATGCTGCACGAAGGCGTGGGCGTCGAGGCACTGACAGCCGATGGGCGTGGTGCCGGGGGCGGTGAGGGGGTTGCGCTGCGCGCTCCGGAAGTACTGGCCCACGAGATCAAGAACCCGCTTGCAGGCATACGCGGCGCCGCGCAGTTGCTCGATCGAAAGCTGAGCGAACGCGACCGGGCAATGACCGGGCTGATCACCGCCGAGGTGGACCGCATCGCCAAGCTGATCGACCAGATGCAGTCACTGTCGCGCCGCAGTGCCGAGCCGGCCCAAGAGTGCAACCTGCATGAGGCGGTGCGGCGCGCGCAGGCGGTGCTGGTGGCCGCCCATCCTTCGAACGTGGTGATCGAAGAAGAATTCGACCCCTCTCTGCCGCCTGTGACGGCCAATGCCGACTCGCTGGTCCAAGTCCTGCTCAACCTGCTGAGCAACGCGCGCGAGGCGTGCCAGCACCAGTTGCAGCCGCGCATTTCGGTGCGGACGCGCTTTGCCAGCGGAATCCAGCTCCACGTCGGGCCCGGTGGCAAGCCGCTGCGGCTGCCGATAGAACTGCGCGTGTCCGACAACGGCCCGGGCATCGACCCGAAGTTGCGCGATCACATCTTCGAACCGTTCGTAACCGGCAAGAAGAGCGGGCAGGGCCTCGGTTTGGCGCTGGTCCAGAAGCTGGTGCGCGAGATGAACGGGCGTATCACGCACGACCGCGACGAGGCCAACGGCCTGACCCATTTTCGCATTCACCTGCCCGTTGCCGGATCGGCCCAATAATGCCCAAACCCGTTCTTCTCGTCGAGGACGACGCCTCGATTGCCCTTGTAATCACCGCCGCTCTCGAGGCCGAGGGCTTCGAGGTAGATCATTGCGATTCGGTAGCAGGTCGCGACCGTCTTCTGGCCCAGAAGAGCTATCGCCTGCTCCTTACCGACGTGATGCTGACCGACGGCGACGGGATCGAGTCGCTTGGCCCGGTGCGCGAATCGCATCCCGCCATGCCGATCATCATTCTTTCGGCACAGAACACGCTCGATACCGCCGTGCGCGCCAGCGAGACCGGCGCATTCGAGTACTTCCCCAAGCCATTCGATCTTGAAGAGTTGGTTCGCACTGTCACGCAGGCCATCGGCAAAGCGGAAGCTGCAGAGATCGACGTTCCGCAGGATGTCACGCAAGGCCTGCCCCTGGTTGGCCGGAGCGCGGCGATGCAGGCGGTCTATCGCATGATCACGCGCGTGTTGCGCAACGATCTTACAGTCCTCATCCTCGGCGAGTCCGGTACGGGCAAGGAACTGGTGGCCGAGGCGATCCATCAGTTGGGCAATCGCCGCGCCGGGCCGTTCATCGCGGTCAACACCGCCGCGATCCCCGCCGAACTGATCGAAAGCGAACTGTTCGGCCATGAACGGGGCGCATTCACAGGCGCCGTGGTCCGCTCGATCGGCAAGTTCGAGCAGGCAAGCGGCGGGACCCTGTTCCTCGACGAGATCGGCGACATGCCGATGCAGGCCCAGACCCGGCTGCTGCGAGCGTTGCAATCCGGACGCATCCGCCGCGTCGGTGGGCGCGACGAGATCACGCTCGATTGCCGGATCGTCGCGGCAACCAACCGCGATCTGCTTCCGATGATCGCCAACGGAACCTTCCGCGAAGACCTTTATTACAGGCTCGCCGTGGTCCCGATCGAACTGCCGCCCTTGCGCGAGCGCGCGGACGACATCGAAGCGCTTTCCCGGCACTTCCTCGCCAGCGCCGCTGCCGAAGGCCTACCACGCAGACAACTGACGCAGGCCGGTGCAGACCTTCTTGCGCTGCAGCCGTGGCGCGGCAACGTGCGCGAGTTGCGCAACTTCATCTATCGCCTTGCGCTTCTCGCCCGCGAAGAAGTCATCGACGCAGCCTCCATCGAACCCCTTCTGGTGCATACGGAAAGCGGCGCTCAAACGCGTATCGCATCCGAGCCGAACGAAGCCGCGAACGTGAGCGACATGGCGATTGCGGTCAGTCATTGGCTGGCCGTCAACGCACCGGCGCAGGGCGAAGTCTACGATGCCGCGCTGGCGGCGTTCGAACGCCCTTTGTTCGTCTCGATCCTTGCCCAGACAGGCGGAAACCAACTGCGCGCTGCCCAGATTCTCGGCATCAATCGCAATACCCTGCGCAAGCGTCTGTCCGAACTTGCCATCATGCCTGAGGAGTATGCGGCCCGCGATTGAGCGGCAGGCGATGGGACAAGTCGCTGGTCGGTTTCCTCTTGCATTTTTGCAACAGTAGTGTTGTGACAACGCAACGATGCCGCAGGAAGACAAAGTCACGGTCAGAAGAATGCCGCGCTGGTACAGGCGCGTTCTGGTAAGCCTGCGCCGTGCCAACGTGTTCTTCCTGCTCGAAGTTGCTGCGTCCACCATTCTCGCACTAATGCTCGCCGTCAGCTGGCTGACAGTTACCGCTTCCAGCACCGAAGGCCAGATCCTGCCCTCGCGGCTTACCTCGAGCCTGCTTATCGGCACATTGGTTCCGGCCATGGCGCTGCTCGTTCTGGCCGGTCGTCGCCTCGCGATCAGACGCGCTGCCAGGAGCGTACTTGGATCGAGCGGCCGCCTTCACGTCCGCCTCGTTTGGCTGTTCTCGCTGATTGCAGCGATACCGACTTTGCTGGTCGTCGTATTCGCCTCGCTGCTGTTTCAGTCGGGGGTCGAATTCTGGTTCTCCGACAATTCGCGCGGCATGCTGGAGAACGCCAACAAGCTGGCGCGGGGCTATTACGAAGACAAGCTGCGCGATGTCGGCAACGAGACGGTCACCATGGCGGGGGACATCCGCGACTATCTCGATCAGGCCCCGATCACTTCGACTGAGTTCGCCGAAGGCTACTCGTTTCAGGTCCTGAGCCGTCAGCTCAACGAGTCCGCCATCCTCGAGCGCTCGCCCGACGGCACATTGCGCACCGCAGCCATCGTGGATCCCGAGAAGACCGAACGACAACAGCGGGTCACTTTGGCCGATCTCAAGCGTCTCGACGCCGGCGAGGCGGTGGTCGTGCGCGCGTCGGCGGAGAGGATCGAAGCCGTCACGCCGATCGACAAGAACCGCGGAATCTATCTCTTCGCGGCCCGCACGTCCAATGCGCTCGCACTCGAACAGTGGGAGCGCGCGCAGACCGTGCTCAAGGCTTATGACATGCTGACCACGCGGGCTAGGGCGCTGCAACTGCGCTTCAACCTCGCTCTGTTCGGCGTCAGCCTGGCCCTCGTCGGCGTTGCGGTGTGGGCTGCACTGCGTTTCGCGGACCGGCAGGTGGCGCCACTGGCCGAACTTGTCTCGGCCGCGCGCACAATCGGCAGCGGCAACTTCGCGATGCGGGTCGCACAAAGCAGCGGCACCGACGAGGTTGGCCTGCTCGCCCGCGCTTTCAATCGGATGACCCGGCAACTCGAGGGCCAGACTCAGGCCCTCGTCACGGCCAACGCCCAGTTGGAAGTACGCCGCGCCTTCATTGAGGCGGTTCTCGAATCTATCACCGCCGGAATCGTCTCGATCGGTCGCGACGGCACGGTGCAACTCATCAACTCTTCAGCTCAACGCGTCCTGCTGTCAGACGGTGGCCAAAGCCCGATCGGACGGCCGCTCGCCGAAGTTTCTCCAGTTTTTGTGCAACTGGTAGAATCCGGGCAGCCGAACAACGTCATCCAATATCCAATGAGCGGCGATCTTCGCACGCTGGCCGTCCGCGTGGCAGAGGACAACAACGGGCGCGTCATCACGTTCGAGGACATCACGCGGCAATTGCTCGACCAGCGCCGCGCTGCCTGGTCAGACGTCGCCCGCCGCAT
>JBKBUD010000413.1:0-1505 GCA_046290865.1 Novosphingobium sp. | reverse complement strand
GTTGCGTGCCGAAGCGACCGGCTCTTCCTCGCCGGGGAACCTCATCGCGCAGTCCTTGACCCAGACGTCATAGACCGGGTGCTCGACCACGTTGAGCGAGGGTGCGTTCTTGAACAGCCAGCCCGAAAAGACCTTGCGCCAAGCCAGCGGTTGCTCGGTCGTTGCCCGCTCTTCAACGAACAGCTGAACGAAGGCGCCGGTTTCAGGGGGGTCCTCCCACGGCGCGGTCTTCTCACAAGTCGCAAGCTTGACGATGGCATTGCCGATCCGCCGCGATTCGCCGCTCTTGAGGACGATGTCCTGCGTGATGTTGTTGCGTTTGTTGAGGAAGCCGAGCGTCGCCACGCGATCCTTGATCGGAGTGCCGAATTCGCTTTCCACGGCAGCACCCGAGGCGCTAACCACCGCAGACCCTGTTTCGGTCGCCTCGGGCGGTGGCGCGGGAGCCTTGTCGCCGCAACCGGCAAGGGCCAGCAGGCCCGCGATCGCGAGCGCCTGCCGAGCCACCGGCGCGACCGATGGCATCAGGCTTCCGGAACCCAGGCTTCGTAGTCGCCGGTCGCAGCGGCGCGCTTGCCACCGCGCTCGAGCGCGCCCTGCGGGCGATAGGCACTGGACGTGCCGGTAGCATTGGGGGTGTAGTCCACCTCCCAGATGCGGGCCGGCGGCAGATTGCTCTCGGGAATGCCGTCAAACGAACCGTGCAGCCAGCCATGCCATTCCGAAGGGACGCGGCTCGCATCATTGGCGCCGTTGTAGATCACCCACCGGCGCTCGCGCCCGGCAAAGGGGTGGCCCTTGGGATAGGGCTTCTTCGCGCGGAAATACTTGTTCCCTTGGGCGTCGGTGCCCACCTGCTCGCCATTCAGCGCGCTGAACAGCATGGTGGTGACGGTGGCGCCATTCCACCAAGTGAAGATCTTGCCGAGGATGCTCATGGTACCTGCCTTGGATATTGGGCGCGCTTAGCCGCTGATGGGGGGAGTCGGCAAGCGCGTTGATGCGCCAGGGCCGCTATCCTGCCCGACGGTTACCATTCAACCTTGTCGCCGGGCTTGATCCCCAGCTTTGCAGCAAGGCCACCATTGATCTCCAGCACGGCCAGCGTCGGCCCTGCCGCCGGAAGCGGCGTCTCGTCATAAGGCACGGCGTTGGCCGCGATGTTGAGGATGCGGTGGTCGGTGCCGATGAAGATGATGTCGAGCGGGATCACCGTGTTGCGCATCCAGAAGGCGGCAATATCCGGCGGATTGCGCAGGAAGATCATGCCCTCGTCGTTACCCAGTGTGGTGCGGAACATCAGGCCCTTGGCTTGCTCGGCCGAAGTCCGCGCGACTTCCGACTTGAACATGTGCGGCGTCTTGCCGCTGGTCACTGTCACTGGCTGGACCGCAAGGCCCGAAACCGGGTGAACCGCAGGCGCTGCCGTCTGGGTCGGCGCCTTGGCTCCGGCATCCGCAGCACCGGGGGAGCACCCTGCGATCAGCGCAAGGGCCGCAAATGCC
>JBKBUD010000075.1:0-10458 GCA_046290865.1 Novosphingobium sp. | reverse complement strand
CTTGCCGGTCGCCTTCAGGCGAGGCATCTGCTTGCCGTCCCACTGCGGCATCGAGCAACCGTCGCAGCGCCGGTTGTCGGCGCGCCAGATCACCTTGCCGTTGCGATCCTGGACATAGTCGATCAGGCTCGGGTCGTGCTGTCGCCCCTGGTTGGCCAGCGCCGCATAGGCGTTGACCATCTTCATCACCGTGGTGTCGCCCGCCCCTAGCGCCATCGACAGATAGGGATCGTACTGGCCGATCCCGACCGCCTTGATCGTGCGCACCACCTTGTCCATGCCGGTATCGTTGGCGATCCGCACGGTCATCAGGTTGCGCGACTGTTCGAGGCCCCAGCGCATGGTGTGGCTGCCGGCGCCGCCTTCGTTGTTGAAGTTGCGGAAGCACTTCTCGCCCAGTGCCGCGCCCTGATAGACGCAGAACGGCCCGTCGACGACCATCGAGGCCGGGGTCATCCCGTTGTCGAGGCCCGTGGCATAGACGAAGGGCTTGATCGTCGAACCCGGCTGGCGATTGGCCTGCGTCGCGCGGTTGAACGAGCCGAGCCGGGCGTCGAACCCGCCCTGCATTGCCAGCACACGGCCGTTCTGCGGGTCTTCCACCACCATGCCGCCCGAAACCTCGGGCACCGTGCGCACTGCGTAAGTCGAACCGTTGACCGGCGCCACCGCCGTCACGTCACCCGGCTTGATGCCGTCAGGCAAACCGATCAGCGCTGCAGTCTTGCCATCGGCAAAGCCCACCTTGCCCGACGATCCACTGCGCGAAAGCAGCACGCCGATGCGCCAGTTCTGGTAGTTGATCGCAATGTTGCTGGTAATGAGCTCGGTCTGCCAGCGATCGCCGTCGACATCGATCCGCGCGATCGGCCCGTGCCACGCCCGCCCGCCCGAATAGCGCAGGAGAGCAGCCCGCAGCGCATTCTGCGAGGCCGTCTGCAGCTGCGTGTCGAGCGAGGTGCGGACCCACAGCCCGCCAGCGTAGACACTGTGCGGCCCGTCCTCGGCCTTCTCGCCGAACTTCTCGATCAGCTGGCGGCGCACTTCCTCGAGGAAATAGCCGGCATCGGCCGTGTAGTTCTCGGCCCGGCGCGGCTTGAGCCCCAGCGGCATGGCCTTCGCCGCGGCCGCCGCCTGCGGCGTCGCCCAGCCGTTCTTGACCATCTGGTCGAGGACCCAGTTGCGCCGCTCGATGGCCTTGCCCTCGAACTTGGCGCGCCCATAGCGCTCCGGCGCCTTGGGCAGGATCGCCAGGAACGCCGCCTCGTGCAATTGCAGGTCGCCGACATCCTTGTCGAAATAGGCCCGCGATGCCGCCTGCACGCCGAAGCTCTGCCGCCCGAGCGGGATCTCGTTGAGGTACAGCTCGAGGATCTGCTGCTTGTCGAGCACGCTTTCGATCCTGCGCGCCAGCACCATTTCCTTGACCTTGCGGGTGATCGAGTATTCGTCACCCAGCAGGATGTTCTTGGCAACCTGCTGCGTGATCGTCGATCCGCCCTTGGCGCGCTCGTCCGAACCATACTTGGTCGCATAGTCGACCACTGCCCCGGCAAAACCGAGGTAATCGATCCCGCCATGCGTCCAGAACGTCTTGTCCTCGGCCGAAAGGAACGCGTTGATCAGCGGCTCGGGGAAGTCGACGAAGCGCAGCTGCACGCGCCTCTCGCGCGCATAGCTCGAGACGATCTCGCCATCGTTGCCCCGCACCATCGTCGGCAGCGGCGGCTGGTAGGTCAGCAGCATGTCGGCCGACGGCATCGTGCGGATCACTGCAACCCACAGCACGAACCAGCCGACGAGAAAGGCCCCTACAGCGTAGTTGGCAAGGCGGAACCACCGGCTCCCGCCCCACTTCGCGCGATACCATGAGGATGCGGTCTGCCACCGTGCGCGACCTTCATCGCGGATGAGCTTGAACCGGGATTGCTGGGACGTCTCTTCGGCCATGTTGCAGGGCCTCTAGCACGCCCGCGCCGTGCCAAGCCAGAGCCAACCTGCTCCTGCCGCTCAGGGCGTCGCAGGAGTTGCAGAAACGGGCGTCACCTGACCCTCGGCAAGGAAGATCCCGATCGCGCGTGCCACCGAGCCTGCAAACACCTGCCGCCACGCCGGATCGCGCATTGCCCGGGCGTCGTCGGCGTTGCTGATGTACCCCGCCTCGATCAGCGCGGAAGGCAAGTCGAGCGATTTCAACACCACGAACGCCGCCTCGCGCCGGGGCGTCTCGTGAAAGCGCAGGGCTTCCTGCCCTTCGCGCACCACCAGCTCCCCGAACCGCACCGACCGCTCGCGCATCTCGCGCCGGGCAAGGTCGACGAGGATCGAGGTCACCGCCGCATTCTGGCCTTCGAGATTGACCCCGTTGACCGTGTCGGCCCGGTTCTCCCGCGCCGCCAGAGCGCCCGCCACCGCGTCCGATGCCTTGTCCGACAGCGTATAGACCGTCGCCCCTTGCGCCGTCTCGTTCTGCGCCGCGTCGGCATGGACCGAGACGAACAGGTCCGCCCCCAGCCGATGGGCGATGTCCGCCCGCTCCTCCAGCACCAGAAAGCGGTCGCTGTCCCGCGTCATCGCCACGCGCACCCGCCCTTGTGCGATCAGCGCATCGCGCAAGCTTTGCGCCAGCATCAGCGTGAGATCCTTCTCCCGCTCGCCCGCCGCACCGCTGGCGCCGGGATCGTGCCCGCCGTGCCCGGCGTCGATCACCACCAGCGGACGGCCTGCATCCGGCGGGCCTTCGATCCGCGGCAGACCGATACGCCCATCGCCTTCGGGCATCGCGAGCCGGATCACGTAGCGTGGTTCGATAGAGGCGACGCCGGTCGAGAATGCCGCCCACATTGCCGCTGCAGCCAGCACTGGCGCTGCAAACACCGCTAAGATTGTGCCCCGGCTCTCCATCTGCGACGACCTATGCCCCGGCCCACCCCCGGCGGTCCAGACCGAAAAGGTGCACATGGTTAACGCAGCATTCCCGTCATTGTTTTAATTGCCGGTTTGCAATTGCAGTGCTAGCACCCATCTACCGGGGCAAGCCAGCACCGGCACATCCACGTCGAAACCGCCGGAAAGCGCACCTTTGCGCCGCGGTGGGCGAGGGAAAGGCCGCTGGCGAAGATCCCGTCAACGTGGAGAGAAAGAAGCGCAAGCGCCCCTCTCCACGCCACAAGGTTGATGCCGTGATGATGAGCCGCGTTTCGTTCCTGCCAAACTGCCCTACCGGGGCGGTCACGGCTTGGACGCTTGCCGGCACGCGCACTTCGCCGCGAGTTGTCTTCACAGCAGACGCAAACCAACCGCCGCCGGGCGGCGAGCGACAGGGCAAGGCAGCCGATATGCTGCGCGCCGCAACGCTCCGATCCGGCAAACCCGCATTCGCGAACGACATCCGCAACGGAGTGATCCGGGCCAGTGCCGTTCGTGCATCCCAAACGATCCGCGCCAGTATTCCGGGGGCAACCCTGCGGCGGCGCGGCTGGAGTATTTGTAATGACCACGCGCATGCTGATCGATGCGCGCCACCAGGAAGAAACCCGGGTGGCGGTGCTGAAGGGCAATCGGATTGAAGAATTCGACTTTGAATCTGCCGATCACAAGCAGATCAAGGGCAATATCTACCTCGCCAAGGTAACTCGCGTAGAACCCTCGCTTCAGGCGGCGTTCGTCGATTTCGGCGGCAACCGTCACGGGTTCCTCGCGTTCAGCGAAATTCACCCTGACTACTACCAGATCCCCAAGGAGGACCGCGAGGCCCTGCTCGCGGAAGAAGCCGCCCACGCCGAGGAAGAGGCCGCCCTGCGCGCCGCCGAGGACGCCGAGGACGAAGACTACGCCGATGGCGAAGGCTACGATTCCGATGAGGGCGTGACCGAGGTCGACACCTCCGAGAAGGACCAGGTTGCCACCATTGAAGGCGGCGTCGTCGAGAACGGCTTCGACCACGAAGGCGATGAGGGCGAAGAGTCCGCCGAGGCCTCGGAAGAGGAAGGCGAGGAAGGCGAAGACAACAACCGCCGTCGCGGTCGTCAGGGCCGTCGCCGTCAGGGCGGCCGTTCACAGGGCAAGGAAGCCGACGAACTGCGCGCCAAGCGCATGGCGCTGCGCCGCCGCTACAAGATCCAGGACGTGATCCAGCGCCGTCAGGTGCTGCTCGTCCAGGTCGTCAAGGAAGAGCGTGGCAACAAGGGCGCTGCCCTCACCACCTACCTCAGCCTCGCCGGCCGCTACTGCGTGCTCATGCCGAACAGCAGCCACGGCGGCGGCATCAGCCGCAAGATCAGCTCCTCGGCCGACCGCAAGCGCCTGAAGACCATCATTTCCGAAATGGAACTGCCGCGCTCGATGTCCTGCATCGTCCGCACCGCCGGCCTCCAGCGCACCAAGCCCGAAATCAAGCGCGACTTCGACTATCTCGCCCGCCTGTGGGACGAGATCCGCGAACGCACGATGAAGTCGGTTGCGCCCGCGCTGATCCACTCGGACTCCGACCTGATCAAGCGCGCGATCCGCGACATCTACAACCGCGAGATCGAGGAAGTCGTGGTCGAGGGCGAGCATGGCTACCGTGCCGCCAAGGACTTCATGAAGCTCCTGATGCCGAGCCACGCCAAGCGCGTGAAGGCCTATGTCGATCCGGTGCCGCTGTTCCAGCGTTATGGCGCGGAAGACCAGCTCACCGCGATGTATGACCCGGTCGTGCAGCTCAAGTCGGGCGGCTACCTCGTCATCAACCCGACCGAGGCGCTCGTCTCGATCGACATCAACTCGGGCCGCTCCACCAAGGAGCACGGCATCGAGCAGACCGCGGTTGCCACCAACCTCGAAGCCGCGCGCGAAATCGCCCGTCAGCTCCGCCTGCGCGACATGGCCGGCCTCGTCGTGATCGACTTCATCGACATGGAATACGGATCGAACATCCGTAAGGTCGAAAAGGCGATGAAGGACGCGCTCAAGAACGATCGCGCCCGCATTCAGGTCGGTCGCATCTCGGGCTTCGGCCTGATGGAAATGAGCCGCCAGCGCCTGCGCACCGGCGTGCTCGAAGCCACCACCCGCGCCTGCCCGCACTGCGATGGCTCGGGCCTCGTCCGCACCGCCTCGTCCGCCGGTCTTTCGGCGCTGCGCATGATCGAGGACGAAGCCGCCAAGGGCAAGGGCAACGTCGTCACGCTCTACGCGTCGCAGGAAGCCGCAATCTACGTCCTCAATGCCAAGCGCACCGATCTCGCCGAGATCGAGGAGCGCTATGGCGTCACCGTCGAGGTGATCCCCGAGGGCGAGAACGAAGGCGCCAAGATGCGCGTTGCTTCGCGCGGTCCCAAGCCCGAATTCGTCCCCCGCTTCGAACCGATCATCGAGCCTGAAGAGGACGATATCGTCGAAGAGGAATTCGATGAAGAGGAAGAGGTCGAGGAGCAGCCCCGCCGCGGCAACCGCAATCGCGATGCCGACGAAGGCGGCGAACGGGGCGGTGATCGCAACGGCGAAGAGCGCGGCAGCGATGGCCGCCGCAAGCGCCGCAAGCGCCGTCGCGGACGCAATCGCGATCGCAACGAGGATGGCAGCGAAGTCGCCGAAGGCGAAACCATCGAAGCCGCAGAAGGTGAAGCTGACGCCGAAGGCACCGAGGCTGAAGGCAACGAAGCCGCCCGGACCGACGAGAACGACGACGGCACGGACCGTGGCCCGCGCAAGCGTCGCCGCCGTGGTCGTCGCAAGCGCGGTGGCCGTGAAAACGGTGAAGGTGGCTCGGATCAGGCCGAAGGCGGTGCCGAGGGCAGCGATGGCGCCGATGACGGCGATGATGCCCAGGCCGAGCCTGTTGCTGTGGAAACTGCAGCTCCCGTCGAAGCCGAAGCCGCACCCGCGCCTGAGGAGACCGCTGTTCCGGAAGCCCCTGCTCCGGTTGCAGAGAAGCCCAAGCGCACCCGTCGCAAGAAGGCCGAACCTGCTGCCGAAGCACCGGCCACCGAGGACGCCGCTCCCGCAGCGGAAGCACCCGCAGTAGAAGCGCCAGTCGAGGAAGCCCCTGCCCCGGTTGCGGAAAAGCCCAAGCGCACCCGCAAGAAGAAGGTCGAGGCCGCACCGGAGGCGACGGCTCCCGAAGCCGAAGCTGCGCCGGTCGAGGCTCCTGCCGTCGAGGCAGAAGCACCGGCCGAGAAGCCGAAGCGCACCCGCCGCAAGAAGGCCGACGCAGTCGCCTCCGAAGCAGCACCCGCCGAAACGGTGAGCGCTGAAGCTCCAGTCGCTGCAGACGCCGCAACAGAAGCGGAAGCTGGCGAGGAGTCCGCGCCACGCCGCGGCTGGTGGCAGCGCACCTTCGGCGCCTGATCCTTCAGGCCCCGCCAAACAGAAAGGCCCCGCCAGCAATGGCGGGGCCTTTTCTCATTGTTGCTAAATCCTCCCCATTTTTCCGCAGGACAAATGGGGAGGTGGCAGCGTGAAGCGCTGACGGAGGGGCAATACTACTGCCCCATCCGCTCCCAAACCAGCTTGCCCCCGACAAAGGTCATATCCACCTTCGTCGCCAGCAACTCCTCCGCCGGAACCGTCAGCGGATCACGATCCAGCACGATTAGATCGGCAAACTTGCCCGGCTCGATCGAGCCCTTCTTGCCCTCGTCCCACGCCAGCGCCGCCGCCTTTGCGGTATAGAGCCGGATAGCCTCCTCGCGCGTGATCGCTTCCCGCATCGCAAACTGGTGCCCGGTCATCCCCTTGCGCGTCACCGCCGCATAGAGCCCCACCATCGGCCCGATCGGCAGGTTGTCGCTGCTCATCACCACGTTCACGCCATGCGCAATCGGCGTTGCCATCGGATTGATCCGGTCCAGCCGCTCGCCATCGAGCACCTGCAGATAGCGCCCCTCGAGGTTGTAGGTGAAATTGGGCTGCGCCGTCGTCCACACCCCGTCCGCCGCCATCGTCTTCATCGTCTGCTCGGTCGGCAGCATGGTGAAGTGCGAGAGGAACCAGCGGTGGTCCGGCTTCGGGTGCGCGGTCAGCACATCGTGATAGGCCGCCGCCACCGTATCGATCGCCTCGTCACCGATGGCATGGATGCCAAGCTGCCAGCCGAGCGACGAGGACGTCTCGACCATCTCGTGCAGTGCCGCTTCCGACATGAACGTCGTGCCCCGGAACCCCGGCTGCCCCTTGTAGTCCTTTGACGTGCGCGCAGTGGGCCCGGTGAAACCGCCATCATAGGCGCTCTCGCCAATCGGCCCGAGCTTCAGCCGGTCATCGCCAAACCCGGTGTGGTAGGGAAACTTCTTCAGCCGCTCGGCGCCCGGATACATGATGTAGAGCGTCGCGCGCGGCAGGTTCTCGCCCTCGTCGGCATAGATCGCGCGCAACTGCTTGAAGGTATGCGCACGCACCCCGTTGCCGCCGCCACCGGGCACCCCGCCCTGCTCGACCGGCTCGTCATCGATCGTCGTCCACGCCTCCATGAAGCTGGTGATCCCGAGCGTCAGCAGGTCTTTCAGCGACTTCACGTAGCTCGGCCGCATCTGCGCCGGCGTGTTCGGCGGCACGAGCTTGAGGATCAGGTCGGTCCGCTCGCGCACGATGCCGTTCGGCACCCCGCCCGGCCAGCGCTCGATCAACCCGCCCTCGGGATCGGGCGTATCCTTGTCGATCCCGGCCAGCTTCAGCGCCAGCGTATTGGCCACAGCGCTATGCGCTCCGGCGCGGACCAGCACCACCGGATTGTCCGGCGCAATGGCATCAAGATCGGCACGCGTCGGATTGCGCTTCTCGGCCAGCAGCGCCTCGTCCCAGCCCGAACCGACCACCCATTCCCCCGGCCCCAGCGCCTTGGCCTTGGCCGCGACCATCTGCCCCAGTTCGGCAATCGAGCGCGCCTTGGCCGGCTCAACCGAGCGCGGAGACACGCTGATCAGGTGCAGGTGCGCGTCGATGAACCCGGGCATCAGCGTCCGCCCCTTGAGGTCGATCGTCCGCGCCGCGGTCCACTCCTTTACCAGTTCCGGCCCGCCGACCGCCGCCACCTTCCCGTCCTTGACCGCGACTGCCGAACGCACCGTAAAGTCCTTGTCGACCGTCAGCACCTTGCCGTTGACCAGCAGCAGGTCGGCCTGCTCGGCAAGTGCGGGAAGTGGCAAAGCAGCAAGAGCGAGTGCGAGCAGGCGGGCGGTCTTCATCGAAGTCACATCCTTTGTCGGCGAAGGAAAAGCCAGGCGGCGGCGGCAATCCCGACCGTCACCGCGCTGGCAACAAACTGCGGGCGCAACTCAGGCACCAGCGCCATCGCAACCAGCACCACCCCGATCGCGCCAATCGTCGCGTAGGAAAGCCACGGGAACAGCCACATCCGCAGTTGCAGCGTCTCGGGCGCGCTGGCTTCGACCTGCCGCCGCATCCGCACCTGCGCCATGCACACCATCAGGTAGATCACCAGCATCAGCGCGCCCGATGCGCTCACCAGGAAGCTGAACACCCCCTCGGGCGACAGTACCGAGGCCGCCATCGCGCCATAGCCGAACAGGCTCGCAATGATCGTCGCCCGCGCCGGCACCTTGCGCTTGTTCAGCCGGATCAGCGCCTGCGGCGCATCGCCATGCCGCGCCAGCCCGAACAGCGCGCGCGAAGTCACGTAGAGCCCCGAATTGAGGCACGACAGCACCGCGACCAGCACCACCGCGTTCATGATCGTCACCGCCCCCGGAATGCCCATCAGCGCCAGCGAACTTGCGAACGGGCTCTGCCCCGGCACCACCGTATTCCACGGCTGCACCGCCACGATCAGGATCAGCGAGAGCACGTAGAACAGCAGGATGCGCAATGCGACCGAGCCGGTCATCCGCGCGATCACCTTGGCCGGAGCCTTCGATTCTGCCGCCGCCACCGTCGCAATCTCGGCCCCGCACAGCGCGAAGATCACGCTCGTCACCCCGCCGATCACCGCGCCCCAGCCCTTGGGCGCAAAGCCGCCGTGCGCGGTCACGTTGGCGAAAGTATTGCCGGCAGGCGAGGTCACTCCGAACGCCCACAGCCCCGCGATCACGATGAACCCGAGGATTGCGGCCACTTTCGCCGCCGAAAGCCAGAACTCGAACTCGCCATAGGATCGCGCCGAGAACAGGTTCACCACCGTCATCAGCGCCAGCAGCACGCAGCCGATCTGCCACACCTCGAAAGGCAGCCACATCGCCAGGATCACCGCGCCGGCAATCGCCTCGATCGCCACCACGATCACCCAGAAATACCAGTACAGCCACCCGGCCACGAACCCGGCGAGCGGCCCCAGCCCCAGCCGCACGTGCTCGGTGAACGACCCTGCCCCCGGATGCAGCATCGCCATCTCGCTCAGCATCCGCATGATCATCAGGATCACCAGCCCGGCGAGGCCATAGCTCACCACCACCGCCGGTCCGATCTGCGCGATCGAGGTCGAGGAGCCGACGAACAGCCCCGCGCCGATGATCCCGCCGATCGCGATCATCGCCACGTGCCGCGCGTGCAGCGCCGCGTCGAGCTTGTGCTCCCCTGCTTCCACTTGTCCCCCGGCCATTCGTCATCCTTCGTGAACCCTTGCGGCCTGCGGACAATACGTCATTCGCGCGAGCGTGCCAGCCGGAGCGATTGACCGTCGCTGTCAGTCACGCCAAGGTAGCGCAAACATGACCGGATGGAGTGCAGGATGACCAAGGGTATCATGATGTCGGCGGCAGCCTTGCTGGCGCTGTGGAGCGGTAGCGCCCAAGCTGCTGCCGTGATGGATTGCCCCCTCGGCCGCCACCCGCTGTCGACGCAGTCACCGCTGGGCGACGTCCTCGTCGTGCCCGCCGCCCGCGCCGTCCTTGAAGCAGCGTCCCCCGGCCTCCCCGACGCCATGATGAAGCCCTTCGGCGGCAATCCCCTGCCCCCCGGCTTCGAGCGCATCGTCACCCCGCGCGGCGTGCTCGCCATGATCGGCAAGGGCGATCCGGCCTTTGCCGCTGGCCTCGATGCCGGCCTCGCCAGGGTGCGTTTCACTGCCGCCGACGTCGCCGCCCGCTGCCGCACCTACGACAACGACCGCCCTGCCCTCCCCGCCGACCTGCCGCACGAATCCATGCTCGTCTTCGGCAAGATCACCGGCTTTCGCGACAGCCCCTCGGTCAACGCCGCCGAAACCGCGCTGCGCACGATCGCCGCACGCCATGGCTGGGGCATCGTCTTCACCGACAAGGGCGGCGTGTTCAACGCTGCCGACCTCTCCCGCTTCAAGGCAGTCGTCTGGAACAACGTCAGCGGCGATGCCCTGACCATCCCGCAGCGCGCCGCGTTCCGCAAATGGATCGAGCGCGGCGGCGGCTTTGCCGGCATCCACGGCTCGGGCGGCGATCCACAGTTCTTCTGGGACTGGTACGCCGACACCCTGATCGGCGCCCGCTTCATCGGCCACCCGATGGCTCCACAATTCCAGGAAGCCCGCGTCGTGATCGAGGA
>JBKBUD010000412.1:0-1513 GCA_046290865.1 Novosphingobium sp. | reverse complement strand
AGCAGGCGCACGGCGAGGCCCTCAAGGGTGGCGCAGTCGTCAGCGAGGCCGTTTCGGCAATGAACGACATTCACAATTCGGCGCAGGAGATTGGCCAGATCATCTCGGTGATCGACGGGATTGCATTCCAGACGAACCTTCTGGCGCTGAATGCCGGCGTGGAGGCCGCGCGAGCGGGTGACGCCGGGCGGGGCTTTGCTGTCGTTGCCACCGAAGTCCGCGCGCTCGCCCAGCGCACGGCAGACGCCGCACGCGACATCAAGCATCTCATCACCGCCAGTTCGACCCAGGTCGAGCGCGGCGTCAGCCTTGTCGGCCAGACCGGCGAGACCTTCGCCCTGATCGTCGAGCAGGTCGGGCACGTTGCAAGGCTCGCCAGCAGCATCGCCACAATGGCGCATGAGCAGGCAACCAGCATTGGCCAGGTGCGCGAGACTGTGCGCGAAATGGACACCATGACCCAGCAGAACGCCGCCATGGTCGAGGAAGCGACCGCTGCTGCGCGCAGCCTTGCAGGCGAGGCCAGTCGCCTGGCCACGCTGGTTGATCGCTTCAGTCTCGAAGCCGGCTCAGGCGGCTCGGCCGAACTGCGCTACGCCGCCTGAGCTTACTCCGCCGCTTCGAGCAGGTCCGCGCGCTGCGGTCCACGGATCAGGCCGCCCGGTGTCGCACCCGTCCATTCGCCCTTGCGGAAGGTGATCTTGCCGCCCTTGATGGTGTAATCATAGCCTTCCGCCTTCTGCAGCAGGCGCTTGCCACCGGCGGGAAGGTCGAAGGCGAGCCACGGCTTGAGCAGCTTCAGGTTCTCGAAGTCGATCACGTTGATGTCCGCGAGGTAGCCCGGCGCCAGAATGCCGCGATCGTCGAGACCATAGAGCCGCGCCGTGTCGTGGCACTGCCGCTTGACGGCATGCTCCAGGCTGATCCGGCCACCCCGCTTGCGATCCCGTACCCAGTGTTCGAGCATGAAGGTCGGGCTGGCGGCATCGCAGATCGTGCCGCAATGCGCGCCACCATCGGACAGTGAGTTCACCGTGTCCTCGGAGGCCTGCAGTGCCTCGAGGAAGTCGAGATTGCCGTCGGCGTAGTTGAGGATCGGCAGGTAGACGAACCCGGTGCCGTCGTTTTCCATCAGCTTGTCATAGGCATAGGCGTCCGGCGCAACGCCTGCTGCCTTGGCGCGCGCGAGGATGCTTGCCTCGACTTGCGGCTCGTAGTCGAAGCCGTCGTCCATCACGAACTGGTTGTGCCACCCTTGGGAGATCATCACCAGCAGGCCGATGATGTCGCTCTCCGGATATTCGTTGGCTTCGGACAGCACCTTTTCGCGGAAGGCAGGGTCCTTCAGGTGCGCCAGTTGTTCGTCCCACGGCAGATCGGCAATCGCGACGTAGCTCGGGCGGAAGCGGAAGGGATGGATCGTCCCCTGCCACGCCATGATCACGCCGTTACCGCGCAGAGCGATCTGGGCGACGATGTTCGCCCCTTGCGAATTCTGGCGGCGCATCTCGGC
>JBKBUD010000411.1:0-1515 GCA_046290865.1 Novosphingobium sp. | reverse complement strand
AGGAACGGGCGTTCAGGGGTGGGAGCGCTGTAACGCGAGCCGGTTTCCGGCCCATGCGTTGCATCGAGGATCGCGGCGGAATCGCGCACGGTGCGGCTGACCGCGTGGTGGACCGACATGCCGCCCCAGCCTTCGGTCCGCAGCGGGCCCATCGGCACGCGACCGCGCGAGGGCTTGAGGCCGAACAGCCCGCAGGCAGACGCCGGAATGCGGATCGAGCCGCCGCCGTCGGTGGCGTGCGCCGCCGGGATCACGCCTGCCGCAACCGCGGCTGCCGCACCGCCGGACGAGCCGCCCGCGATACGCTCAGGGTTCCACGGATTGCGCGTCGGTCCCTTCAGCACGCTCTCGGTCGTGCCGGTGAGGCCGAATTCGGGGGTGGTGGTCTTGCCGAAGATCACGAATCCGGCGCGCTCGATGCGGCGCACGAGTTCGGACGTCACGCTGGCGCGCTGGCCCTTGTAGAGGCGGCTGCCGTTTTCGGTGATTTCGCCGGCGATATAGGTGTTGAGATCCTTGAGCAGCCACGGCACGCCGCTGAACGGGCCTTGCGGCAGGCCCGCCGCGATGGCCTTGCGGGCATAGTCGTAGTGCTTCTGGGCCATGAAGTTGAGCTGCGGGTTCAAGGCCTCGGCCCGACCGATGGCTGCTTCGAGCAGTTCGGTGGGCGAGACCTTGCGCTGCTTCACCAGATCGGCAAGCCCGAGGGAATCGTGGGTATCGAGGACATCGTTCATCGCTTGCGCTTTTCCCGAAAGGCCGGCGGTCGCGGCAAGCGCGATCCCGCCGGCAAGGGCTTCCCGTCTGGTCGTTTTCATCACTTCACGTAGTACCGCGAATAGTACTTGCGGAACTGCGCGATGGGGCCGTCGCCCTCGCAGATCAGGGCGTTGGGTTCGAACTTCTGGCGATCCCAGATGATCTTGTCTTGATCGAACTGCTTGCAGATGTCGCGGATGATCGCGCGGGCCACGCCTGCCCGTTCGCCTTCGGCCTGGGCCTTGGGCTGGGTGAAGCAGAAGCGGACGTGGACGTGGTCAAGCTCTACAGGCGTGATGCAGGCGACGAGCAAGGTTTCCGAAATGCCGGTAAAGCGCGTCCAGCTCTGGCCGGGGCCCATCGTGTCGTAGCTGATCTGGCCATCGACCTCGCCCCACGGCGTGCCCATCTTGGCCTTGACGTCGGCGCCGCGGCCCCATTCGCCCCAGCGCAGATCGCCCAGCGGCACGTTGGCGGTGCCGTGGATGTACTTGAAGTGGGCAACGTCGACGCCGTTCTCGGCCATGTTCTGGATGGAACCGTAGACGTTCCATTCGTAGATGTCGTAGTCGGTCCACTCGGGATCGGTCGCCTCGGGCAGGTGCTGCACCTCGAACAGCGGCGCGGCATCCTCGGGGTGATACCACACCCAGATCCAGCGGTTGGCTTCTGTGACATGCCAGGTGCGCGTGCACTTGCGCTTGACCTGCGGCGGGATCGACTTGGAGTAGGGGATCTCCTTCACGGTCCCTTCCT
>JBKBUD010000410.1:0-1516 GCA_046290865.1 Novosphingobium sp. | reverse complement strand
CGAAAGCGCGGTGAACTCCGCCCCCGTCAGAAGACCGATCCGGCCATTGTCGACAAAGGCCGCGCGCAAGTGCGCCTCGAACTCGGGCTGGTAGAAGAAGTAGTCGTTGGCCCACCCGAACGGACGCGGCTTGCCGACCGTGCCCATGTAGCGGATCACGCCATGGTCGGCGCCGACGTGCAGGTGCCCGTCAGTCGCCACCATGTCCGGCGCGACCCGCTCGATCACCCCTGCGCTCTGGAACAGGCGCATCATCTCGTGATCGAGATGAACCGCGCGGGGCAAGGGATAATGCTCGGTTTCCTTCTCGAGGACGACCACCGAAAGTCCATGCCTTCCCAGGAGGTTGGCAGCCATTGCTCCCACAGGGCCGCAACCGATCACGGCAACATCAAACATCGTCGTCATCAGGCGGCGACCTCTGCAGGTACCTTGTAGAGCGCACCGTTCTTCATGATCATGGCGAGCTTGTCCTTGTCCTGCAGGATCGAGACGTCCTGCGTCGGGTCGCCATCCACCAGCAGCAGGTCGGCCAGCCAACCCTGCTTCACACGGCCAACTTCGAGGCCCATCAGCTCGCCACCGAGCGCAGTTGCTGCCTTGAGCGCCTCGCTCGGCGTATAGCCGAAGTGGTCGACGAAGATCTGCAGGTCGCGGGCGTTGCGACCGTTAGGATTGAACGGGAAGCCATAGTCGCCGCCTATCAGAATGCGCATGCCGCGCGCCTTCAAGGCTGGAACCAGCTTGCTTTCCAGTTCCATCCGCTCGGCCGCACTCTTCTTCATGTGGCTCATGTCGATGTGCGGGGGCGGCGTGGCTTCGAGCGCAGCGATCGAAACGCCGGGCGAGGGGGCATAGAACGTGCTGTACTTCGCTGCGATCATCGCGTCGGTCGCCGCTTCGTCAGCGTAGGAGGCGTGGTAGATGATCCGCGCACCGGCCTTCAGCGCCAGTTCGATCGCCTTGGGGTAGTAGGCATGGGTCGCGATCCACAGGCCGGCCTCGCGCGCTGCGGTGCCCGCCGCTTCCATTTCCTCGTCCGTATAGAGCACGTCCTGCGCGCTGCCCGGCTTCAGTGCATCCTCGCCCGAGACGACGAGCTTGAGCGAGCCGATACCCTGGTCCTTGCAATAGGCAACGAACTTGCGGATCGCCTCGGGCCCGCGTCCGTTGAACACGTCGCCCGTTTCGACGCCTTCGGCACCCTCGGGGCTGCGTTCCAGCGTTGAAGGCACCAGACGCGGCCCTGGGGTCTCGCCAGCATTGATGGCCCGCGCCAGTTCCACTTCGATGCCGTCGCCCAGCGCACCTGCTGAGTATGCGCTGGTAAAGCCATGGTCGAGCAGCACCCGCGCATTGCGCCACGCTGCAACCTTCAACTCGTCGGGCGGAAGTATGAACTGGTGGTAGATCTTCTCGACCGAGGAGCCCCAGGTAAGGTGGGCATGAGCTTCGACCATGCCAGGCATCAGCGTGCGTCCGGCGCCATCGATCACGGTCGTCGCGCCTGCAGCGT
>JBKBUD010000074.1:0-10543 GCA_046290865.1 Novosphingobium sp. | reverse complement strand
TCAGGCGGCCTGATCTACCAACTGCGTAAACCCGATCTCACACGAGTATGGGTAGCGATACTCCTGCGAGATCTTACCTCAAAAAAATGTCTGATGCGCGCGGTCCAGATCGGAGGCGTACGGTTATACCAACGCAGGGCGATATGTTCGTTGCCCGCTTCCCACGACCAGCTTTGGCCGCTTACCTGACGAGCGTAGCTGCCTATTGGCGGATTATGCAGACCTCCTGCTCCCTTGCTCAGGGCCTTGTATGCGGACAGGTCAATGTAGTCCTCTTCGACCTCCTGAACGATGACGCTGTTCTCATGGCGTTGTCCGGGCTTCCAGAGTGAGGAGGTAGGACAGATGAGAGCAAGAAAGTTGGTCAGGTTGGTCGCAAAGAGGGGATAGCGAGCTACTGAAAGGTCCATGTGTCGAAACGGTTCTTGGGTGTTAATCTCCGCTACGATGAACTTCCGAGAGCTGTAATCAATCTGGAAGGCTGGCAGAACTTTCAGATAAAACACGGTGCCGGGGCCTTTGCGGGCCTCTACCTTGCGCTCAACAACACGGCCTTCCCGAGAAAAGTCACCCTCAGAATAGCGCCTGATCCATGTTGAATGCCATGCGTTGCGGCCATAGCTGAGAAAGAGGACTGCCACTGGGCGGACACTCGACGGGACAACTCGGATACCATCGCCTTCATGAGGAATCTTGCTCAACAGGTTGATGGGATTGTCCATAGCGTTCCTCAGCGATCAGAAGGTCCAGAGCGTGATAGAAAATCTGGCTAAAGCATTTGTTACGTGGCGTGGAAGGCTGGAGGAACATGATCGAGATTTATTGGAAGACCGGCGACGCCGAGGGCTCATCCGATCTGCTGCCTGCGAGCCTGTTTGAACGGGATGGGAGCGATCCGCACATTACGCACACGATTCGTGGCAGGGATCGTCGCCTCTATGACGCATCGTGTGCGCTCAGCGTCGAGGGAAGGATCGTCTGTCTCGATTATGGCGGCGACAATGCCGATGCCAATTATTCCAACTCGAACACCGTGTTCCACCCCAATGACTTCCCAGTGGGAGTCATGCGCCTGACCTTCAGCGATGAATCGCGAGCCTTCTTGGAGCAAGTCGAGTGGAGGCTGGAGCATGATGCCGACTTCGAGGAGATGATCCCCGATGACGCTGAAGTGTTGCATTGCCCAAAGACCTTGGCGGAAGTCACAAGCTTTGACCCTCAGAGCGTCGAGGACGGGCGGAGGAGGATCGAGCAGTTCGTGGTCATCCGACAGGGGCAAGCCGCGTTCAGAAGGCGTCTATTACAAGCCTATGGCGGCAAATGCGCCATCACAGGGTGCGAGATCGAAGATATCCTCGAAGCCGCCCACATCAGCCCTTACAAGGGCACGCAGACCGATGATGTGACCAATGGCCTGCTACTCAGGGCCGACATCCACACCTTGTTTGATCGTGGCCTGATCAAGGTAGATCGCAATTACCTTGTCACTGCCGCTCCTGCTGTCGTGGAGGCCTACGACCTGCCAAAAACGATCAGGCTGCCTTCGGATCGTAAGGCTCATCCTCACCCCGAGGCGCTGGCGTTAAAGTTCAACCTCGGAACAGACCTTGAAGGCACAGCATGAAGGTCCGAGTTTTGTGCCCAGAGTGTGGCCAGAAGGACGGGGTAGCGATCCTGTATGGCTACCCTACCGAAACAACCTTCCAGCAGGCTGAACGGCAGGAGATCGCCTTGGGAGGGTGCATCAGAGAGATTGATGCGCCTGATCGTCAGTGCCTGAGTTGCGGACACCAATGGCATCGAAATACGAAGGCCACAGTCGCTAAGCGCCTCCGCTTTGTCCAACTGTGAGGGGGATGGTCGCCCCATGAAAGGCGGCGGTTCGATGCCGTCCCCGGCACCATTTCCACACCTCCTCCACATCTCGCTTGATCGCCCTCGCGATCTGTCTGACTGTCGCTGGCTTGAGGCTCTCTCGCTGGTGGGCCGGGAGGAAGCGATGCGGGTCTGCGTGGCCGGGGGGACGGGGACTATCGGGCGTGCGGTGGTTCGCGAATTGGCCCGGCACGGGCATGAGGTCCGTTGTCTGTCGCGGCGGCCGGACGACAGTTTGCCAACTGGTGTACGGATCCTGCTGGCCGATCTCTCCGACAAGAAGGCCTTGGGGCGCATTTTTGACGAAGGCCGCTTCGACGCCGTCATCTCGTGCATCGCCTCGCGCACCGGCGTGCCGGACGATGCCTGGGCGGTGGACCATCGTGCCAATTTGAACCTGCTTGATGCCGCCAAGGCGGCCGGGGTCGGGCACTTCGTGCTGCTCTCGGCCATCTGTGTGCAGAAGCCGCTACTGGCGTTCCAGCATGCCAAGCTGGCGTTCGAGACAGAGCTTGCCGCATCCGGCCTGCGCTATTCCATCGTCAGGCCGACCGCGTTCTTCAAGTCGCTGTCCGGGCAGATCGAGCGGGTCCGGGCGGGCAAGCCGTTCCTGGTATTCGGCGACGGCGAACTGACCGCCTGCAAGCCGATCAGCGATGGCGATCTTGCCGCCTATATCGCCGATTGCCTCACGCTCGAGGAGCGATGGAACCGCATTCTGCCCATCGGCGGCCCCGGCCCTGCCCTGACCCCGCGCGCGCAGGGCGAGGCGCTGTTTGCGCTGCTGGGCAAGGCGCCGCGCTTCCGCTCGGTGCCGCTGGGGCTGCTCGATGCGATTGCCGGCATGCTGGCGCTCGCGGGCAAGGTCGTGCCGGGCCTTGCGACCAAGGCGGAACTGGCGCGGATCGGGCGATACTATGCCAGCGAATCGATGCTGGTGCTCGATCCGGCAACGGGGCGCTATGACGCGGATGCGACGCCTTCGACCGGCAGCGAGACCCTGCTCGATCACTACCGCGCCGTGCTGGAAGGCCGCGCCAGCGTGGATCGCGGCGATCATGCGGTGTTCTGACTTTCAGCTGGAAACGATCATATTTGATTGCTATTGATCGTTTATTGAAAAGACTGCGGGAGAGCGCGGGTGCCGTCGGGCGCTAAAATCGTCATCGATCTCGGCAAGACGCTGAGCAAGGTCAGCCTGTGGGATGCGGGCGGGACCATGCTCGACCGTCGGGTGCGCCCGAACGTGCCGCTGGAAGTGGCGGGCGTGCGACGGCTCGATGCCGAGGCGACGGGCCGGTGGCTGCTCGAGATGCTGACGGAATTCGCGCATGCTCCGGTGGATACGATCGTGCCGGTCGGCCATGGTGCGGGGGTGGTGGCGCTGGTCGACGGCGCGATGGCGTTTCCGCCGTTCGACTACGAGCAGGCCCTGCCGCCTGACATCCTGGCCGAGTACCGGGCGCAGCGGGACGCCTTTGCGATGACCGGCTCGCCCGCCCTGCCCGATGGCCTCAACTTCGGCAGCCAGCTGTGGTGGATGGAGCGGCTTGCGCCCGAAGCCATGGCCCGCGCCACGCTGCTGCCCTGGGCGCAGTACTGGGCGTGGTTCCTCACCGGCAATGCAGTGAGCGAAGTGACAAGCCTGGGGTGCCATTCCGACTTGTGGTGCCCGCAAGAGGCCGGCTTCTCGCCGATAGCCCGGCGTCTGGGCTGGGCCGAGCGGTTCGCGCCGCTCGCTCGCGCTGGCGATACGGTCGGCACGCTCAAGCCCGAGATTGCCGCGCGGACCGGGCTTTCGCCCGAGGTCAAAGTGCTGGCAGGATTGCACGATTCCAACGCCGCGCTGCTGGCCGCGCGGGGCTTTGCCGAGATTGCCGACAACGAGGCGACGGTCCTCTCCACCGGCACATGGTTCATCGGCATGAGGCTGCCCGCAACGCCGGTCGATACCACGAGCCTGCCCGAAGCGCGCGACTGCCTCGTCAATGTCGACGTCCATGGCCGCGCGGTGCCCTCGGCGCGCTTCATGGGCGGTCGCGAGATCGAGACGCTGATCGAGATCGACACGCGCCGGGTGGACATCAAGCCCGACCAGCCCGCCCTGCTCGCCGCCGTGCCCGAGGTGCTCCGCCAGCAGCGCATGGTTCTCCCCACGCTGATGCGCGGCTTCGGCCCCTATCCGCACGGCACCTTCGACTGGGTAAACCGGCCCGAGGACTGGTACGAACGCCGCGCCGCCGCGTGTCTCTATGCCGCGCTGGTCGCGGACACGTCGCTGGACCTGATCGGCTCGTCCGAGCGCCTGCTGGTCGAAGGGCGCTTTGCCGAGGCGGAAGTGTTCGTGCGCGCGCTCGCCGCGCTGCGTCCGGACACCGCAGTCTACACCGCCAATGCCCACAACGACGTCTCGTTCGGGGCGCTCCGCCTGATCGATCCGACGCTCACCCCGCGTGGCGAGTTGGTGCGGGTCGAACCGCTCGATGGCGATCTCGACACCTACCGCAACCGCTGGCACGCCGAGATCGACGCCGCTTCCAAGAGAACCGCCGCATGATTGCCGCCTCCGTCCCCGACTTCCGCGAACTCGCCCGCCGCCGCCTGCCGCACTTCCTGTTCGAATACATCGACGGCGGTTCCTACAGCGAGACGACGCTCAAGCGGAACGTCGAGGACTTGCGCGACATCGCCCTGCGCCAGCGCGTGCTGCGCGACGTTTCGGGGCTGGACCTCTCGACCGAGCTGTTCGGCCAGAAGCTGAAACTTCCGGTTGCCCTCGCCCCGATCGGCCTTGCCGGGATGAACGCCCGTCGCGGCGAATGCCAGGCGGTGCGCGCGGCGGAGACGGCCGGCATTCCGTTCACGCTCTCGACTGTCTCGGCCTGCTCGCTCTCGGAGGTCGCGAAGGCGGCCAGCAAGCCGTTCTGGTTCCAGCTCTACATGACCCGCGACCGCGGCTTCATGCGCGAGCTGCTGCAGGAAGCGGTGGAGCTGAACTGCTCGACGCTGGTGTTCACGGTGGACATGCCGGTGCCGGGCAGCCGCTACCGCGATTACCATTCGGGCCTTGCCGGAGCCTCGGGCATGAAGGGCGCGATCCGCCGCACGCTGCAGGGTGCGATGAAGCCGGCTTGGGCTTGGGACGTCGGCGTGATGGGCCGCCCGCACGGCCTTGGCAACGTGATCCGCAAGCTCGAGGGCAAGACCGGGATCGAGGACTTCTTCGCGTGGATGCGCGAGAACTTCGACAGCTCGATCGCGTGGAAGGATCTCGATTTCATCCGCTCGGAATGGAAGGGGCCGCTGGTCATCAAGGGCCTGCTCGATGCCGAGGATGCGGTGGAAGCGGCCAACCTCGGCGCGGACGGCATCGTCGTCTCCAACCACGGCGGACGCCAGCTCGATGGCGTGCCCTCCACCGCCCGCGCCCTGCCCGCCATTGCCGATGCCGTTGGGGACCGGATCACCGTGCTGGCCGATGGCGGCGTGCGCTCGGGCCTCGATGTCGTGCGGCTGCTCGCCTTGGGCGCCAAGGGCGTGCTGCTCGGCCGCGCCTGGGTCTTCGCGCTTGCCGCACATGGACAGCAGGGCGTCGAGCACATGCTCCGCCTGATCGAGGCGGAAATGCGCGTCGCCATGACGCTGACCGGCGTGAAGAACATCAGCGAGATCGACCGCTCGATACTCGTGAAGCCATAACCAAAAGGGACAGGAACCGATGGGCGCGAACCCGCTGCTGGGCGTTATCTTTCACTGGATCGGGGGCTTCTCCTCGGCCAGCTTCTATGTGCCGTACAAGCGCATCAAGCTGTGGTCGTGGGAAGTGTTCTGGCTGGCAGGCGGCCTGTTCTCCTGGTTGATCGCACCGTGGCTGTTCGCCTCGATCCAGACCAAGGACCTCCTCGGCGTCCTTTCCGCCACCCCGCGCGAGACGCTGATGTGGTGCTGGTTCTGGGGCGCGATGTGGGGCTTTGGCGGGCTGACCTTCGGCCTGACCATGCGCTACCTCGGCCTCTCGCTCGGCATGGCGGTGGCGCTGGGCCTGACCACCGTGATCGGCACCATGGGGCCGCCGATCTTCGACGGCACCCTCGGCCAGATCGCGGCGACCACCAGCGGCAAGCTGACGCTGCTCGGCATCCTGATCACGCTGGCCGGCATCATCGTCGTCGCCCGCGCCGGCAATGCCAAGGAAGCGGACCTCGGCGGCGAGGCTTCCGAAGGCGTGGCCGAGTTCAATTTGCGCAAGGGTCTGCTGATCGCGACGTTCTCCGGCGTGATGTCGGGCTGCTTTGCCTGGGGCCTTGCCGCAGGCCAGCCCATCCGCGATCTGACGCTGGCCGCCGGAACCGACCCGCTTTCGCAGGGCCTGCCGGTGCTCTGCGTCGTCCTCGCAGGTGGCCTCACCACCAACGCGCTGTGGTGCGCCTACCTCATCATGAAGAACCGCAGCTTCGGCCAGTTCTTCGGCGCAGCATCGGCCGATGCGCAGCCCGGTGAGGGCCCCAACCTGCTGGCAAACTGGCTGCTCGCCGCGCTGGGCGGCACGCTGTGGTACGGCCAGTTCTTCTTCTACACGATGGGCGAGAGCCAGATGGGCGAATACGGCTTCTCCTCCTGGACCCTGCACATGGCATCGATCATCCTGTTCTCGACGCTGTGGGGCTTCGCGCTCAAGGAATGGAAGGGTGCGTCCCCTCGCACCCGCGCGCTGGTGTGGACCGGGATCGGCCTGCTCGTCGGCTCGACCATCGTGATCGGCGCTGGCAACATGCTGCAGGCAAGTGCATAAGCGCAGGCCAAGGGGACGGTAGGGCGCAATGCACGCGGCAGAACGGGAAAGACGCATCTTCGAGGCGCTGCGGCCCACGGGCTTCGTCAGCTATCGCGATCTCGAGGTGCTGCTCGATGCCTCACCGGCGACGATCCGGCGTGACCTGACGCGGCTGGAGGAATCCGGCCAGATCGTCCGCGTCCACGGCGGGGCCAAGCTGCCCGAAGGCGACGACGCCAGCGGCCCGCGCCTGATGGGCACGCCGTTCGATCAGAACATCACCCAGAACCTCGGCGCCAAGCAGGCCATCGGCAAGGCGGCGGCGGCGCTGTGCCAGCCGGGCGAAGGGGTTATGATCGATGGCGGCACCACCACGCTTCAGATGTGCCCGCACCTTGATGGCCTGGGGCTGCAGGTGCTGACCAACTCGCTGCACATCGTCAACGCACTGCTGCCGCAGGCGGGCACGCGCATCCTGCTGCCATCGGGCGCGGTGTTCCGCGAACAGAACATCATCCTTGCGCCTGCTGGCGAGGAATCGATGCCGCGCTTCCACGCCCCGCGCCTGTTCATGGGGGCTGCGGCCATCGGTCCGCAAGGTGTGATGCAGGCCGACCCGGTGCTGGTCGCCGCCGAACGCCGCCTGATCGACCGGGCCGAGGAGGTGATCCTGCTCGTCGACAGCAGCAAGTTCAGCACCCAGTCCGGCACCATCGTCTGCGGGCTGGACGAGATCGACACGGTGATCACCGACAGCGGCATTGCGCCGGAAATGGCCGCTGCCTTGCAGGACGCGGGCGTTAAGCTGGTTGTCGTCTAGCCGCTACTTCGCCTGCCCGCGCATCTCCAGATAGGCCGCATCGCGCGCCTCCGGCGACAGCGTCAGAAGATAGCGGCTCGCCTCCCTGAACGTCAGGAACGGCTTGCCATCGACCACGATCGGCACGGTCCGACCGTTGTAGATCCGCCGCAACAGCCGTCGTTGCGGCCGGGTCAGCGCGGCTTCGGCTTCGGCAGTTTCCGCTTCTGGCGCAGTTTCCGTTTCCGGGTCCGTTTCAATATCCATTTCAGGGCCTATAGGCAGAGCCTTCATGCCTGCCAATTCAATCAGGCCAAGGAGACAGCATGAGCGGCACATTCACCACCGAAGAACTCGGCGAGCATTTCGCCCACTGCATCCAGGTGCTGGGCGGAACGACCGCGGCCAGCCGCCGCCTCGGCATCGACGAGCGCGCCATCCGCCGCTTCGTCACTGGCGAAAAGCCCATTTCCGAACGGCTTATGCAGGACACCGCCACCGCACTGCGCGCGCTGATCGAGGAAGCTTCCGCTGCCGAAGCCCGCATCGCATCCGCGATTGGCGGCTGAGCTTCAGCGCAGGTAACGCTTCACCAGCCGCTCTGCCGCCGCGTTGACGTCGGCCCAGGCCTGCTCGAAATCCTCCTCGTCACCATAGTAGGGATCGATCACCGCCGTGCCCTTGCGGCCCGGCACGAGGTCCATCAGCAGGCCGACTTCGGCAATATGACGCGAAGGCTCGATGCGGCGCAGGTCCTTGAGGTTCTGCTGGTCGAGCGCGAAGATGTGGCCGAAGCGGTGGAAGTCTTCCGCCACCACTTGCCGTGCGCGATAGCCCGAGATGTCGAGACCGTGGCGGCGCGCGGTTTCCTGCGCGCGGGGATCGGGCGGACGGCCCACGTGCCAGTCGCCTGTTCCGGCCGAATCGATGGTCATCGCCACCCCTGCCGCCACGGATTGCGCGCGCAGGGCTGCCTCGGCGAGAGGCGAGCGGCAGATGTTTCCAAGGCAGACGAACAAAATCGAAGGTTGGCTCACGGGATCACGATACTCCGCTGGCTGGGTCTCCCCAGGCCAATCAGAAACGGATCCTCTCCCTGCCGCGCAGTGAACATGTTACGTGACGCGATGTCCAGCCATTTTCGAGCGATCAGCACCTGCCCGATAGCCCCGCCCAGCGTCTCGCCGGGGCCCAGCAGCACGACACGGTCGGGCGCAAATTCGCGGATGCCCACGGTCATCGCAGCGGTGAAATCGTAAGGTTGCAGGATCTGGTGGGCGAAGGTGTAGTCCCACAGATCCTCACGGTTGCTCTCGAACCGCCGCCACACCTTGCTGCGCCCGTCGATCAGCGGAACCTGCGGCTGGCCGAACCACTCCACCGGAAACTGCTCTCGCGCCGCATCGCTGCTCGCCTGCATCAGCGGCGTGTGAAACGGCCCATGCCCTGCCAGCCGCATCGGCGGGCGCGAGAGCGTCGGCAGATCCTTCTCGAAAGCATCGAGCGCGGCGACCGGCCCCGCCACCACCAGCATCCCGCCCAGCCGGATCGACGGCAGCACACCATGGCGCGCCATCGTTGCTTCCACCTCGGCCAGCAGCGCGGGATCGACTGTCCAGTCCTCCCCGGCCAGCACCAGCACCGACTGCCCACCCGGTTCGTGGCGTTGCGAATTGATCCCCATGCCATCGGCAATGGCAAAGCCATGCTCGGGCGAAACCGCTCCGGCGCAGGCAAGCGCGGTGTACCAGCCCATCGAATTGCCGGTGACCGCGACGATCTCGAACCGTTCGCGGTCGATCCTGAGGAAGTCGAGATAGGCGCAGGCGTGGATCAGCGGCGCGGCATTGTCCCCCCGCAGATGCGCAGGCGTGAACTTCGCCGCGCCATCCAACGCCGACAAGGTCTCCTTCCCCGCCTCGCCCCGCATCGCATCGAACCGCGCCAGCCATTCGGACCCGGCGTGATGCTGCTTGAGATACCCCAACTCCAGAGCATTGTAGGTGCCGCGTCCGGGGCAGACGACGAGGATGGTTTCCTTAGCCACGCACCATCTCCAGCACCTTGCCGACAATGCCGTCGCGGCTGGGCAGCGTATGGGTGGCAGCGCGGGCAAGCGGGATGAAGCTGTCGGTCGCGGCCATGCGCGCGATAGCCTTGTCGCGCGCGCGTTCGGCCAGCAGCGCCATCAGAGCCTCGTTCTGCCCGCCCGTGATCCTGCATTCGTCGACGACGAGCACGCGCGAACAGGACGCAACCGCCTCGATCACCGCATCATCATTCACCGGCCCCAGCCAGCGCAAATCGATCACCCGCACCTTGACTCCCTGCTCCGCCAGCAGCTTCTGCGCCTGCAGCGAGAGGTAGTAGCCATTGCCGTAAGTCACGATGGCAAGATCGGTGCCTTCCCCTGCAACGCCGATCTCGCCGAATGCGATCTCCCCCGTCCCCGGCGGCTGGTAGAGGCTCGCCCACAGGCCATCTCCCGCCTCGTGCAGGTCCCGCGTCATGTAGAGCGCGATAGGCTCCACGAATACCACCACGCGCTGTTCCTCATGCGCCAGCCGCACGCATTCGCGCAGCATCGCCACGGCATCGCGGCCACTGGACGGCACCGCCAGAACCACGCCCGGAATGTCGCGGAAGACGGCCAACGAATTGTCGTTGTGGAAGTGCCCGCCGAACCCCTTCTGGTAGGGCAGCCCGGCAATCCGCACGACCATCGGGTTGGTGTACTGCCCGTCCGAGAAGAACGACAACGTCGCCGCCTCGCCCCGGATCTGGTCCTCGGCATTGTGGACATAGGCGAGGAACTGGATCTCGGGCATCGGCAGCAATCCGTTGTGCGCCGCGCCGATGGCAAGGCCGAGGATCGCCTGCTCGTCGAGCAAGGTATTGATCACCCGCGCCGAACCGAACCGCGCATGCAGCTTCTGCGTCGCGGCATAGACCCCGCCCTTCGGCCCCACGTCCTCGCCGCAGACGATCGCGTTGGGATACTGCAGCAGCAGGTCCGCCATCGCCCAGCTGATCAGCTTGGCCATATGCTGCGGCTTGTCCATCGCGGCAGCATCATCGGCAAACATCGCGGCGCG
>JBKBUD010000409.1:0-1522 GCA_046290865.1 Novosphingobium sp. | reverse complement strand
GGCCGCGTCGACCGCCATCTGCCGCCGCCCAAGGGCAAGAGCAACCTGCCCTATCGCGTGATGCTGCATGACGAGACGGGGGAACTGGCGCTCACCTTCTTCCGGGTCAAGGGGAACTGGCTGGAAAAGGCGCTGCCGATCGATGAGACCGTGATGGTCTCGGGCAAGGTCGACTGGTTCAACGGCCGCGCCTCGATGGTGCATCCCGACCTCATGGTGAAGGCGAGCGAGGCGGAGAACCTGCCGCTGGTCGAGCCGGTCTATCCGATGACGGCGGGGCTCGGACCCAAGGTGCTGCGCAAGGCGGTGGAGGCTGCCGTCGAGCGCATGCCGGAGTTGCCGGAATGGGCGGATGCGGCCCTCGCCACGAAACAGGGTTTCGCCAGTGTGCGCGAAAGCGTGGTTGCGCTCCACAATCCGCGCGACGAGAAAGACATCGACCCGCAGGCACCGGCCCGCCGCAGGCTTGCCTATGACGAGTTTCTGGCCGGCCAGGTCTCGCTGGCGCTGGTACGGCAAAAGCTTAGGCGGGTGCCAGGCGTGCCCGTCAAGCCGACGGGCGAGATCAGCGGGAAGATCCGCGCCACCCTGCCCTTCACGCCGACCAACAGCCAGCTGGCGGCGATCGACGACATCCTGAAGGACATGGCCTCCGACCAGCGCATGCTGCGGCTGGTCCAGGGCGATGTCGGCGCCGGCAAGACGCTGGTGGCGCTGTTTGCGATGGCGGCTGCCGTCGAGGCCGGTGGACAGGCGGTTCTGATGGCGCCGACGGAAATCCTGGCGCGGCAGCATCATGCCACGCTTGCCAAGCTCGGCGCTCCGGCGGGCCTCAAGATCGAGGTGCTGACCGGCCGCACCAAAGGCAAGGAGCGCGAGGCGATCCTGGAGCGCATCGCGTCGGGCGAAGCGCAGATCGTCATCGGCACGCATGCGCTCTTCCAGGATGCCGTCAACTACAAGAACCTGACGCTCGCCGTGGTCGACGAGCAGCATCGCTTCGGCGTGCATCAGCGCCTGCGCCTGACCTCAAAGGGCATCTCGCCGCATATGCTCGTGATGACGGCAACGCCGATCCCGCGCACGCTGGTGCTGGCGGCCTTCGGCGACATGGATGTTTCCAAGCTCACCGAGAAGCCGGCGGGCCGCAAGCCGATCCAGACGGTGACCGTGCCGACGGAACGCGTGCCCGATGTCATCGAGCGGCTGAGGGCCGCGATCGCGGAGGGCAAGAAGGCCTACTGGATCTGCCCGCTCGTCGAGGAGACGGAAGAAAGCGAGTTAATGTCGGCCGAGGAGCGGCAGGCGGTGCTGGCGCAGTTCATCAAGGCGCCGATCGGGCTGGTGCATGGGCGGATGAGCGGGCCGGAGAAGGATGCCGCCATGCTTGCCTTCAAGAACGGCGAGACGCGGCTGCTGGTTGCCACCACCGTGGTCGAGGTCGGCGTCGATGTACCCGACGCGACGATCATGGTGATCGAACATGCCGAACGCTTCGGCCTTGCCCAGCTGCACCAGCTGC
>JBKBUD010000408.1:0-1524 GCA_046290865.1 Novosphingobium sp. | reverse complement strand
CCTTCTGTTCGACGCCCGCACCGACGCGGTAGCCGTCGGTGTCCAGACGCTGGCGCAGGTTGGTGGTGCCGTCAGTGCCCTGCAGATTGTAGCGGGCGTTGCTGTAGCCACCCTTGACGTAGACCATCGTGCTCGGGCTCATCGCGTAACCGAGACGGGCGCCGAAGTAGTACTGGCGGCCCGCATCGACGCGACCGAGGTTGAACACGTTGGGCTGGTCGTTGTTGTTGTCCCAGCTGGCGCTGCTGTCGGTGATTTCGGCTTCGGCACCGGCGACGAGGTTCGTGCCGAGCGGGATGTCATAACCGATCGCGCCGCCGTATTCGACGCCATCGATCGACTGCTTGAGATTGCGGGTGTTGTCGACGTCCTCAGTGCTGCCCGAGCGGTTGTGGTCGTAGCCGACCAGAGCTTCGGCGTGGAAGCCGCTGAACGCCTCGGCAGGGGTAGCGTCCTGCGCGTACGCAGGGGCGGCGGCGATTGCGGTGCCGGCGGCGAGGATTGCGCAGATCTTTTTCATGTCTCACTCCATTCGAAACTTCCTGCCGGTCCTGTTGTCGTTTGCGACCCGACAGTGACCGGTGGAATGAGCGGAACTGCATCCGGTTTCCTGAACCTCACACAACAGGAAACCGTGACATTTCAGCCACATAAATTGCGATGTCCGGAGCTTTTGGCGAGGCGGGTGGCGGGAACCGGTGGGACCCGGAAACGTTCGCGCGAGCCGATTTGCGCGCATGGCAACGAATCACTATATGCGCGCGATGCAGAGCCAGATCGACACCAGCCCCTTGCTTCCCGCCAACATGCCCATCGCCGGGCACATCGATCCCCTGCCGGTTCCGCGCGAGGTTACGGCGCGCGAGGATGGCCGGGTGGACCTGACCGGGCTACCCAGAAAGCAGATTGCCGCGCTGTTCGAAGCAGCAGGCCTTGATGCAAAAGCGGCAAAGCTGCGTGCCAAGCAGGTGTTCCACTGGCTCTATCATCGCGGCGTGACCGATTTCGAGGCGATGACCGACATCGCCAAGACGATGCGTCCCTGGCTGGCCGAGCGCTTCGTGATCGGTCGTCCCGAGATCGTGGAGGCGCAGGTCTCGACCGACGGCACGCGTAAATGGCTGCTGCGCACGGCGGACAAGCATGACTTCGAGATGGTGTTCATCCCCGATGCCGATCGCGGCACGCTGTGCGTCTCGAGCCAGGTGGGCTGCACGCTGAACTGCCGCTTCTGCCACACCGGCACGATGCGCCTGGTGCGCAACCTGACTCCCGGCGAAATCGTCGGGCAGGTCATGCTGGCGCGCGATGCGCTGGGCGAATGGCCCAAGGCGGGCGGAACCATGGCCGGGCTCGACTTCGATGACGACGATGAAGAGGCCGCCAGCGCCTATACCCCTGATGGACGCCTGCTGACCAACATCGTGATGATGGGCATGGGCGAGCCGCTCTACAATTTCGACAACGTGCGCGATGCGCTGAAGCTGGTGATGGACGGCGACGGGCTCGCCCTGTCGAAGCGCC
>JBKBUD010000407.1:0-1525 GCA_046290865.1 Novosphingobium sp. | reverse complement strand
CAAGCGCACCATCGAAACATCCTTCGATCATGTGCGTGTGCGCGGCGAAATCTCCGGCTATCGCGGCCCGCATTCCTCGGGCCATGCCTATTTCAGCCTGAAGGACGACAAGGCCCGCATCGATGCGGTGATCTGGAAAGGCTCCTTCTCAAAGCTGAAATATCGCCCGGAAGAGGGCATGGAGGTGATCGCGACCGGCAAGGTCACCACCTTCCCCGGTTCGTCGAAATACCAGATCGTCATCGAGCAGATGGAGCCCGCGGGCGCCGGCGCGCTGATGGCGCTGATCGAGGAGCGTAAGCGCCGCTTCACGGCGGAAGGACTGTTTGACCCCGCGCGCAAGCAGCTCCTGCCCTTCCTGCCAATGGTGATCGGCGTGGTGACATCGCCAACGGGTGCCGTCATCCGCGATATCCTGCACCGCATTTCCGATCGCTTCCCCGTGCATGTGCTTGTCTGGCCGGTGAAGGTGCAGGGCGAAGGCTCCGGCGACGAGGTGGCGAATGCCATTCATGGCTTCAACGCGTTCGAGCCTGGTGGGCCGATCCCGCGACCCGACGTTCTGATTGTGGCGCGCGGTGGCGGCAGCCTTGAGGATCTCTGGAGCTTCAACGACGAGGCGGTGGTGCGTGCAGCCGCAGCCAGCACCATTCCGCTGATCTCCGCCGTCGGCCACGAGACCGACTGGACGCTGATCGACTACGCCGCCGATGTGCGGGCACCCACGCCGACGGGTGCTGCTGAAATGGCGGTTCCGGTCAAAGCCGATCTCGAGGCGCAGGTGGCGACGCTCTCCGCCCGGCTGTCCGGTGCCATGAACCGCCAGATGGACAATCGCCGCCAGAATCTGCGCAGTCTGGTGCGGGCGCTGCCCTCGCTCGACCAGCTGCTCGCCTTGCCCCGCCGCCGCTTCGACGAGGCGGCCGGCGGACTGGGACGGAGCCTCGAGCTCAACACCATGAACAAGCGCCGCAGCTTCGAGCGCGCGGCAGCCAAGCTCTCGCCGGATATGCTGGCGCGGCAATTGGTGGAGCGTAAGCAGAAACTATCCGAAAACGCGGTTCGCGCCGAACGGGTCATCGAGCGGCTGATCGAGCGCAACAAGGCGCGCCTCGGCCGCTTCGACGCCACGTTGACGGCGGTGCCCGCGCGGCTGAAGGCGATGACAGAGCGCTCGAAGGACAGGCTCGAAAGCCTCGGTCGTCGTGCCGACAGTGCCGTGATGAACGACCTTCGCCGCGCGCGTCAGGCCCTTGTTTCCCAGGATCGCGTCCTGCAGTCGCTGTCCTACAAGAACGTGCTCGCCCGCGGTTATGCCGTGATCCGTGACGAAAACGATCGCCCGCTGTCCCGTGCCGAAGGACTGTCGCATGGCCAGGCGATCGCGATCGAATTTGCGGATGGCCGCGTTGCCGCCGTCGCCGGCGAAGGTGTCGCGCCGCCGGAACCGTCGGCAGCGCAGCCGGCCCGCGCCGCAGCCGTGTCCAAGCCGGTCCGCAAGAGCGAGCCGCCGGCCGGGCAGGGC
>JBKBUD010000406.1:0-1530 GCA_046290865.1 Novosphingobium sp. | reverse complement strand
GATTGCGGGGAACGACCAGGCGCAAGAGCTTTTCCTGGCGACTATCGACTACGGCATCAAGGCTGCGCGGCACTTCAGGTACAAGTGGCCGATACTCTACGACATGCGCGACTTTTCGGTGATCCAAGAGGTGGCGGAGGCCGACCAGCGCGGGCAGACCGACGTCGGCGGCATCTATGCCTGGGTCATGCTGCAGGCCTTCGAGCTGACGTTGGAGCGCCGCTTCGTCGACGAGGCCATAGCGGCGATCGAGGCCGCCCAAGGCATGCGGTTCGACCTCAACTATCAGGCCAATCTCACGGCTTGGGGCGCTGCCGCCTGCGTCCGGCTATGGCGCATCACCGACAGGAAGGACTTCCTCAAGCAGAGCTACGTCTATCTCGCCAGCTTCTTCCACAACGCGCAGATCTGGAACAGCGACATCGGCATGGCGCGGCACTGGCGGAACTTCCTCGGGGTCACCTGCCTGCAGGATGCGCCATACATGGCGGCCTACGAGTGCTTCGACAGCTATTCGGCGTTCGAACGCTATCTCGATTACGGGGGGCCTGATCTCATTCCCTCGGTACGCCTGCTGCTGTCGGAATACTGTCGTCATGCGCTGGACCGGGCATGGTTCTATTATCCCGATGCCTTGCCCGAAGAATGTGTCGCCAAGGCCGACATTCGCAACGGCTATATCCTGCGCAAGCTCAACTTCCCGCTGGAGGATCTCTATCCCGATGATCAGCCGGCAGGGCAGGTGGGGCAGGAAATCTACGGTTGCGGCGCGGCGCTGATGTACACGACGCGCAGCTTCCGGCGGATCGAGGGCGCGCCATTCCTGATATGGTGCGACGTCTTCATTCGCGCTGTGCATCAGATAGATGCGACGACGATCAGCATGCGCATCGATGGCCCCGCTGGCAGCGAAGCGCGTCTTGCACTGGTGACGGAGCATGGTGGGGCGGCACCGGAAATCGAAGCGCGCATCGCGACCTCCGATGGCCGGACCATTGCCTTCGAACGCCAAGGCGACAGGCTTGAAGCGCGCCTGCCCGCCGACGGATCGCTCCTGCTCGCATGGGATGCGGAAAGGACCTGATGCAGGCGAACCCTATGCAGGACTGTGCTGTTCGACCAGGAGTTCGAGTGCCTTCGGGACCTCCGGGTCTTCGATCGTCGGCGGAACTGTCCATTCCGCACGGTTGACGATCTTGCGCAGCAGGTTGCGCAGGATCTTGCCCGAGCGGGTCTTGGGCAGGCCCGGGGCAATGAGGGCGGTCTTCAGCGCTGCTACCGCTCCCAGTTCGGCGCGTACCGCTGCGATGACCCTGCTCGCCAGCGATGAATCGCCATCGAACCCAGCCCGCGGCACGACAAAGGCGATCGGCACCATGCCCTTGATCGCGTCGTCCGCGCCGATCACAGCGCATTCGGCCACGCCTTCGACCGCGGCGACGATCTGCTCCATCTGCCCGGTGGAGAGGCGATGCCCGGCAACGTTGATGATGTCGTCGGTGCGGCCCATGATGTGGACGAAGCCCTCTT
>JBKBUD010000405.1:0-1535 GCA_046290865.1 Novosphingobium sp. | reverse complement strand
GATTTCGCAGATCGACGGGTTCTACAAGCTCAATGGCGCAACCAACACCGACAACGGCACCTCGGGCGGCGTGATCGCATGGTCGCGCTGGGTCAACGGTGGCGTCACGGACCTCGGCCAGCTGCCCAGCACCACGCTCGGCGCAGGCGGCCTCGCCCAGGTCTGGGGCACGCCTGCCACCAACGTGCCGACCAGCGGCAAGGTCGATTACGCCCTCGTCGGCAGCACGCGGCCTGCCACGCCGAGCGCAGTGGTCGGCACGCTCGACAGCGCCAAACTCTCGGTCGATTTCACCGCCGCCAAGGTCGGGTTCGAAGCCGCACTCACGATCTCCGGCTCGCCAGTCACGATGACCACGAGCGGCGGCGCGGCCAATCCCTCGCTTTCGCTCCGCCCAAGCGGAACCACCTTTGCGGCTGGCACCGGCCAGATGACTCTGAGCGGGGCGAGCAGCGCCTCGGTCGAAGGGTTCCTCGCAGGTAACGGGGCGACTCATGCGGGCGTCGGCTACTTCCTCGGCACGACCACCGGCAATGTCACAGGGGCCATCGCCTTCGGCCCCAAGGCCCCCTGACGCGCCAGCGAGGAGTAACGGCATTTGTCACGAGAGTGACGGGACAGTTGTGTGGGAGTCGGGGGGGAGTTGGGGGAGAGTTGCCCCAGAGTTGGAAAAGGGGCCGCACGGGGGTGCGGCCCGGCTTCGAGGGGACACCTTATGCTTCGCAAGACCTTTGCTTTCGCTGCACTTTCAATGGCTTCGACCGCTGCATTTGCCGCTGACAAGGAGCCACCCGTCTCGCTCAACAAGTGCGAGACGAGCTACGGCACCGTCGCACTGGTCGACGGCGATACGCAAGGCTGGACCAAGTACGGCCTGTCCTCCCCGCGCGAGCTGATCGCCGCCATGGCCCGCGAATCCGGGTGCTTCGCGCTCCACGATCCCGCCAGCGGCAAGCCCGCCACGTTCCTGATGAACGTCATTGCGGGCGACAAGGAGGAAGTCGACCAAGCCATTGAAAAGGCAAAGGGAGTCGCGATGGAAGGCCTCGTCCGCTCGGGCGCGGCGAGCGGGATGCTGCGCGGCATTCCCGGCGGCGGCTCGATGCTCGGCATGTTCGGCGGCTTCGGCGGCAAGAAGAAGGTCGTCGCAGCAGGTATCCGCCTGATAAGCCCGGCAAATGGCCAGACCGTCGCCTCCGGGGCGGGCGAGGTCAAGAAGACCACGATCTCGTTCGGAAATGGTGGCGGAACCATCGGTGCGGTGGCCAGCGGTGCGACCGGCGCCGCCTATGCCGGGAGCAAGGACGGGCAGATGCTGATCGAAGCTTTCGTCAAGGCTTTCAACGGCATATCGGCACAGGGGCCGTCGCTCGCCTCGCTCGTCCCTCCGGCAGCGCCAACTCCGGCAGCAGCGCCCGCCACATCGACGACGGCCGTCGACACCAAGATGCACGCCGCCGCCGATCTCAAGTCCGCAACGCTCCGCACCGTGCGCGCCGGAACCGCTCTCACCCCCACCGGTCAGCGGCAGGGTC
>JBKBUD010000073.1:0-10793 GCA_046290865.1 Novosphingobium sp. | reverse complement strand
CCAATAGGTAAATCCGCCGCCGGTCCGCCCCTTGTAGTACCACGCGATGACCTGAGCCTTCTTGGCCCGCCAGCGTTCGAACAGTCCGGTCTTGACCATGGTGTTCATCAGCCAGATCGGCGTGTTGCCCATCGATGCGCCGCGGAAGCGGGTGGCGTCGACGTGGGGGTTGCCGCCGCCCGAGCACGGTCCCTGGATGTTGAACAGCATGTTCTCGGCCGTGGCATACTTCGCACCCCAGTAGTCCCGGACGAGGGCAAGGAACTTGCTGTTGTAGAAGCAGTCCTCGATCTCGGGGTAGAACGGTGTTGCGCCGGTGCCGAAGTAGCCGCGAAAGACGGGCGACAGGAACATGTCCCATGTCGGCGTGAAACCCGGCGGGATCGAACCGGAGGTCGTCGCGATCACTTCTTCAGGCGACTTGAAATGCTGCGCGAGAATCAGCGACCACGGACCGTTACGGCGCACCGAGTCGAGCATGCGCGCGTGCTGGTCCGCCGAATAGGCATCCTCGATGACGCGGGGTGGTGCGACGGGGCGGAAGATCGATGCATTTGTCATGGGTTACTCCCTCGGCCAGGACCCTCGACGGGGAACGACTCTACAAGTGGGTATTCGCTTACAATATCTAGGGTGACGCAAGGGTCTTGGCAAGATCGTTGCGGTGCCGGGGGCGCGAAGACGCTCCGGCGATATCGGTAACCCAGTCACCATCCTGCTACGCAAAGAGAGGATTGAAATTGGGTATTGCGCGAAGTTTGCGTAGTTGTTAGTTTCGACTCAACAACAGAACAGAATCCGGGATGAGGGGTGAGCACCTGTCTGAGGCAGGTCGACTTGGGGCGACTTGGCGATCATAGCCAGGTGCACTTCTCTCTTTCCGCAGTCGCCGATCGTTGTCGGTCGGGACGTCCATCTTTTGGAGGGAGAGGAACATGTCCGAGGAAAAATACCTTAAGTCGGTCTTGATGCGCCGTTGTGGCGCCGGGCTGATGGCGGGCGTCGCACTTGCTTGCGTCGCGATGCCGCAGATTGCCAGTGCTGCAGAAAATGCTGCGGCAGAGACAGCTGACGAGCAGGCGAGCGAAGGCAACCAGCCGAGCAGCACGGAAATCATCGTCACTGCCAACCGCCGCGAGGAACGCGCGCAGGACGTGCCGATCTCGATCACCGCGATCAGCGCCGACAGCATCCGCGAACGCGGCCTGACGCAGCTTCAGGATCTCCAGGCCTCGGTGCCGTCGCTGGTCGTCGGCCCCAACGGCCAGGCCTCGCGCGATGTCATGTCGCCTTCTATCCGCGGGCAGAGCGCCTCGTTCCAGGGATCGCCGGCCGTCGTCGTCTACATGAACGAAGTCCCGCTGGTCTCGGCGATCACGCTATCGGGCCAGGGCGGTCCCGGTACCTTCGTCGACCTCCAGAACGTGCAGGTCCTGGCCGGTGCGCAGGGCACCCTGTTCGGTCGCAACACCACAGGCGGCGCCATCCTGCTGACCCCGGCCAAGCCCACCGACAAGCTTGAAGGCTATGTCCAGGCCGGCTTCGGCAACTACAGCATGGTCGAGACCGAGGCGGTCGTGAACCTGCCGATCTCGGACAAGGTCCGCCTGCGCCTCGTCGGCGCATCGCGCGATCGTGATGGCTTCACCCATGACGTGAACTGGAACAAGGACCGCGACGACCAGCACTGGCGCATGGGCCGCATCGGCCTGTGGCTCGAGCCGTTCGAGGGCGTCACCAACTACACGCTGGGCTATTACGGCAAGTCGCACAGCAACGGCACCGGCTCGATCGCGAAGAACTTCAACACCAACTACTTCGTCGGCCTTGCCACCCGCCCGATCCCGGTCGCGCCCGGCGTCTCGCTCCCGCTCGGCGCCATTGCGCCGACGTTCAACTTCTGCGGCGCGGGCACCGGTCCTGCGAACTGCAGCTACTACACCAACCTGCTGAACCAGCAGAACGCGCGCGGCATTCGCCAGACCGCGCACGGCATGGACAGCTTTGCCAAGCTTGAATCGTGGAGCATCAACAACACCACCGACATCGAGCTCTCCAGCTCGCTGAAGCTGCGCAACATCATCAGCTATGCCGAGCTGAAGTCCTACTACGCCAACGACCAGGACGGCACGATCGCCCCGGTCTACGACACCGGCGTCACGGCCGAGAGCCGCACCGCCCCGCGTGACTGGTACAAGCAGGTTACCGAAGAACTGCAGCTTCAGGGCACTGCGCTGGGCGACAAGCTGACCTACACCGTCGGCGGCTTCTACTACAAGCAGAGCCCGCGCGGCACGATGGAGTCCTATTCGATCAACGTCTGCGGCCTGCAGTCGGTCACCGGCTGTCCGATCGGCGAAAGCCGCATCCGCGTGACCAACGAATCCAAGGCGCTCTACGCGCAAGGGTCGCTGGACTTCGGCGCATTCTCGCCCGCGCTTGACCGGCTGCGGCTGACGGCTGGCTATCGCTATACCTGGGATACCGTCGGCGGCTCCACCACCTCGTTCAGCTATGTCCCGCTGCCGGGCGGCGGGAAGTACGTCACGGCGTGCTCGTGGAAATCGAATCCCAACCCGACCCAGCCGATCGCCGATCCGCTCAACACCTGCCTGTTCGGCGCCACGCTCAAGAGCTCCTCGCCCAACTGGACGCTGGGCCTCGACTATCGCCCGAACGACAACATCATGGTCTACGGCAAGGTCACGCGCGGCTACAAGGCGGGCGGCTTCAACAGCTACGCCGTGTTCGAGAACACCCGCACCTTCGGTCCGGAAACCGTCACCGACTACGAAGCTGGCTTCAAGACCGACTTCAATGCCGGTGGCATGCGCGGCCGGTTCAACGTCAACGGCTTCTGGCTGGACTACAAGAACATCCAGCGCGCAGCCGGTGACTTCAACCGCGCAACTGGCGGCAACGGCGCGATCACGCTGAACAACGCTTCGGCCACGATCAAGGGCGTCGAAGTCGAGGCGATGATCCAGCCGACGCAGAACATCGAACTGGGCGGCAACTACAGCCACCTCAACGCCAAGTACAAGTCGTTCAAGTTCGACTCGAGCTCGGGCGTGTGGGACTGCACCGCGCAGTCGATCACGTCGCCCAAGGTCTTTGCCGGCGCTGACATGAGCTGCCGTCCGCTGCAATACCTCTCGCCCAACATCGTGTCGGTCTATGGCCGGTTCACGCTGCCGGTTTCCGAAGATGTCGGCAACCTCAGCCTGTTCCTCAGCTACAACTGGACCGACAAGCAGCCGACCGCGCCGTTCTCCACCGAACGCTTCCCCGATGGCACGATCAATGAGCCGGGCGTGCTCCTGCCGAGCTACGGCCTGCTCAATGCCACGATCGACTGGAAGGGCGTGATGGGCGCGCCACTCGATCTGAGCCTGTTTGCGACCAACCTGACGAAGAAGAACTACATCATCTCGAACACCGGCATCTTCCAGACGATCGGTGCGCAGACGGTGATCTATGGCGAACCACGCATGTTCGGCGTTCGCCTGCGCTACAGCTTCGGCAACTGACCGGAACTGCAGCAGACAAGGGGGCCGGGTACGCGATTGCCCGGCCCCTTTTCGTTTCAAGTGGAGAGATCGGGAATGGGCACAAGGCTTGAGGGACGCGCGGCGGTGATCACCGGGGCAGCCGACGGAATCGGCTGTGGCATCGCCCGGCGCTTTGCCATCGAAGGCGCCAGCGTGATCGTCGCCGACTACGACGCCGAGCGCGGCCCTGTCGTGGCCGAGGAACTGCGCGGACTGGGCGCGCAGGCGGAATTCATCCGCTGCGACGTTTCCTCCCGCGATGATGTCTTCACAGCCGTCGATCTGTGCGCCGACCGGTTCGGCTCGGTCGATATCCTGGTCAACAATGCCTATCGCGGCGAAGGCCCGATCCGCATCGAGCGCAAGACCGACGAGCGCTTCGACGACGCGCTCAAGATGTGTCTCTATGCCACCAAATGGGCGATGGAGCGGGCGCTGCCACACATGAAGGCGCGCGGCTGGGGCAGGGTGGTCAACATGGCCTCGCTCAACGGCGTCAACGCGCACATGGGCAGTGCCGATTACAACGTCGCCAAGGAAGCCGTGCGCGCCTACTCGCGCACGGCTGCACGCGAATGGGCACCATACGGCATTTGCGTCAACGTGATCTGCCCGGCGGCGGTCTCGGCCGCCTACCGCCGCTTCGCCGAAATGGCACCTGCCGTTGCTGCAGCGACCGCAGCTGCAAACCCCATGGGTCGCATGGGCGATCCCGAAGAGGACATCGGTGGTGTCGCCCTGTTCCTCGCCAGCGAGGACGCCCGCTATCTGACCGGCAATACCCTGTTCGTCGACGGCGGCGGCCACATCAACGGCGTGCCCTGGGTGCCGGACTTCGGAGAGGAGTAACGACCATGCGCATCATCGACGTCGACAGCCATTTCAACGAGCCGGCCGACTGGTTCGAGAAGGCGAACCCTTCCCTTGCCGCCAAGCTGCCGCGAATGACGGTAGCCGATACCCTCCTCGATGTGGTGGTCGGCGATCTGTTCTCGTCGGTGCCGCCAGCGCTGCGGCCCGATCCGATGAGCCTGCTGCCCGGTTACGTGGTCGATGCCTACAAGGACTTCCTCGCCGGCGGCGCGCCGCCACAGGTGGCGATCGATGCCGGGGCGTTCGAGCCATCGGCCTGGCAGGCCGAGCCGCGCCTTGCCTGGATGGACCGGCGCGGCATCGACGTGCAGATCCTGCTGCCGTCGAACGGGTATCATCCCTATCGCCACGCCATGCGCCTCGACAAGTCGCTCGCTCTTCCGGCGCTCGACACCTACAACCGCTGGGCGCTCGAACAGATGTACGGGCACACCGACCGTCTGATCCCCGCGGTCGTGGTCGACCTGATGGACGTCGAGTGGTCGATCGCGCAAGTTGTCAGCGGTCGGGAGAAGGGGAGCCGTGCCGTCTTCGTCAAGGCTGACCCGCACGGCGACAAGGCGCTCAACCATCCCGACTTCGAGCCATTCTGGGCGACGTGCGAAGACCTCGGCGTGGCGATCCTGTTCCATGTCGGCGGAGGCAGGGCGGCGATGCATCCAGCCTGGGCCAACAACGGCGGAGATATCACGTCATTCTACCGCATCGCCTCGCTGTCACGACGCCTCGTGCCGCAACTGGCGCTGGCTGCGATGATCTTCGGTGGCGTGCTGGAGCGCTATCCGAGGCTGGCTGTGATCGTCTCGGAACTGGGGATAGACTGGTTGCCCGATTTCCTCATGGCCGCCGATGCCGAGGCTGACAACAGCCGTCCCAAGATGCTCAGCTTTGCGCCCTATGACCTGCCGCTCAAGCCAAGCGAGTACATGCAGCGCCAGGTCTGCGTCTCGGTCGTGCAACAGCAGGACCAGTTGCGCCCGACGATCGAGAAGGTCCCCGAGGGCCTGATCGTGTTCTCATCCGATTTCCCCCACATCGAGGGGCATCAGGAAGCGCACACGATATATGGTCAGCAGCTTGAAGGCCTGCCGCAGTCGCTGCGCGAGAGCTTCTTCGGCAAGCGGGCCGCGCAGTTGCTCGATCTCTAGCCGGGCGGGGCGGCGGCCCCATTGCCGGCAATGGCGCGGGCCGCGCGCCTGCCGGACCATACGCAATCGGCGTAGGACAGGCCGCTGACATAGAGGTTGGAGCAGATGCCCACCGCGTTGCGCCCGGCTGCGTAAAGTCCATCGACCAGCCCGCCGTCGCGGGCCTTCACCGCGCCGGTGGTCTCGTCCACCAGCAACCCGCCCACGGTCATGCAGGCGATCGGGAACATGCGGGCATCGACCGAGGCATCGATCGCGTAGAACGGACCCTGATCCAGCACGGCGAGATCGGCCCCGTCCTTGAACAACGGATCGGGCGCTTCCCCGCGCGCGGCGCGGTTGTAGGTTTCGAGCGTGGCCGCAAAGACCGCGGGATCGAAGCCCATCTTGCGGGCCAGCGCTTCCGGCGTTGCCGCTTTCACGCTGGCGAACATGGCGTTGACCAGCGTGATGTCGCGCTGGAAGCCCAGCGTGTCGGGCGCGAAGGCGTCGCGCAGCGACTGGCGGAACAGTTTGGCATCCAGCACGATCCAGCCCCGGCCGCCGTGGCGCTCGACCATCGCATCGCCGATCCGCGCGCCGTACCACGTCTCGTTGACGTAGCGGGCGCCGGTGCCGTCCACCAGCATCCCCCGGCCCCAGGAAGCGGGCGGTGACAGGAAGCGCCACGCCGAGACGCGCTCCATCAGTCCGGTCGCACCGCCCACCGTCACGCCGAGCATGATGCCGCTGCCGTTGTCGCCCAGAGTGCCGTTGGGCAGGCCGGCGGCATAGGGCGCGGCGAAATGGCGAACCATTTCGGGATTGCAGATGAACCCGCCCGCGCTCAGCACCACGCCACGGCGCGCGCGGAACCATGCGCTCGTCCGGTTCTGCCGCTCCAGTTCGCGCGCCTTGGCAAGGTAGTGATACCCGCGTGCAAAGGTGAAGCGCGCACCGGGGAAGGTGGGTGAGAGCATCGCCATCCACGCGCCTGCCTTGGCGATCAGGCGGGAATAGCGCTTCTGCACGGCAGGATCGGCGAACATCTCCACGCGCACGCCGATCACCCGGCCTGTCGCATCAACGGCCAGCTGCCGCGCTTCGGCCTGGGTGTGCAACTGCAAGCCGCGCTTCAGCGCCGCATCGCGCAGCGGCTCCCAGATGCCCGCGCCAAGGCCCCAAGGCTTCTTGCCATTGCGCCGCACCGTACGATGCCCGCGCGCGGCAGGCGGTGTGTGGCTGCGGAACGGTTCGGCCAGGCTGCTGTCAGGATGATAGAGAAAGCGGTCGAGCGGCGGATAGGATGTCTTCTTCGCGTGCAGCGTGGCGCTGAACGGCGCGCCGTGGCGGCGCAGCCACTCGAACGTTTCAGCGCTCCCTTCGCAGAAGTCCCGCAACGCATGATCCGGCACCACATCGCCGACCTCGGTGCGGAGATAGGCTTCCATCATTGCCGGGTCGTCGTGAACCCCCGCCTCGCGCTGGATCGAAGTGCCGCCGCCGGCATAGTAGACGCCGCCGTTTGCCGCTGAAGAACCGCCGCCGTCATAATGGTCGAGCGCGATGACCGAGAGACCGCGTTCCAGCCCTTCGAGCGCGGCGGACACGCCTGCACCGCCAAGGCCAACCACCACGACGTCTGCCTCGCCTGCCCAGTCGTGCGCTTCGGCGTCATCGAGACGCAGCGGAGCGTCGATCGCAAGACCCCACTCGCGGATCGCAGCGCCCGGCGGCGGGATCGTCGCGGCCGTGTCCTTGCGCCAGACGCTTTCCGGCTGAAGTGGGCCTCGTTCGCCTCTTGCCTGCTCCATGAGCCTCTCCTCGCCGCGATAGCCATTGTGCGCAGATTATTGTGACATAAAAAACGCATTCAGCTACATTTTTCAACAAATGCTTGTCAATCTCGTTCCAGAAACATACACTTCGGACCGAATTGACGTACACCGAAGTGTACCGGAACGAATCCACGAGAGGGAGAGGACATCGTGAGGAATCTGCTCGCCGCCACGGCATTGAGCTCGCTTGCCTTTATTGCAGGCCCCGCCTTCGCGCAGTCTGCGCCGCAGGATGCTGCGCAAGACACTGCAGCACAGAACGACTCCGGCATCGGTGAGATCGTCGTCACCGCGCAGAAGCGTGCGGAAAACATCCAGAACGTGCCAATTGCCATCTCGGCAGTCAGCAGCCAGTTCCTCGAAACGCGCGGCATCACCTCGATCGACAGCCTCGGCTCGATCGCGCCGAACGTGAAGTTCGAACGCGCACCGTCGAACAAGACGATCTCGCAGATCGCCATCCGCGGCTCGGTCACCATCAACCCGGCCGTCACCTGGGAGCCCGCCGTCGGCCTCTACCTCGGCGGCGTCTACATCGCCAAGGCACAGGGCTCGATCTTCGACGTGGCCGACCTTGAGCGCGTGGAAATCCTGCGCGGCCCGCAGGGCACGCTCTATGGCCGCAACGCGCTGGCCGGTGCCGTCAACCTCGTGCCCAAGGCGCCGAGCGGCGAACTCGGCGTCAAGGGTGAGCTGACCTACGGCAACTTCAATTACTGGAAGGGCCGCGCCGTGGTCGATCTTCCGGCGATGGGGCCGTTCTCGCTCAAGCTCTCCGGCCAGATCCAGAAGCGCGACGGCTTCATCAAGCTGACGCCGAACCCCTATCCGCAGGCGGTGGCGGCAGGCCCCGCGCGCACCGGTCGCACCAACGACCTCGACGGCAAGAGCGGCATGGTCCAGCTGCGCTTCAAGCCCGAAGGCAGCAACTTCACTGCCGACTATATGTTCGACTATTCGAAGTTCGACCAGCGCCCGGACTACGCGCAGCTCGTCCGCGTCAACCGCAATGGCCTTCCCCAGGACATCTTCGATCCCAACTCGCCGGGCTATGCCTTCGGCGGCGCGTTCTTCCCGCTGAACCTCTATGATCGGGCCGACCGTCAGTCGACCGCTTCGCTCGATGCCAATCCGCTCTACGAACGCTCGCGCACTTATGGCCATGCGCTGACTCTCGCGCTCGACCTCGGCGGCGCCACGGTCAAGTCGATCACCGCCTACCGCAACCTCAAGTGGGCGGACTCGCTCGACCTTGACGGCTCGCCGCTGCCGGTAGCACTGACCCAGCGCGACACCAGCTTCCACAGCTGGAGCCAGGAACTGCAGGTCTCGGGCCAGACGATGAGCGACAAGCTCAAGTACGTCGCGGGCGTGTTCTACTACAAGGAAAAGGCCGAGACGCTCGGGCCGCAAAGCTTCTTCGGCGGCGGCGCGTCCTACCAGTCGGACTATGGCTCGAACACCGAAGCCTTCGCCGTGTTCGCGCAGGTCGATTACGACATCACCGATGCGCTGAAGCTGACGCTCGGCGGTCGCTACACGCATGAGAAGAAGGACGTGCGCCGCTTCCTGCGGATCAACTACGATGCCGCCAACGGCATCACCTCGCCGCTGGTCGTCGCCAACATTCCCTATGGCGGCGTGCCCGATGCCAAGTACAACCGCTTCAACCCGGCGATCACGCTGGCCTATCAGGCGAACGAGAACATCAATCTCTACGCCCGCTTCGCGCAAGGCTTCAAGTCGGGCGGCTTCAACGGCGAGACCAACGACTTCCGCGCGCCGACTGCATCGTGCCCGACCGGCGCGATCGAATTGTGCAACCCCTATCGCCCGGAAACGGTCGACAGCTACGAAGTCGGCATCAAGACCAAGCTGGCCGATGGCAAGGTGATCTTCAACGTCGCCGGCTTCTGGGACGAGCACAAGGACATCCAGCTCTCGGTGTTCACCGCCAACGGCGCGGCCTCCTCGATCGTCAAGAACGCCGCTGCCGCGCGCATCCGCGGTCTTGAAATCGAGACGGTGATCCGTCCGGTCGACGTGCTGACGATCAACGGCTCGCTCGCCTTCCTCGACCCGAAGTACAAGAGCTACATCGAGGCGGTGAACGGCGTCGATACCAACGTCGCCAACAACCGCGCCTTCCCGCACACGCCCAAGACGACGGCCGCAGCGGGCGTCGATCTGCGCGTGGCGCAGGGTGACTGGGGCCGCCTGAACATCAACGGCGATATCAACTACGTCTCCAGCTACTACACCTTCCCCTATGCGCTGGTGACGGCCAACCCCTCGGACCAGAACGCCAACAACACCAAGTCGAAGGGCCGCACCATCGTGAACCTGCGCGCAGCAGTTTCCGAAGTGCCGCTGGGCGGGGCCAAGGCCGAACTCGCGCTGTGGGTCAAGAACCTGACCAAGGAACGCGATCCTTCGAACTTCATCGACTTCGGTCCGGGTTTCGGTGGCCTGACGGTCGGGTACTTCCCCGATCCGCGCACCTACGGCCTGACGCTGGGCGTGAAGTTCTGATGCTGTTTGCAGGGAAGAAGGCGCTGGTGACCGGCGCGGCCTCGGGTATCGGCCGCGCCACCGCCATCCGCTTCGCCGCCGAAGGGGCAACGCTCACGATCGGTGACCGCAACCTTGCAGGGCTCGAGGAAACGGCGGCGATGATCGCTGCCGCTTCCGGCGCAGCCCCGGTGGTGCAGGCCTATGACGCCACCGACTACGCCTCGTGCCGCGCGCTGGTCGATACCGCCGCGCGCGACGGGCTCGACATCGTCTGCAACATCGCCGGCCTGCTCAAGTGGGGCCGTTCGGAGAGCTTCTCGGCCGAAGACTTCGACCTGCTGATGCACGTCAACGCCACCAGCGTTTTCGTGATCTGCCAGGCGGCGATCCCCCACCTGCTCAAGTCCAAGGGCAACATCGTCAACACCGCGTCGACCGCAGCCCTGCAGGGCCAGCCCTACAACGCCGCCTATTCGGCCTCGAAGCACGCGGTGGCGGCAATCACCAAGGGCCTCGCCATCGAATACGCCGCTGCTGGCGTGCGCATCAATGCAATCTGCCCCGGCCACGTCGTTACCCCGATGACGGTCAACACCGCGCCGCCCGAAGGCGTGGACTGGGCCCTGATGATGCGCAATGCGCCGAAGCTGCTCGACGGTTCGTGCGAACCCGAGGACATTGCCGAGATGTTCGCCTTCCTCGCCAGCGACAAGGCGCGCAAGATCACCGGGTCGCTGTTTACCGTCGATGGCGGTCAGCTCGCGGGCTGACCGTCGCCGGGGGAGAGCAGGATGCGTGCAGCCTCATCCCCGTTCAGCAGGGCATTGGCGCGGTGAGCCACCCGCCAGCCCTGTCCGGTCCGCACCAGCGTCCAGCGATTGGCGGCAACC
>JBKBUD010000072.1:0-10803 GCA_046290865.1 Novosphingobium sp. | reverse complement strand
CTGAAGCTGCACGGCGGGGTCTGGAACCGCTGGGCGCCTATCGCGGCATCGCGGTCGCCGGGTGCGACCCGGCAGAAATGGGCATCGGCCCGATATTTGCCGTGCCCAAGCTGCTCAAGAAGGCCGGCCTCACGGTTGATGACATTGGCATCTGGGAACTGAACGAAGCCTTTGCCAGCCAGGTGCTGCACTGCCAGCGCGTACTCGGCATTCCTGATGAACGTCTGAACGTATCTGGCGGCGCGATTTCGGTCGGCCACCCCTACGGCATGAGCGGGGCACGCATGGCCGGACATGTGCTGATCGAAGGGAAGCGTCGCAGTGCCCGCTACGGCGTGGTGACGATGTGCGTGGGCGGCGGCATCGGCGCTGCCGGTCTTTTTGAAATCTTCTGAAGGCGCGAAGATCAAGCCTGATTGACAGGCTTCAAACGAGTGAATATCAAACAACCGAACGGTCGGTCGGGAAACAGACCAGCACCCCGTTCGTGGTTGGTCGTGGACACCGAAACCAACAAATTTGCACAGGAGAAAGAAATGGCCGTCGAAGAAAAGGATGTCATTCAGGTCGAAGTGGCTGATAACGGCATTGCCACTGTTTGGCTCAACCGTCCTCATGTGAAGAATTGCGTCAGCCCGCAGTTGCTGCGTGAGCTGGAGGCAGCTGTCGACAAGGTGGCGGAAGACAATTCCGTCCTGGCGGTGGTGTTCCGCGGTCGCGGGAACACGTTCTGCGCCGGCGCAGACTTGGGCCAGCTCGTCGGCCCGGTGCTGCACGAAACCAGCACCTCGCTGCAGCTTGCCATCGATTCGGCGCGCACGTACGATAAGATTTACAACATGAAGAAGCCGACGATCGCCTGCGTCGAAGGCTATGCTGTCGCCGGCGGTTTCGAACTGTTCATTTCGTGCGACTTCGGCATTGCCGCCGACGATGCCAAGATCGGTGATTTCCACATTCGTCGCGCGCTGTTTGGTGGCGCCGGGCCGATCTATCGCCTGCCGCGCTATATCGGCATGCGCAAGTCCAAGGAGTTGATGCTCACCGGCAAGCTGCTGTCGGGCAAGGAATGCGTCGAATGGGGGCTGTGCAATGCTTCCGCGCCCAGCGACCAACTTGAGCAGCTCATTCAGGATTTCTGTGCGCCGCTGATCGACAAGAGCCCGTTCTGTATGTGGATGACCAAGATGGCGGTAAATCGCGGCATGGATGCTGATACGAACTCGCTGATCACACTCGAAACCATGACCTGCAACGTGGTGCACCACAGCGCCGACGCGAAGGAAGGCGTCGCGGCGTTCCTCGAAAAGCGCACGCCGGTCTGGACGGGCAAGTAAGCCTGGTCTGACCCGAAAAATCCAAAGTAAAGTCGGAGAGTGAGAATGGCAGTCAGCATGGTGGTAGTCGCCAGCCGTCCACCGGAATGGACGCAAGAGCAGTTCACGACCTGGTGGCGCGGTGAACATGCTAACATGGCTCGGCAGCTTCCAGGCCTGATTGCCTATCGCCACGGCCGGGTGACGCAGGATTACGACAATCCAGCAGAGCCAGCCTGGGATGGTCATGCCGTTCTCACTTTCGCGACCCGAGAAGACTTCGATGCCGCTATGGCATCGGAAGAATGGGCTGCCGCCGTTCGCCACACCGGACGGATGAAGGGCCGCCGCCTGATCCTGATTACCGAGGAAGTCGACCTGCTCGTCACCGGGGGTGCCGTAGCATGAGCGGGGAATCGAACACCCATCTGGATCTGGGTAAAGGTTTTACCACCTCGCTATTTCGTAGCGAGGGCAAAGTCGCCCTGATCATGGGTGGGCGTGGTGATCTGGCCCGCGCCATGGGCGCAACCCTTGCCGACCTCGGCTGCGCCGTTGCCTTCGCCTCCCGCAAGGTTGCTGATTGCGAAGAAATTGCGCAGGATATCGCTGCACGGTTCGGCACGCCCACGCTCGGCCTGCAATGCGACATTGCTAACGAAGACGCGGTCGCGGCTACTGTTTGTGAAGTAGTTGAAAAACTTGGCGGACTTCACATTCTCGTCAACAACGCCGGCGCGTCCTGGTGGGGTTTGCCGCAGGAAATCCCTGTGGCGGGTTTCCGCAAGGTAATGGACGTTAACGTCACCGGCACGTTCCTGTCATCGCGCCATGCGGCGCGGCACATGATCGAGCATGGTGGCGGGTCGATTATCAACATCGCCTCGGTTGGCGCGTTCATTTCGTACCGCCCGGAAGACGGGCAGGTCGTACCCTATACCACGTCGAAGGCAGCCATCGTGCACCTCACGGCAGACCTTGCCGCGCAGTGGGCCGATCACGGCATTCGCGTAAACGCCATCGCCCCCGGCTCCATCGAGACCGGGATGACCGAAACCCTGACCGATGAGGTTCGTGACAAACTGCTGGGCGGCATCCTGCTGCGCCGCCTGGGCCGGCCCGAGGAAATCTGCGGTGCGCTAGCCCTTTTGGCCTCGCAGGCTGGCAGCTTCATGACCGGGCAGACGATCCTCGTCGATGGAGGACAGTCCCTTGCCTGAGACGTTCGTTGCGGGCCAACTGACCTGGACTGATGCCCGCCTGTGGCCGCAATTCCAAGACTTGTGGCGCAAAGACGCGTCAGCCCTTGCCCTGATCGACCCGCAAGGACGCGAATGGAGTCGGGATGAACTCCATCGCCTTGCACTGAAAATGGCTGAGCGCCTCGCTGAGCAGGGCGTCGATGCCCAGGCCCGCGTGCTGGTCGAAGGGCGCAAGGAAGTAGCGGTGGTCGCAGCCATGCTGGCGATCTCGCTGCGGCAAGCCATCATCTGCCCGTACTCGGGCGCGCTGTCGGAAACCGACCGGCTGGCGCTTGAAGAGCGCGTGGGCCATGTCGTGCGGCTGTCCGTCAAGCCGGGCTCGATGGACGAACGCGGCGTCTCGCAGATGGAATTTCATGCGCCCCCCGCAGGCTCGCTGCGCTCTGCTGATCCACGGGACGCGGCGACTGCATTGATCGGCTTTACTTCGGGCACAACGGGCGCTCCCAAGGGTGTCATGCACGGACCTGCAGCGCTTAATTATGCGGCGCGCGGCTGCGCGACCATTGCCGGATTGCAGCCGGGCGAGCCGATCCTTGGCATCGTACCCTGGGACAGCGCCCCCGGTTTTACCTTCACCGTGCATTTCAGCCTTGCGTTCGGCAACCCGCTGGCGATCGTCGATCCGTGGAGCCCGGTGCGGGCGCTGGAGCTCGCTTCGCGCTATCGCTGCGCCTGGGCGATCTGCGTTCCGACGCACCTTTACGCGATGGTCGAAGCGGCCGGCACAAACCAGTGGACCGGTGATCTCCATTTCCGCGCGATAGCAGTCGGCGGCAGCGCGATGACCCCCGAACTGATCACCGATGCGCGTAATCTGCTGGGCATCGAAGCCCTGCGGATGTTTGGCATGTCGGAATGCATGGGCCATTCTTCGGTTCGTCTGGAAGACAGCGATGAACGCCGTTTCCATTCCGATGGCCGTCCGTTCGACGGCACACAGGACGTTCCGTTCGATGCGGCCTTCAACGCCGTGGGCGCGGGTGAGCGCGGGCAGGCCGGGGTCTGCGGGCCATCGCTTTTCTTGGGCTATGCACTGGGCATGGGCGACGGTTCTGCACAATTCACGCCTGACGGATATCTGCTGACCGGCGACGAGATCGTCGTACAGCCTGACGGCTATATGAAGGTTGTGGGGCGTATCAAAGACCAGATCATTCGTGGTGGTTTCAACATCGATCCAGCCGAAGTCGAGGCCGCGATCCTGAAGCATCCCGATATTGCGGAAGCCGTTGTCGTGGGCGTTCCGCACCCCAGGTTGGTCGAACAATGCTGTGCGGTGTGTCGTATGTTGCCGGGTACTAACGCCTTAGGACTCGCCGATTTGCTCTCACATCTTCAAAGCACCGGGCTTTCCAAGAAGAAGTGGCCGGAGCATCTGGTGGTAGCGGATTCGGTCGACCACAACGCCAACGGTAAGCCAGACAAGAAAGCTATCGCGGCAAGGGCGCTTACCGCTCTCGGACTCGGCTCGGCCTAAGGTTTGGAAAAGACCAGCAATATCATGATGTTAAAAAACTAACCCGACCGTACGGTCGATTAGCATTTGACAGCCGACCGGTCGGTCGAGTAGAAAAAGCCTCGGGCGAACAACGTCATCTCATCAAAAAGTAACGTGCAGTTCGTCCCAGAAAATGTGATTTGAGAGGGATTTTTTATCATGGGGATGAGGTTCAAGGGTTCGCTTCACGCGCGTGTGCTCGCTTGCCAGTTGCTATCGGGTGTTAGCATCGTAACGATGCTACCCGCCGGCGTCGCGATGGCCCAGGAAGCGTCGGTGGATGACACAGATAGCCGCGGGATCGTCGTTGTTGCCCGTGGTCGTGCGGAAAAGCTGATTGACGTTCCTGTCGCCGCCACTGTCGCCACAGCAGAAGACCTGCGTCGTCACGACATCAACACCGTGGCGAACATCCGGATCGTCGCTCCGCAGATCTCGCTGGATCGTGGTTTTACCGGCTCGGGCACCTCGATCACCATGCGCGGCGTCAGTTCGTCGGTGATTGATGCCGGCGTCGAGCAATCGGTTCTTCTGGATTTCGATGGCGTGGCGATCAGCCGCGGGCGCATCCTTAATGACGCGCTGTTCGATCTGGCCGGAATCGACGTGCTCAAGGGGCCGCAGCCGGTGTTCTTCGGCAAGAACTCGCCGGGCGGCGTGGTCTCGGTCAAGTCGGCCGATCCGACCGCCGATTTCTCAGCCTTTGTCCGTGGCGGCTATGAGTTTAACGCCCGGACGGCGACGGTCGAGGCCGCAGTGGGCGGTCCGCTGAGCGAGGAGGTCGGCGCCCGACTCGCCCTGTTCAGCAGCAACAGCAAGGGCTACATCCGCAACCAGGCGGTCGGTGTGGCCGATCCCTTCGTGGCGGCGGGTTCGCCCTACGGCTTCATCCCCCCGGCCCCGGCCCGCCTCGGGGCGGAAGAAAAGCTCGCCGGTCGCCTGACGCTCAAGTACACCGGCAACGATCTGACGGCCACGTTCAAGCTGCAGGTCAGCAGCTACAAGGGCCAGGGCCTGCAGAGCTTCAGCGAGGTCATGGGTTGCACCCCGGGCTTCAACAACCCGATCGACCGGATCGGCGCCAACACCTTCGTTGACCTGACCGGTGACTGCCGTCTCGACGACCGCTCGTCGCAAGGCTGGGTGAACCCGGCGGTGATCGCCAAGTGGCCCGAGGTCAACAGCCAGAACGGCGGCCAGCCGTACAGCAAGAACGTCACGGTGCTGCCGGTGCTCCGCCTCGTGCAGCGCTTCGGCCAGATCGAGGTTACCTCGATCACCAGCTACTATGACTACGACTATGTGTCGCAGGGCAACGCCGACGCCACCGCCTACAGCTACTTCTGGTCCTACTCGAACGAGAAGAACAAGAGCTTCTACCAGGAGCTGCGCGCGGTCTCGAACTTCGACGGGCCGCTGAACTTCGCGACCGGCGGACACTTCGAGTACAATGATCGCACCCTGTTCGTGGGTGGTCTCAACGGCCGTCCAGGCACCGATGCCGCGACCGGTAAGCTACACACCTACGACAACCAGCAGGGCAACAAGAGCACGGCCTTCTCGCTGTTCGGCCAACTGCGCTACAAGCCGACCGAGCAGATCGAATTGGCCGCCGGCGGGCGCTACACCCGCCAGACACGCAAGCTCGACACGGTGTTCACCTTCGTCAACTCGAACGTGGCGGCCAGCCTTCGCGAGGTGGGTGATCGCATCACCGGGCGCAACGCCGAGGACAACTTCTCGCCTGAGGTGACGCTGAGCTACAAGCCGGCGCGCAACCTGATGGCCTATGTGGCCTACAAGACGGGCTACCTCGCCGGCGGCTTCTCCAATCCGGGCGTTCCCGCCCGCACGGCTACGGCCCAGACGCTGAGCTTTTCGCCCGAGACCGTGACGGGCTGGGAAGTGGGACTCAAGGGCTCGGCGCTGGACAACCTCCTCAGCGGCTCGATCACCGGCTACCGCTATGTCTACAAGGGTCTGCCGCTGACCTCGCTGGTGGCGCTTGCCGCCAACCAGGTGACTTACCTGACACAGAACGCGGCCAACACCTTGGCGCAGGGCGTCGAAGTGGAAGCCAACCTGCGCCCGGCGGCGGGAACCCGGCTCAACGCCACGGCCTCGTATAACGATGCCAAGTTCCGGTCCTTCCCCGGCGCCCAGTGCTATGCGGGACAGACCGCGGAGGCGGGCTGCGTGCTGGTGCCCGGCACTACCACGAGGACCCAGGACCTCAGCGGCAAGAGTGTCTACCGGTCGCCCAAGTGGATCCTGACTGCCGGGGCATCGCAGGAGTTCGCGCTGTCGTCCAACTTCAACCTGACGGCCAACGCTGACGTCCGCTACACCTCTGGTTACTTCGCCACGATCGGACTCAACCCGGTGTCCTACCAGAAGGGTTTCGCCGTCCTCAACGCTGGCCTGCGCCTTGCCACCAGCGATGACCGGTGGTCACTCAACCTGATCGGACGCAATCTGACCAATGCCCGTTTCGCAACGCTCGGCGTTGACAAGCCGGGCGGTGCCGGAGACGTCTTCGCCGTGGCGGGCGAGCCGCGCGCTGTTGTCCTCCAGGCCGAAACGCGCTTCTGACCCTCTCGAACAGTAAGGGGCCGCGCAACGGTGGTCCCTTACATTTTTCCTTGCGGAACTAACCGTTCTTCATTCGAAAGCCGGTAACCGCTACCTTTCGGAGCAACCAATGTCCGCTTCTCCCGACGTGCTGGAATGCGATCTTCTGGTAATCGGGGCCGGCATGGCCGGCCTTTCCGCCGCAGGCTGGGCGGCTGAACGTGGCGCGAAAGTCGTAGTGGTGGAACGGGCGGCCGACGTTGGTGGTTCGGCGTTCCTGTCGGGCGGCGTGGTCTGGACGGCAACGTCTCCCGGGCGCATGGCGCTGTACGGCGGGGGTGACATGGCGCTCGCCAGTCATGTTCTCGACACCTACCCAATAGCACTCGACTGGCTGCGTCGTCGCGGCGTCTCGGTATCCGCAGCGATGTCTGTGCTGCACGGGCGTGGTTATCAGATCGACATTATCGAACACCTGCGTGGTTGCGCGCGGATGGTCGAGCAGGCGGGCGGCGCAATTGCGCTGGAAACGGAAACGCAGGCACTGCTGACCGACAGCAGCGGCGCTGTCATCGGCGCCCGAACCACCCATCCTGACGGGGATATCGAGATTCGCGCCGCGGCGACGCTGATTGCGACCGGCGGTTTTCAGGCCTCGCCCGATATGCGTGCGCGGTACATCCATCCGAATGCGCGCGAAATGCTGCTGCGCTCCAACCCTTTAAGCGACGGTGCGGGCATTCGCCTTGGCCTTGAAGTTGGGGCGACGATGAACGAAGCCAATCCCGGGTTTTACGGCCACCTGGTCAGCGAATCCCGCGAATGGGGGCTGGAGCGCCACTACACCGGACTCAGTCAGTATCACAGCGACCAGTCGCTGCTCATCAACGAGACGGGTGAACGCTTCTGCGACGAAACGACGGGCGACCATACTAACACCTATCACACTGTGCTACAGCCTGGCTCGCGGGCGATCTGCTTCTGGGACGATCGGGTCCACAAGGCTTACGCCACCCAGTCCGTTGTCGAATCCGCGCCGCCGCTCGACAAGATGCAGGTTGCGCTCGACAATGGTGGCAAGGGCATCGTTGCGGCAACGCTGGAAGAAGTGGCAGCCTTCGCCAATGCGCAAGGATTTGACGGCGCGGCTGTCGTTCGGACGATCATCGTTTACAACGAGTGCACCCGGCATGGCTGGGAAACTCTTGCCCCGGGGCGCGCCGACGTGTGCAGGCCCTATGAGCGGGCGCCGTTCTATGCGCTGGTCGTTCACCCCGCGATTACCTTCACGTTCGGCGGTCTTGTTATCGATGGTGACGGCCGTGCTCTGGACGGGGAAGGCCGAGTGATCAAGGGCCTTTTCGCCGCTGGAAGCGACGCGGGCGGGGCCTATGGTTCAGGCTATGCCGGCGGACTTGCGCTGGCCATGACATACGGTATCCGTGCAGCAAAGGCGGCTGGTTGGAGCCATGAGCCGCATGGGACGGGGTCTTGAACGTGAATGAACAGCATGAGACCGGCGTGCCAAGGCACGCATGCTTGATATCCATGATAATGTTGTTCATTGTTTCGACGTTCAATTATGTTGACCGTACGATTATCTCGATCCTGCAAGTCCCCATTAAGACCGAGCTTCGGTTGTCTGACGCGCAGATGGGCGCTCTGACTGGGCTGTCATTCGCGCTGTTCTACACCACCTTTTCGCTACCGATTGCCCGGCTCGCGGATCGCGCCAATCGCCGCAACATCGTTGCGCTGTCGCTTTTTGTCTGGAGCGGTATGACCGCCATGGGCGGGCTGGCGCTAAACTACGCGATGCTGGTCCTGTTTCGCATCGGCGTTGCCGTTGGCGAGGCCGGGAGCATCCCCGCCACTCAGTCGATCATTGCCGACTTATTTCCGCGTGATCGGCGGGCGACTGCGCTGGCCGTTTGGGGCCTATCGCTTCCGGTCGGCCTGATGGCGGGCTATGGCGTTACCGGCAAGCTGGCGCAGATGTTTGACTGGCGCATCGTATTCGCCATGGTCGGCGGGGCAGGCGTTCTGTTTTCGCCGCTGGTTTTCCTGTTTACCCGCGAACCGCAGCGTGGCCGCTTCGACCCTCCGGCACAGGCTGAAGACCACGACCAGTCGACCCTGTTCGGTACGCTGCGGGAAATGGCGGGGATGCGGGTTCTGAGATTTTTGATGATTGCCGCGGCCCTGCATGGTTTTACCCAGTATTCGCTGATGAACTGGACAGTGCCGTTTTATGTTCGCCTGCATGATATGTCGCTAGTCAACGTCGGGTTTTACATGGCGGCGTCGTCCGGGCTTGGCGGTGCAATTGGCATGTTCTTTGGCGGCTATCTCGCAGACCGCCTCGGCCAGCGGGATGAACGGTGGCGGGTATGGATCATCGGCCTTTCATTCCTTGCGACCGTGATGACGGCCCTTGGCCAACTGCTGGCGCAAAGCCTCAACGTCTCGCTCGCGTTCGGCTTCCTCGTGGCTGTGTTCCAGATTGCCTATTATGGCCCGATCGTTGCGGTTGTGCAGACTTTGGTTTCGGCTCGCCAGCGAGCGTTCGTGGGTGCGCTGCTGCTGCTGGTGTTCAACATCGTGGGCCTTGGGCTGGGACCGTTCCTGACCGGCGCGTTGAGCGACTATCTGGCGGGCGTCCTTGGCGATGAATCGCTGCGGTGGTCTCTGGTCGCCTGTCTCGGCGCGTCTGCTGTCGCAGGGCTTGCGTTCCTGTGGATTGGCAGGGCGTTTCGCACAGAGATCCATCGCGTGAGGGAACTGAGCCCGGCCTGAGGGGGCACTTCCACAAACAGAAGATTTCCCGCGTTCCGATGCTTCGCGCCGGAGCGGAAAGAGCATTACTTCGTCTACGTGCCAGAGGAGCCTCGCAGCATGCCGTCGTCTCTCGAAGATGTAATTGTGGGCACCGATTCAGTGCGAGAGATCCGTTCTGTCGGCATAGTCGGGGCCGGGACGATGGGTTCGGGTATCGCCCTTGCCATGTTGGAGAGCGATCTGTCGGTCGTCGTCATCGAAACCGAACAGTCGCAACTCGACCGGGGTCGTTCCCTGATCGAACGCGGGATTGACCGAACGGCGAAGCGCAGCGGTCTCGTCCAGCAGCAAGTCGAAGATCTTCAGGCTCGTGTCACCTACTCACTGGACTTTGCGGCGCTCGGTGCGGTTGATCTGGCGATCGAGGCGGTTTTTGAGGATATGGCGATTAAGCGGGAGGTGTTCGGGCGGCTCGACAAGGTTACAAAGCCGGGCGCGATACTTGCTTCCAATACTTCGTTCCTCGACATTGACGTGATCGCCACGGCGACGGGCCGCTCGGCCGATGTGATCGGGCTGCACTTCTTCTCGCCCGCCAACATCATGCGCCTGCTGGAAGTCGTGCGCGGTGCGAAGACGGCTCCCGAAGTGGTGGCAACTGCCTTTGCCTTTGCACATCGAATCGGCAAGGTCCCCGTTCTTTCGGGGGTTTGCGATGGCTTCATCGCCAACCGCATGATGCTGCCTCGTGCGCTGCAGGCCGAGACCTTGGCTTTGCAGGGCACTCCTGTCGCGGACATCGATGGCGTACTGCGCGACCATGGTTTTCCCATGGGCCACTTCCAGATGTTGGATATGGCCGGTCTCGATGTCGTGACGCGGGGCCGGACCGAGCGCAGCTTGATGGGCGACCTTGTAGCCCTGGGCCGCCTTGGCCAGAAAAGCGGCGGCGGATTTTACGACTACGATGCCGATCGCAAGCCAATACCTTCGGCCATTGTGAATGAAGCAATCGCTGTTTTTGCCGCCCACTGCGGAATTGCCGCATCACCCGCGCGTGACGCTGCGGAAATCCTCGACAGGCTCTTGCTGCCGGTAGTCAATGAGGCTGCGCGCATTTTAGATGAAGGCATTGCACAAAGTCCTGCAGACATCGATGTGGCCGCAACGCTCGGCTATGGCTGGCCAGTCGCTCATGGCGGTCCGATCCAATGGGCCCAGGCACGGGGATTGGATCAGGTTGTCGATCGGCTGCGCACGCTGCATGCGCGCTGTGGCAGCGACTTCGCGCCCTCACCCGGACTGGTAGCTGCTGCCAGGCGGGGCAGCTTTTAGGGGCGCTAAGCTCCCGGTGACCGGACGGTAAAACGTATCG
>JBKBUD010000404.1:0-1540 GCA_046290865.1 Novosphingobium sp. | reverse complement strand
TCGCAAATTGCCGCGTAATGCGCCTCTCGCAATCAAGGCCTCTGGAGGGAGTCGGCAACATGGCGGAAATGGTCACGATCAAGGAAGCGGACCTGATCGAGAGCGTCGCGGACGCGCTGCAATACATCAGCTACTTCCACCCGATGGACTACATCCGCGCGCTGGGCGAGGCCTACAAGGCCGAACAGGGCCCTGCCGCCAAGGACGCCATCGCGCAGATCCTCACCAACAGCCGCATGTGCGCCGAAGGCCACCGCCCGATCTGCCAGGACACCGGCATCGTCAACGTCTTCATCGAATGGGGGCAGGATTGCCGCCTCGAATCGGACATGAGCCTGCAGGATGTGGTCGATGAAGGCGTGCGCCGCGCCTACAACAATGCCGACAACAAGCTGCGCGCCTCGGTGCTGGCCGATCCCGCCTTCACCCGCCGCAACACCCGCGACAACACGCCCTGCGTGCTCCACGTCGAGATGGTCAAGGGCAACAAGGTGACGGTCGACGTTGCGGCCAAGGGCGGCGGCTCGGAAAACAAGTCGAAGTTCAAGATGATGAACCCGTCCGAGAACATTGTCGACTGGGTGGTCGAGATGCTGCCGCAGATGGGCGCCGGCTGGTGCCCGCCGGGCATGCTCGGCATCGGTATCGGCGGCACGGCGGAACACTGCGTGCTGCTCGCCAAGAAGGCGCTGATGGAGCCGATCGACATGGCCCAGCTCAAGCAGCGCGGGCCCCAGACCGATATCGAGCGCATGCGCATCGAGATTTTCGACAAGGTCAATGCGCTCGGCATCGGCGCACAGGGCCTTGGCGGTCTGTCGACCATCCTCGACGTCAAGATCATGGATGCACCCTGCCACGCCGCAGGCAAGCCGGTGGCGATGATCCCGAACTGCGCCGCCACCCGCCACGCGCACTTCACGCTCGACGGTTCGGGCCCGACCTATCTCGAGCGACCCAAGCTCGACGAATGGCCGCAGGTCCATTGGGCGCCGGATTCGGCTGCCAAGCGTGTCAATCTCGATACGCTGACCCAGGCCGAGGTCGAAGGCTGGAAGGCGGGCGACCGCCTGCTGCTCAACGGCAAGATGCTTACCGGCCGCGATGCCGCGCACAAGCGGATCAAGGACATGCTCGCCAAGGGCGAGGAACTGCCCGTCGATTTCAAGGGCCGCGTGATCTACTACGTCGGCCCGGTCGATCCGGTGCGCGATGAAGTCGTCGGCCCGGCTGGCCCGACCACGGCCACGCGCATGGACAGCTTCTCCGACACCATGCTCGACCTCGGCCTGCTCGCCAGCGTCGGCAAGGCCGAGCGCGGTCCGGCCGCCACCAAGTCGATCGCCGAGCACAAGAGCGCCTACCTGATGGCGGTCGGTGGTGCGGCTTACCTCGTGGCCCGCGCAATCAAGCAGGCCAAGGTCGTCGGCTTCGAAGACCTCGGCATGGAAGCGATCTACGAGTTCACCGTCGAGGACATGCCGGTGACCGTCGCGGTCGACAGCTCGGGCGAGAATGTCCACCAGGCCGCGCCGCTCGT
>JBKBUD010000403.1:0-1540 GCA_046290865.1 Novosphingobium sp. | reverse complement strand
AGTGAGTGTGATTTCCGTGCCGAAGCCCTCGGCACTTTCGACCCGCAGTCTTCCGCCGATGGAAACCATTCGTTCGTGCATGCCGAGGACACCGAAGTGCCCCTTCGGCGAGCCTTCGATCAGCACTTCGTCGGACATGCCGATGCCATTGTCGCGAACGTAAGCGGTGAAGTTCCATCTCCCGTAGCGCACGCCGACTTCTATCCGGGTTGCCTTTGCGTGGCATGCGGCGTTGTTCAGAGCCTCGCACAAGACGGCCAGCAGATCGTCTATCAGTCCTTCGGCAATTGGATGCGGGGTGCGCTGGATGTCCAGCGGTGCCAACAGGTCCTGGGGGTAGATCTCATCGGCAAGGATATTGGCGAGTTCGCCAAGGAAGTCGCGTCGATGGCGCCGACGCAGGCCGGTCACGCGTTCGCGTCCTTCGACGAGCATTTCCTCGGCGCGTTCGAGTGCGGGGACGAGCACGGCCTGGGCATCGGGATCTTCAGCGAAGCGGTCAGCCACCGCCTGGAAGCGCAGGATCAGGCCTTGCACGCCTTGGATCATGGTGTCGTGCAATTCGCGGGCGATGCGTTCGCGTTCGCTGGTGCGGGCGATCATGCGACTGCGGATGCGCGATGCGGCCTGACGCAGGCGCAGGGCGTAGATGCCGTAGAGCAGACCTGCCGTGGCAAGCGTTGCGGCGATGCGGAACCACCACATCTGATGGAAGGCGCGGGCAATGGTGAAGTCGGCCACGGCGGGAGCCTTGCTCCAGACGCCATCTTCGTTCGCAGCGAAAAGCTCGAAACGGTACGTGCCGGGCCCGAGGCCATCGAAAGCCACCGTGCGCGCGGCGGTGTCGACCCAGCGCGCTTGCGGGCCGCCAAGCCGATAGCGGAAGCGGACGCGTTCGGGCACGGCAAGGCTGGTGGCAGTGTAGTCGATCTCGACGTGGGTAGTGCCCGAGGGGAACTGCGCGCCGTTCTGCATTGCTGCACCGCGGCCGGTGCGGATGCCGCGTACGATCACGTCGGGTGGGCGGCCATTGCGCGCGATCATCGCGGGGTCGATGCTGGAGACGTTGCCACGGGTGGCGAACCAGACGCGGCCATCGCCGCCGGTCACTATCTGCAAACCCGACGACTTCTGCACGAAGCTGGACAGGCCGTCGCGGAAATCGAACAGGCGATAGGGAATCTGCGCGTACGGGTGCGTGAGCGCATGGCGCAAATCGGTCGAACGCATGCGCACGAGGCCCATGTCGCCGATGCCCCAAGTCTCGCCGCTCGGCGTCTCGGTCAGCCCGTTGAGAGATCCGGCCCAGGGATAACGATCGGCGGGCAGCCTCAGGCGGTTTTCGAGGAGTGGCGTTACGAGGCCCGAACTGCTGCTGGTCAGCAGCGTGTCGCCCAAGGGCAGGAGACCTTCGATGCCGCCTGCGGCACCGGGCGCGTCAGCCAGCGCGACGAACGGTAGATCGGTAGCCGCGGGCGCCTTTGCGCGGAAATGAATGACGGCGCGACCGTCCGCCAATGTGACGACATTGCCGGCAAGG
>JBKBUD010000402.1:0-1543 GCA_046290865.1 Novosphingobium sp. | reverse complement strand
GTGGTCCTATGTCGAACCGGTCACGACCCGCTTCACCGCCGTTGATCTGAAAACGGCCAAACGCCATCCGAACCAGGCAGGATTGGTGATGGTGGATGTGCTCCTGGTCGGGCGCTGGCAGCCGATCACACGGGTGAAGGTGGTCTATGATTGCCCCAATACGCAGCGGGCGGATCTGGTCGATGGTTCTGTCAGCATAGCCGAGGATGGCAGTCTTGTCGGCGCCGACTGGGTCAAGGTCGATGCGGCGGATCCCGCCTTGAAGATTGCCTGTACGACAGGATGAGGAGGACATGCTGATCAAGATCGGGCTGCGCGGCCGCATACTTCTGTTCTTCGTGGCGTTGGCTGCGGGCGCGGTCGCGGCGCTGGCGGTCGGCTTGTGGTTCGGTTACCACCGCGAAGGCAGCCCCGACATGTTGAACGCTTTCGTTCAAGGGGCAGTCGCCGCAGGCTTCCTGATCCTGGCGCTGGTGACCTGGATCTGGTTTCTATTCGACACCCATGTTGCGCGGCCCATCGACAAGGTGGCTTCCGCAATGCGCGCTCGGGCTCACGCCGATGTCGAGCAGGACTTTGCGACCGAGGAAGCGCGTTATCTCGGAGATCTTGCGGCAGCCGCCTCGGCGACGGCTGCCACGCTTGCCCAGACGCGCGGGGCGCTGGCGGAATCCGTTCAGCGCGAAACGGCACGGCTTTCTTCCGACAAGAACAAGCTCGAGCAATTGCTGGCCGATGTCCCGCCTGCCGTCTTGCTCTGCACCGGCCGGCATCATCTTGTCTTCTACAACGGCGTGGCGAAACAGTTCCTCGCGGGTTCGCAGCGCCCTGTCTGCCTGGACCGAAACATATTCGACTATCTGAGCGAAGGCCCGATCCGCGACGCGCATCATAGGCTTCTTGAGAGTGCAGACCGCGACGCGGTGGTGGAGTTCATCTGTCTCAGCCCCTGCGGGCAACGCCGGCTGGCTGGCCGCATGCGGCTTGCGGGCGACAATGGTGGCGATGGCGGCGCCTATGTGATGACGCTGCGCGACGTGACGACCGAAGTGGCGGCCTATGGACGCCGCGATGTGCTGCTGGGGGACGTCTTCCTGCAGGTGCGGCCGGCTGTTTCGCAGCTGCGACAGTTGATGGTCGGGAATGGGGAGCCGCAGAGCGATGGGGACGCCATTCGGCGGCAGATCGAAATGCTCGACGCAACGCTCGATGCCTTGGAAGACCGGTTCGAACACTGTCGGTCCGATGGATGGCCCATGGCGCCAACGGATGCGCGGGAGCTTGGAAGCCAGCTACGCCGGGAACTGCAGGGATCGGGGTTGTCGCTGGAGATCGAGGCGGCGGAGGTTGCCGTTCGCTGCAATGCGTTCGACATCGTCAGCCTGCTGGCGCATGTCGTGTCGCGCGTGAATGGCGCAACAGCCGCTACGGCTTTTCAACTCGCGATCTCGGAGGCAGGGGATGCCGCCGAAGTCTCTCTTTCCTGGTCGGGAGGCTCGATCCCACAGGAAGAGCTGCAGACCTGGCTCGGTGACCCCGTTTA
>JBKBUD010000401.1:0-1545 GCA_046290865.1 Novosphingobium sp. | reverse complement strand
GTTGCGGGACGCAATTGCCCATTGTGAATCCGTCCGCGATTTCGTCAGCCGCGACCTTTTCGCGAAGATCCTCGAAAGCGAGGAGGAGCATGTCGACGTGATCGAAAAGCAGTTCGACATGATCGAGCGCATGGGGCTGGCCAACTACATCCAGCTCAACAGCGAGGCGGCCGAGAGCTAAGCGCTGCCCGTCTGGGCGACGAGGTGCGAGGGATCAATGCCCTCGCGCTTCCACGCCTGCTGCCAGCGCCGTCCGGTCGGCGTCTCGAACAGGATCTCGGGCCGCCCTTGCGCGGCGTACCAGCCGTGGCGGCGCATCTCGCCCTCGAGCTGGCCTGCGCCCCAACCGGCATAGCCCAGCGCGACGAGATAACGGCTGGGGCCGCGTCCCTCAGCAATGGCGCGCAGCACGTCCATCGATGCCGACAGCTCGCACAGCGGGTTGACCGTCACGCTGCCTTCGCCGCTCCAGTCGTTGGAATGGAGCACGAAACCGCGCGCAGTCTCGACCGGGCCGCCGTTGAGGATCGGCATGTCGGGCGCAACGCCGGGATCGATGCCGATGTCTTCCAGCAAGCCGTGCAGCGTGATGCCATCGCGCACATGCCCGATGCCGATGCCGAGCGCGCCATGCTCGTCATGCACGCACATGGCCACGACGGCGTGGTCGAAACGCGGATCGCCCATGCCCGGCATGGCGAGCAGCAGGCGACCGGAAAGATATTCGGCTTCACTCATCGTGGAGGAAATAGGGATTGCCGCGATTGGTTGCGACCCCCTGTCGCCAAGTTGACGTCGGTCAATGTATATTAGGAAATACTACTGCAAACAGGCGAGGATCCTTCCTGCAGGCATGAGGGCCGACCATGTTTCGCCTGATGTTCATTCTTCACACCGTCATCGCGACCACCCTTATGGGCATCGGGATTACCGCCGTGCTCGCCATGGGCATGGTGGGCACGAAGCCCATAGCCCTTGCAGCGGCTGCGGGCTTCGCCTTGGCATTTCCGGCAAGTTGGCTGGTTGCCCGCAAGATCGTCCACCTGACCGGCAAGGAGGCGGCGTGATGCACAAGGACTGGCCGCAGATGGCGACAGAGCTGTCAGGCGCGATCAAGCAGGTCCGCCTCGGCGCTCCGGAGGTGATGAAGGCGTTCTCGGCCATGGCGCAGGCTGCCACGGCACCCGGCGCGCTTGACGGCCGGACCAAGGAACTGATCGCGCTGGCGATTGCGGTCGCCATTCGCTGCGATGGTTGCGTGGCCTTCCACGCCAAGGCCGCGCTCGATCATGGCGCAACGCGGGACGAGGTCATGGAGGCCATGGGGATGGCGCTCTATATGGGGGCGGGGCCGAGCCTCATGTACGCGGCTCAGGCCGTTGAAGCCTACGACCAGTTCGTTGCCGGGCGGCAGCAGGTCTAGGCCGCAGCCTTGACCTTGCGGTCCTCCGCCGCTTCGAGCAGCTTCTTCTCCACCGCGTTCATCCGGCTCTCGCTGTCGATCTTCTCGCCCAGCACGTCGGTGACGTAGAAGGTATCGACAGC
>JBKBUD010000400.1:0-1547 GCA_046290865.1 Novosphingobium sp. | reverse complement strand
GCCCTGCTTCTGCTGATGGCGACGGTTTCAGCGGCAGTAGCCTATGCCGCGTTCGTGGAAATCACGCCGAAGCGGCATCGCGCCGGGCTGGTGGGGATCGGTTATGGCGTGGTGGTGGCGCTGACCTTCGGGCTGACGCCGGTGCTGCTGACGCGCTACATCGGGCAGAGCGGCGATCTTGCCGCGCCGGGTTATGCTTTCGTGATCGCGGCAATCGCGCTGATCGTGTCGTCGCTAATCCTCGGCAAGCGCGCGCCCCGGACCATGGGGAAGGCTTTGGCAACATGATCCTGTTCGACAGCCGCAAAGCATCGGTGTAAGGGCGATGGGATGAGTTCAGAACCGGCAACGCCGCTGCTAGACACGGTCGATACCCCTGAGGATCTTCGCAAGCTCGCGCCTTCGCAGCTTCGCCAGCTTTCGGACGAATTGCGCGCCGAAATGATTTCTGCCGTCGGTTCGACGGGCGGACATCTGGGCTCTGGCCTTGGCGTGGTCGAACTGACCGTGGCGATCCATTACGTGTTCAACACGCCGCAGGACAAGCTGGTGTGGGACGTGGGCCACCAGGCATATCCGCACAAGATCATCACCGGGCGGCGTGACCGCATCCGCACGCTGCGGCAGGGCGGCGGGCTTTCGGGCTTCACCAAGCGAAGCGAGAGCGAGTACGACCCGTTCGGCACCGCCCATTCGAGCACCTCGATCTCGGCAGCGCTGGGCTTTGCCATCGCCAACAAGCTCTCCGATCGCCCCGGCAAGGGCATTGCCGTGATCGGCGACGGCGCGATGAGCGCGGGCATGGCCTACGAGGCGATGAACAACGCGGGCGAGGCGGGCAACCGACTTGTAGTGATCCTCAACGACAACGACATGTCGATCGCGCCGCCGGTTGGCGGGCTTTCGGCCTATCTCGCGCGGCTGGTGTCATCGCGCCAGTTCCTGGGTTTGCGCGAGATTGCCCGCAAGCTGTCGCGCAAGTTGCCGCGTCCGCTTCATGCTGCGGCGCGCAAGACCGACGAGTTCGCGCGTGGCATGGCGATGGGTGGCACGCTGTTTGAGGAACTGGGCTTCTACTATGTCGGCCCGCTCGACGGGCACAACATCGACCAGCTGATCCCGGTGCTGGAGAACGTGCGCGATGCGGCCGAAGGGCCGTGCCTCGTCCACGTCGTGACGCAGAAGGGCAAGGGCTATGCCCCGGCCGAGCAGGCGGCGGACAAGTATCACGGCGTGCAGAAGTTCGACGTGGTGACCGGCGAGCAGGTCAAGGCCAAGCCCGGCGCACCGGCCTACCAGAACGTGTTTGGCGAGACGCTGGCCAAGCTCGCCGAGACCGACCCGACGATCTGCGCGATCACGGCGGCGATGCCGAGCGGCACGGGCGTCGACAAGTTCGCCAAGGCACACCCTACCCGCACCTTCGACGTCGGCATTGCCGAGCAGCACGCGGTAACCTTTGCAGCGGGGCTTGCGGCAGAGGGCATGCGCCCCTTCTGCGCGATCTACTCGACCTTCCTGCAGCGCGCGTTCGACCAGGTCGTGCA
>JBKBUD010000399.1:0-1552 GCA_046290865.1 Novosphingobium sp. | reverse complement strand
CCACGCCTGCAAAGATCGAGAAAACGAGGATCTGCAGCACGTTGTTCTTCGCCATCGCGTCCAGTGCGCTGGTCGGGAATATCTCCAGCACGAAATGGCGCAGCGTGAAGTCTGCCGTAGCAAGGTCGCCCACCGGCCCCGCTGCGGTGAACTCGAGGCCGACGCCCGGCTTGAACAGGTTGACCAGCAGCAGGCCAAGGCCGATCGAGATCAGGCTGGCGGTAATGAACCAGGCCAGCGCCCGCCCGCCGATGCGCCCCAGTGCTGCGCTGTCGCCCATGCCGGCAATGCCGGTAACCAGCGTCGCCAGAATCAGTGGCGCGATGATCATCTTGATCAGGTGCAGGAAAATGTCGGGCAGCAGCTTCAGCGTATCGGCGATCTGCGCCAGCGTCGCGTCGTCCTTGGGATAGCTGGTGTTGAGCAGGTATCCGACGAGAATACCGAGCACCATGCCGATCACGATGTAGAGGGTAAGGCGCTTGGCCAAGAAACGTGCTCCCGCAATTTTGTTGCAGGGGAGACTAACGACGTTTCAGGCGCGGCTCAACCGCGCGAAGCGGTTTTAGCCGACTTGCCCCCGGTGCAGCAGCTTCTGGTCCGCCAGCACCAGCGCCATCATCGCCTCGACCACCGGCACCCCGCGAATGCCGACGCAAGGGTCGTGACGGCCCTTGGTGAACAGTTCGGTCGCTTCGCCCTCGCGATTGATCGTCGGCATCGGCGTGAGGATCGATGACGTCGGCTTGAACGCCACCCGCACCGTCACCGGCTGCCCGGTGGAGATGCCGCCCGCGATGCCGCCAGCATGATTGGCAAGAAACTCCGGCGCACCCTGCCCGGGCCGCATCGGATCGGCATTGCCCTCGCCGGTGTTGCGCGCCGCTTCGAAACCGTCGCCGATCTCGACGCCCTTGACCGCGTTGATGCCCATCATCGCGTGGGCCAGCTCGGCGTCGAGCTTGGCGTAGAGCGGCGCGCCCCAGCCCGCCGGAACCCCGGTCGCCACGCATTCAACCACGGCGCCGAGCGACGAGCCCGACTTGCGTGCATCGTCGACCAGCTTCTCCCACCGCGCCGCCGCCCACGAATCCGGGCAGAAGAACGGGTTGCGGCCGATTTCGGCGGCGTCAAAGTGGTCCATGTCGATCTTGTCGCCGCCAATCTCGCTGACCCAGGCAAGGATCTTGACCTCGGGGATCACCAACCGCGCCACCGCGCCTGCCGCCACGCGCGAAGCCGTCTCGCGCGCCGAGGAGCGTCCGCCGCCGCGATAGTCGCGGAAGCCGTACTTGGCGTCATAGGCATAGTCGGCATGGCCGGGACGATAAGCCTTGGCCACGTCACCATAGTCCTTGGAGCGCTGGTCGACGTTCTCGATCATCAGGCTGATCGGCGTGCCGGTCGTTTTGCCCTCGAACACGCCCGAGAGGATGCGAACCTGGTCCGGCTCCTGCCGCTGCGTGGTGAAGCGCGACTGGCCGGGGCGGCGCGCGTCGAGGAACGGCTGGATCTGCGCCTCGCTCAAGGCAAGGCCGGGAGGGCAGCCGTC
>JBKBUD010000071.1:0-11102 GCA_046290865.1 Novosphingobium sp. | reverse complement strand
CGGTGCCGATCTTCATCACCCCACAGGCTTCGGCACAGTTTGACTTCAACCAGGGTTACACCGCGACCAAGCAGTTTTCGCAGGAAGTCCGTCTGGATTCGACTGGCTCCGGTCCGTTCACCTACACTGTCGGCGCGTTCTATTCGCACCTCGACCTTGACCGCATCTTCAAGCGCCGCCGCGCGACGTGCGTGGCCGGCACCTTCGGCCAGCCCTGCGCTCCTGGAGACATTCGCTATGGATCGTTCTCTGCAGCAGCGAAGTTGAAGAGCGAGCATATCGCGGCGTTCGGCCAGGCCGAGCTTGAAGTGTTCGACAAGTTCAAGCTCCTCGGCGGTGTCCGCGTCCAGCATGAATCCATCTCGGTCGCGGGCGCGCAGCTGGGCGTCCTCGTCGCTGGTGACAGCAACTTCGGCGCCATTCTGCCGAGCGGCAAGACCAGTGCCAGCGACGACGCCGTTACCGGCAAGTTTGGTGCCAAGTACGAGTTCAGCCGTCGGGCGCAGGTCTATGCAACCTTTACCCGCGGCTACAAGGGACAGGGCATCGACACCGAGCCGACCGCTAACTTCGCCAACAACCCGATCGTTCAGCCCGAGCACGTGAATGCCTATGAAATCGGCTTCAAGGGCTCGACTTCGGACGGCCTGCTGAGCGTTGCTGCGGCAGCCTTCCTTGCGGACTATTCCAACCTCCAGGTCCAGGCGAACCGCACCGACCCGCTGACCAATGCCGGCAGCTTCCAGCCAACGAATGCCGGCAAGTCCCAGACCAAGGGCATCGAGCTTGAAGCCACCCTGCGTCCGATGGAACACTTCTCGGTAAGCGCGGCCGTCACGTACCAGAAAGCAAAGATCGACATCAATGGCTTGAACTGCCCGACCCAGCTCCAGCCGGGCGCGCCGACCATCAGTGTGGGTGGAACGCGCCCGATCAATTCCTGCTATCGTTATCAGTTCACCAAGCCGGACGGGTCGATCGGCACCAGCTCACCCGTGCAGGACATCCGTGGCGGCAGCCTGCCGGTTTCTCCGGAATGGCGCTTGAACCTGAGCCCGCGCTGGGAAGGGCCGATTACGTCCTCGCTTGGCGGTTTCGTCCAGGTCGATCTGTCGTACCAGAGCGAGGTCCAGTTCGCTGTCGAACAGGATCCGCTGCAGGTCCAGAAGGGATACACGATCGTCGATGCCAGTATCGGTGTGACGGCCCCGGATTCGCGCTACACCCTGACGCTGTTCGCAAAGAACCTGTTCAACCAGAACTTCTATACGACCACGTCTAGTGCAGCGCTTATCCCGACCAACCTGGCAGTCGTCGACGTCTACGCCTTCCGCCCGAAAAATGCGGATCGCTACTTTGGCGCTTCGCTCGGCTTCCGCTTCTGACCCCTCTGGCCCGGTGGCTCATCGCCGCCGGGCCACCCTCGACTTGATCGGATTGAAGTCTGATCGGTCTGTCTGATACCCGTGCCGCAGGATAGCTCGAAGATGACACAGTCGCGCCGCAACTTTCTTAAAGCCAGTGTAGCTTCAGGCATGGCCGCAGCCGTAACGGCAACCGGCAGCTCGATGGTGCAGGCTGCGAATGCAGCGCGTCCGAACATCCTGTGGATCGTCAGCGAGGACAACAATCCCTTCATCGGGGCCTACGGCGACAAGCTTGCCCATACGCCGGTGATTGACGCGCTGGCCCAGCAAGGCATCCTCTACCGCCGCGCGTACTCCAATGCCCCGGTCTGCGCGCCTTCGCGCTTCGGCATCCTGACCGGTGTGCTGCCCGAAAGCTGCGCGCCGGCAAATCAGATGCGGGCAAATGCGAAGGCTTCCGGAATCCTGCCGACCTATCCCGATCTGCTGCGCAAGTCCGGCTATTACGTCACCAACAACGCGAAGACCGATTACAACTGCGATATCGACCCGGCCGCCATCTGGGACGACAGCAGCAATACCGCGCATTGGAAGAACCGCCCGGCTGGCAAGCCCTTCATGTCCGTGTTCAACCTGATGACCACGCATGAATCGCAGAACTTCAAACGCACCGACGGCAAGGTGAAGCCCGCCGACGTCCGCGTGCCCGCCTACATGCCGGACACGCCCGTCATCCGCGATGACATTGCCAGCTACTACAATCTCATGGAAGTCATGGACGGGCAGGTCGGCAAGCTCCTCGCAGAGCTGGACGCAGCCGGTCTTTCGGAAGATACCATCGTCTTCTACTACTCCGACAATGGCGGTGTCCTGCCGCGTTCGAAGCGTTACTGCAATGACGATGGCCTGCGTTGCGCACTGGTCGTGCGGGTACCCGCCAGGTGGGCCCACCTTGCACCCCAAGCCGCGGGTAGCGTTGTCGAAGCCCCTGTGAGCTTCATCGATTTTGCTCCAACCGTGCTCTCACTGGGCGGGGTTGCAATACCCAAGGTCATGCAGGGCAGGGCGTTCCTCGGCCATGCCGCCAAGGCTCCCGAACGCTATGCCTTTGGCATGCGCAACCGCATGGATGAGCGCTATGACTTCGTGCGCACGGTCACCGACGGACGCTGGCGCTATGTCCGCAACTACATGCCGCACTTGCCGCTGATCCAGAACCAGGCTTTTGCTTGGCTCTCCAAGGGCTATCAGGAAATCGACAAGCTGCGCATGGCCCGCAAGTTGGCACCGCTGCAGCAAAAGATGTTCGAAGAGCGCTCGTTCGAGGAACTCTACGATACCCAGGCCGATCCGGACGAAGTGACCAATCTCGCGGCGAACCGTGAGCACGCGGCCCAGCTTGCCCGGCTGAGCAAGGCGCTGGATGCGCACATGCTGGCGATCAACGACAATGGCTTCATTCCCGAAGGTTCGGTCTTGGAAGGCTACGTGCCAAGCCGGGTTCAAGGCGCGTATCCGCTCGCCCGCCTCATGGCTCTCGGCAAGGTGGCCGGACGGGGCAACCGGTCCGATGCGTCAATCTTGCGCAGGGCGCTGGGCGACGCAAACGAAGTCGTTCGCTATTGGGGCGCTACCGGCTTTGCCGTCCAGGGCGCGTTCGGTGCTGATCTCGATCGCCTGCGCGAGATTGCCCAAGCGGATCCCGTGCCTCAGGTGCGGATTGCTGCTTGCGACGCCCTGTCCCGGAGCGGGATGAGCGAATTGGCGTGCAGCATTCTGGCGCCGCTGCTGGGCGACAGCCAGACCAGCGTCGTCCGTCTGCAAGCTCTCAACGTCCTGACGCGCATGGGCGCAGCAGCACGTCCTGCTCTTCCCCAGATCCGGGCGCTGACCTCGATTTCCGACGAATACCTGCCGAACGCTTCAAGGTACCTGGTGCAGATGCTCGACGGCACCTTCGATCCTGCCAAGCCGGTTTACGACTACCAGGCCTTGATGGGGCGAGGTGCAAAAATCGGTGTCACCCCGCACTAAGGAACGCTGCCAGGCCGCTTGCCGACTGGCAGGATGGCAACGCGATCGCCATACCGGGGAAGGTCAAATTGGCGGCAAACGGATGACAAGATAGAGGATGTCCAGGCTATGACGATTTGGAAACGGCGCTGTCTGTCTTCGGCTGCCACGTTCGCTTGCCTTGCCATGTCCTCTGTGCCGACCGTGGCGAAGCCCACGCCCGAACCGACACCCGCGCCCGAGCGGCAGGGGCAACCTCAGCAGCGCCCCCGCAACGTGATTTTCATCCTGGTTGACGACCTGCGCTTCGATGGCCTCGGCTTCCTGCAGCCGGGCATCAAGACGCCCAACATCGACCGTCTGGCGGCAGGGGGCAGCTATTTCCCCAACACCCGCGTCACCTCGTCGCTGTGCAGCCCGAGCCGCGCCACGATCCTCACCGGGATGACCGCGCGCAACCACGGCGTGGTCGACAACAACAATTCCTCGGAAGAAGGCCTGACCTTCTTCCCAAAGTACCTGCAGGGGCAGGGCTACCAGACCGCATTCTTCGGCAAGTGGCACATGGGCAACGATACCGCCTCGCCGCGCCCCGGTTTCGACAAATGGCTCAGCTTCAGCGGGCAGGGCAATTACTACCCCAACACCGGCATCCCCGATGCGCAGTTCGCCAAGGGCGTGGTCCACAAGTACAACGTCGATGGCAAGGAAGTGCCGCAGAAGGGCTACATCACCGACGAGCTTACCGATTATGCCGTGAACTGGCTGTCGAAGGAGCGTGATCCGAAGAAGCCGTTCTTCCTCTATCTCAGCCACAAGGCGGTGCATTCAGACCCGCTGCCGCCGCCACGCTATGCGCACCAGTACGACAACTTCCAGTTCAAGCTGCCGACCAGCGCCGCCAACACGCCTGAGAACTACAAGGGCAAGCCGCGCTGGGTCTACGATCAGCGCAACACCTGGCACGGCATCGACTTCTACTACAATTCCGACATGCCGATGACCGAGTACCTCAAGTACTACTATGCCACGCTGTCGGCAGTGGACGACAGCGTCGGCCGGATCATGCAGTACCTCAAGAAGGCGGGGCTGGAGAAGGACACGCTTGTCGTATTTACCTCGGACAACGGGTTCCAGGTGGGCGAGCACGGGCTGATCGACAAGCGCAATGCCTATGAGGCCTCGGTCAAGGTGCCGCTGGTGATGTACGAGCCGGGTACTGTTCCGGCGGGCGTGGTCAACACCGGCGCGATCCGCAATCTGGATTTCGCGCCGACTTTCCTGGACCTCGCCGGCGCGCAAAAGCCTGCGCAGTTCGAAGGCAAGAGCGCGTGGCCGCTGATCACGGGCAAGGTTGCTGCCAAGGACTGGCAGGCTCCCGACTTCACCTACGAGTACTATTGGGAATGGACCTTCCCGCAGACGCCCGGCACTTTCGCGATCCAGCGCGGCAATCTCAAGTACATCCAGTACTATGGCGTCTATGACATCGACGAACTCTACGATGTCGCCGCCGACCCCGGCGAAATGCACAATCTTGCCGAGGACCCGAAATACCTTTCCGCCAAGATCGAGTTGCGCAAAGCGCTCTATGATCAGCTCGCCAATTCACAAGGCAAGCACGTCATCCCCTATACCCAGCGCCAGTCGATCGGCGCGGTGCGGCGCAATCGCAATGGCACAGGACCGGCGCCCTTCCCCGATGAATGGCTGGTCGAACCCAACCGCGAGGACCGGCTCGATCTCATCGTTAACGACAGCCTTGCCAAACAGGCGACGCATGACCGGGGCGAGAACTTCCTTCCGGCCCCCATCGTGGGTCAAGGCACCAACAGTGTCGAGCACGGCATCAAGAGCCTGCCGACAGACAAGTCCGCCCGCCCGTAATAGCGAATCCTCCCTCGTTGCCCGAATTCGGGCAATCAGGCACTCAATCGGGGAGATGGCCGGTCCATCTCCCCGCTTTTTCCGTCAGGCACTTCATTTTTACCGGTACCTTTATGGCGGCACGGTTTCGCCAGACTGGTGTCATCGGCAATATCATCCTGTGCACAGATCGAACCTCCTGAGCGACCCCATTCCCGATGTTTGAACATGCCCATCTGGACCGGGCTTGCCTGCGTTCCAGCATCTCTTAGCGAAGCGGCCAGTTTGTCCCTTGCGCACAAGAAGCAAGTCGGCTCTGCTTGGGACCTTCAAGCGCGGCCGATGAAACTGGATTCAGAGAACAGGCATATGCGCTGGCTTAACCGCGACATCGCTGCCACTTAGCAGCAATGACATCTTCTGCTCCTCAACCGATCGTTTCCATCGTGGGTCTCGAAAAGACCTACCAAGGCGGTTTCCAAGCGCTCAAATCAGTCGATCTGGATATCTTTCGCGGTGAGATTTTCGCCCTGCTCGGCCCCAATGGAGCGGGCAAGACGACTCTGATCGGCATCGTGTGCGGGCTGGTCCAGGCAACGGGCGGCACGGTGATTGCAGATGGCCACGATATCGCTCGCGATTATCGCGCAGCGCGGGCCAAGATCGGGCTCGTTCCGCAAGAGCTGGCGACCGATATGTTCGAGACTGTCTGGAATACGGTCAATTTCAGCCGGGGCCTGTTCGGGAAGCCTCGCGACCATGCGCTGGTCGAAGCGATCTTGCGCGATCTTTCGCTGTGGGACAAGCGTCACAGCAAGATTGCCGGGCTGTCGGGCGGTATGAAACGTCGCGTCCTGATCGCCAAGGCTCTGTCCCATGAGCCGACGATCCTGTTTCTTGACGAGCCTACCGCTGGTGTCGACGTCGAACTGCGTCGTGACATGTGGGAGATGGTGCGTCGCCTTCGCGACAAGGGCGTGACGATCATCCTGACGACGCACTACATCGAGGAAGCCGAAGAAATGGCAGATCGTATCGGTGTGATCGATGGCGGCAAGATCATCCTGATCGACGAAAAGCACGCGATCATGGAAAGGCTTGGTCGAACGCGAGTGACGATAGGTCTTGTCTCGCCGCTCGAGGAACTGCCACCAGGACTCGCCTGTGACGGGCTCACCCTTGCAGACGATGGCACCTCCCTGGAACTGACGCTGACCGGCGGGGACGATGGCACGATAGGCGCGGCAGATCTCATCAAGCGGCTTGTCGCGGCCGGTATCGATTTCCGCTCGGTCGACACCGCACGGTCTTCGCTCGAAGAAATCTTTGTCGGTCTTGTGGAGAAGCAGGCATGAACTTCCATGCGGTGCGCGCCATCTACGCGTTCGAACTGGGCCGAACGCTCCGGACATTGTTCCAGAGCCTCGCAGCGCCGGTCATATCCACATCCCTCTATTTCATCGTCTTCGGCTCAGCCATTGGATCAAGGATGCAGACGATCGACAACGTCAGCTATGGGGCCTTCATCGTGCCCGGGCTGATCATGCTGGCGCTGCTGACCGAGAGCGTCTCGAACGCCTCATTCGGCATCTACCTGCCGCGCTTTACCGGAACAATCTATGAATTGCTGTCGGCGCCGGTCTCCGCTTTCGAAGCGCTGATGGGCTATGTTGGCGCTGCGGCGACCAAATCCGTGATCCTTGGCCTGATCATTCTGGCAACTGCCTCGCTGTTCGTGCCGATCGAGATCCTTCACCCCGTCTGGGCTGCAGCATTCCTGATCCTGATTTCGATCAGCTTCAGCCTGTTCGGGTTCATCCTCGGGCTTTGGGCGGATGGTTTCGAGAAGCTGCAGGTCGTCCCGATCATGATCATCACACCGCTCACGTTTCTCGGTGGCACCTTCTATTCCATCAAGATGCTTCCGCCCGCGTGGCAGGCAGTGACCATGTTCAATCCCATCGTCTATCTGGTGAGCGGTTTTCGTTGGGCATTCTATGGCCAGTCCGATGTCAGTGTCGTGTTCAGCCTCTCGATGATCGTTGCATTCATGGTGCTGTGCGTCGCGATCATCGTCTGGATATTCAAGACCGGTTGGCGGTTGCGCAGTTGAAGTCAAAGGCTCGGTAGTCTTGAGGGCGGTCGTTCCGGTAGCGAGAGTATCCGGTGGTACGCCAATGCGCGCGTCCAGAAGATCTATGGTGGCAAACGAGATCGTGAAGGAACTCGGCAGGGGGGCGCTGCATGGAAGGGGCTAATGTCAACAGCGCACGAATGGGCGATGAATTGACTGCGGCAACTGGCGCACAAGCATCAAGAGAGTGATCCCAGAAGGTCAACCCTTCAAGCAGAGCGGCAGGCCTGCAGTGACGAGCACCACTTCTTGGGCGGCCGCGGCAATTTCCTGGTTCAGCCATCCGGCTTCGTCGCGAAACCGGCGAGCGAGAGCATTGTCCGGCACGATGCTCATGCCCACCTCGTTGGCGATGAGTACCAGCGGTACCTTCACCTGCCGAACTGCCTCGGCCAGTTCAGCGCGGGCAACCGCAATCGGGTGATCCTCCAGCATGAGATTGGACAGCCACAGGGTGAGGCAATCTACAAGGATGGCATCGGCGTGCCGCGCCGCTTGCCGTATGGCCTTAAGCAGGTCGATCGGCTCTTCGATTGTGGTCCAGCCAGTGCCGCGATCAGCACGGTGACGGGAGATCCGGTCAGCCATCTCTTCATCCCCGGCCTGCGCGGTTGCAATGTAGACGCGGCTGCGGCCCAGATCCTCGCACCGTCTTTGCGCATAGGCGCTTTTGCCCGAGCGTGCGCCCCCCAGAACGAGAAGCGTGGTCATTGTCCGCGCTCATTCGCAATGCGGAGCAGTCCATCAACATCAAGATGAGCTTCAAGAGCACTGGCAAGATCGTCGAGCGCGTCGTCGACCAGCTTGTCATGATCGAGACCATTTCCTTCCGCCCCGATCCGCTGCAGCAAAGCCCCTCGCAAGTGCGGGGCAGCGAGCAGGCCATGACAATAGGTTCCGATGACGCGCCCGTCCGGGCTCTCCGCTCCGTCGTTGCGTTCGTCATCCAGAACCGCAAAGGGCCTCGCACAGTCCGCACCGGTCGTCGCGCCCATGTGCATTTCGTATCCTTGGAACCGCTCGCCGAGCGCCAGGCCGGAAACCTTGCGCAGTTCCTTGTGCGCGCGCAATTCGGTCCGCACGTTGAGCAGGCCGAGGCCTCGCAGGCTACCGCTCGTGCCTTCCAGGCCGAGCGGATCGACTATTTCCTTTCCAAGCATCTGGTAGCCACCGCAGATGCCGAGAACTGCCCCGCCGCGCCGATGGTGGTGCAATATGTCGATGTCCCACCCTTGATCCTGCACAAAGGCGAGGTCGGCCATCGTCGCTTTCGATCCGGGTAGCACGATAAGGTCTGTTGCCAGCGGGATGCGGCTGCCTGGCGGGACCATGACCAGTTCGACGTCGGGTTGGTGGCGGAGGGGATCGAGATCGTCGAAATTGGCAATGCGGGGCAGCATCGGACAGGCGACAAGCTTGCGCGAGGAAGGGGCCGTTTGCGGCCGGTCGAGCACCACGGCATCCTCGGCGGGCAGTCTGGCAACGCAGGGCAGCCACGGCACAAGACCCATGCCCCGCCATCCGGAAAGGCGCTCGATCTCAGCGTAGCCATCGGCGAACAATGCCGGATCGCCGCGGAACTTGTTGACGATGAAGCCATGGATCATCGCCGCATCAGCGGGATCGAGCACGGTGCGGGTACCGACAAGTGAGGCAATGACGCCGCCGCGATCGATGTCGCCGACCAGGACCACGGGCACGCCTGCCGCGCGGGCAAAGCCCATGTTGGCGATGTCACCATCACGCAAGTTGATCTCGGCGGGAGAACCGGCGCCTTCGACGAGGACGAGTTCGCAGCTTGCCTGCAACCGCTGCCAACTTTGCAGGACTTCGGGCAAGAGGTTGCGCCTGCCTTCGCGGAAGTTCGCGGCGCCCAGCCGCCCTCGCACCTTGCCGTGGACGACGAGTTGCGCGGTGCGGTCGGCTTCGGGCTTCAGCAGCACCGGGTTCATATCAGTGTGGAGTTCGGCGCGCGCGGCGAGGGCTTGAAGCGCCTGAGCGCGTCCGATCTCGCCGCCATCGGCGGTGACGGCAGCGTTGTTCGACATGTTCTGCGGTTTGAATGGCAGGACTGTCATGCCGCGGTTGGCGAGCGCGCGGCACAACCCCGCAACCAGCACCGACTTGCCGACGTCCGACCCCGTGCCCTGCAACATCAGCCCAGCCATGCCATGATCCCCATGATGATCCCCACGGTGATCCATGCCAGCAGGCAGGCGCGGTGATAGACCTTGCGTGCCTTTATCAGGTTGTCCACGTCCGCCGCGCTGCCGTTTCCGATCCACGGTTTGTCGGCCATTTCGCCATCGTAGCTGACCGGGCCTGCCAGCCGCACGCCCAGCACGCCCGCCATTGCGGCCTCGGGCCATCCGGCATTTGGGGAGGCATGGTGGCCGGAAAAGCGTCGGCAGGTTTTCCAACCGCCATGGCCAGCGAGGCAGATCAGCACCGCGGAAATGCGTGCGGGTACGAAGTTCAGCACATCGTCGAGCCGAGCCGCGGCCCAGCCGAAGTGGCGATAGCGCGGCTCTTTGTGGCCGATCAGGCTGTCTGCGGTATTGATCGCCTTCATCGCCCAGATGCCGGGTAGCCCGGCCACGATCAGCCAGAACAACGGCGCGATGACGCCATCGCAGAAGCTTTCGGCAAGGCTTTCGATTGCAGCCCGTGCAACGCCGGACTCGTCGAGTGCGGCAGTGTCGCGGCCGACGATCTGGCTCACCGCAAGCCTCGACCGGGGCAGATCTCCGGCCCGTAGCGCCTCGATCACCGGCGCTACATGCTGGTCCAGGCTGCGCTGTGCCAATGCCGGCCAAGCGAGCACTGCCAGCAGGACCCACGCATTGGTTCCTGCCAGCTCTATGCAGAGGGCTGTCAAAAGCAGGCCGGATCCTGCAGCAAGCGCGAGCAGCACCAGAACCGTGATACCGCCGCCGACCTTGCGCGTGCCGTCTCGCCAGTCGGCGCGGTTCAGGCGTGCCTCGCACTCCGCGATGACCCTTGCGAAAAGGCCGACCGGATGCCCCATGCGGGCATAGAGCCAGCGCGGCCAGCCTATGGCGGCATCGAGCGCCAGCGCGGCCAATGCGACCGGTTCAGCCAAGGGCTCGCTCCAGCCGCTCGAGCCGGGCTTGAGTCGCAGGCAGACCAAGGCGCAGCAGATCCGGTCGTTCCGCAAAGGGCCGTGTGAGGACGTGCTGGCGGGCAAGGCGCTCGAACAGAGCTGGGGCGCAGGGCGTCTCGATCAGGCGGAACAGCGGGCACGCGCCCTGTGCGCGAAGGCCGTGGCGGGCCAGCATCGCATCGAGTTGCGTTGCAATGACCCCGAGGTCACGGCGGGTGCGGGCAATCCAGCCATGATCGGCATAGGCAGCGGTACCTAGTGCCAGCGCTGCAGCATGCACTGGCCAGTCCCCCAGCAACCGGCGCAAGCCAGCGAGCAGGGAGGGCGGGGCGATGACAAAGCCCAGCCGCAATCCGGCGAGGCCGAAGAACTTGCCGAACGAACGCAGCACAATCAGCCGTCGTGCAGGAGCAGTAAGGCTCGGAACGGTTGTCAGCGCATCGCAGTCGGCAAAGGCCTCGTCGGCGATCAACCAGCCGCCGTGTCGCTCCTGATGGGCCAGCAAACCCAGCAGCTCGGTGCGAGGAAGCACCGTGCCATCCGGGTTATTGGGGTTGCCGACGACCAGTGCCGTGGCCCGCGAGGGCAAGGCGCGAAA
>JBKBUD010000398.1:0-1576 GCA_046290865.1 Novosphingobium sp. | reverse complement strand
CGATGTTCCAGTGGCTGCGATCGCGGATCGCGGCGATGGTGGTGCGCGTGGTGCCGATCAGCTTGCCGATCTGCGCGTCCGAGACTTCCGGATGGTTGCGCAGAATCCAGGCGATGCCGTCCGGCTTGTCCTGACGCTTGGAAACCGGCGTATAGCGGGGCCCCTTGGTGCGGCTGACGGCAAGGGGGGCGCGCTGCATCTTGAGGCGATACTCGGGGTTGGCCTGACCCTTGTCGATCTCGGCCTGGTTCAGCTCGCCCGAGTGGATCGGATCGCGCCCGGTGTACTTCTGCCCCGCAAGGTCATCGGCCATGGCCTGCACTTCAAGGATGTGCAGCCCGCAGAACTCGGCGATCTGCTCGAAGGTCAGCGCGGTGTTGTCGACGAGCCAGGACGCAGTGGCGTGCGGCATCAGCGGATACGTGGGCTGGTTGCTCACGGACAATCTCCCGAAAAAAGCGGTCCCGCGAAAAGCGGATACAATAAGGGCCGCCCCTCGCGGAGCGGCCTTGAACCTCGCCGATGTAAGCCGGGAATGGCGAATCGGCAAGTTTTTGTTTGGAACCCTCAGCTGACCAGAGTCAGCGACGGCTCCTCGCCTGCATGGACGCGGTGGGCAAAGCGGCCATCGACTTGCGCGCCCTGCTCGATGGTGAGCGCATCGTACGAGACATCGCCATGGATTCGGGCGGTCTTCAGGATGACCAGTTCGCCCGCTTCGATCGAGCCGTGGACCGTGCCCGAGAGACGGGCGCTCTGCGCCTTGATCGCGCCGGTAACGGTGCTCTTCTCGCCCTGCACCAGCGCGGCGCAGGTGATGTCACCCTCGACGCTGCCGTCGATGTGCAGATCGGCGGTGGCGGAAAGATCGCCCTTCACGGCAACGTCGGCACCCAGCACGGAGAAAGTTGCGGCCATTGCAGAGTTACTCCCCGATACGGTGCGCGGTGCTTCCGGCGCGGATTTCCTGAACATGCCTGTTTGCCTCGAGGAAGGGGCGCGGATTGACCGGACGGTCGTTGATCCGCACTTCGAAATGGAGATGGGGTCCGGTCGAGCGCCCGGTATTGCCGATCTTGCCGATCTCGCTGCCGGCCTCGACCTTCTGGCCGGAACGCGCCTCTGTGCGCGACATGTGGGCATAGCGCGTCATCAGTCCGTTGCCATGGCTGACTTCGACGACATTGCCATAGCCCTGCCGCTGGCCAACGAAACTTACCGTGCCCGCCGCAGCGGCATAGATCGGCGCGCCGACAGGGCCGCGGAAATCCAGGCCAGCATGGAATGCGGGACCCCCGGTGAACGGGTCTGAGCGATAGCCGAAGCCGCTCGAGATGTATTCGAGGCTCGCGGGCAGGGTGTTCGGAATGCGACGCAGACCTTTCTCCAGCGCCGCCATCCGCTCGAGGCTGGCACCAAGCCGCGCAAAGCGCGGATCGACGCTCTCGTCGCTGCCGGTAAACAGGCGGATCAGCGGACCGCCCTGGCCCTCACGTGAGGATGCGCGCAGCATGGCGGGGTTGAGCCCGACGCGCCGGATCGCAGTCTCGGCCTGCGCCGAACGCGCATCGGCAAA
>JBKBUD010000397.1:0-1579 GCA_046290865.1 Novosphingobium sp. | reverse complement strand
CGCGCAGCTGCTCGACAAGCTGGACGATCCGTCCAATGGCTGATGCTGATCCCACGACAGCGCATCCGCAAGAGGACAAGTCCCCTCGCCCGGCAGCCGATCCGGTAACGTTCAAGCGCGAACTGACCGGGGTCATTCCGCACCTGCGCGCCTTTGCCCGCGGCCTGTGCGGCCGCCCCGATCTTGCCGACGATCTCGTGCAGGAAACCCTGCTCAAGGCATGGGCCGCGCAGGAGCGGTTCGAACCCGGCACCTCGATGCGCGCCTGGACCTTCGTCATCCTGCGCAACGCATATCTTACCGACATGCGCCGCAACCGCTTCCGCGCCGACTATGACGAGACCGTGGCCGAACGGATCCTGGTGGCACCGGCCGCGCAGGAAGGACCGATGCACCTGTCGGACATGCACCGCGCCCTGCTCACTCTCCCCCCTGAACGCCGCGAAGCCCTGCTGCTGGTGGGCGCAGGCGGCTTCAGCTACGAGGAAGCCGCGCAGATCTGCGGGTGCGCCGTCGGCACGATCAAGAGCCGCGTCGGTCGCGCCCGCGCCGCCCTCTCGCAGATGATCGAGAACGGCCAGATCCCCCGTCGCAGCACCAGCGATGCGGTCGCCCACTCGGCGATCATGGGCGAACTCGAGGAGACGGTGCAGGCCGGCGGCCAGCATTGAGGCCGGTGGCGGTCCCCAGCGGGGATCGTCCATGCCACAGTTCCGGACAAAACATCGCCCGTCCCGATGCGCGCCCCTTGATCGGCGTGAGACATGGGTGAATGGAGAGTAACACCTCCAGCCAGGCACCCGCCGTTGAACCACCAGTCGATGCCCGATCTGCCCAACCTGCCTGCCGAACCGCCCGAATCGGCGGACCAGCGCGCGCGACTGCAGTCGACCATCGTGCTGCTGCTCGGCCTTGGCCTGTTCCTGTCGCTGCCGTTCGTCCTGTCGATCGGCTCGGTGGTGTTCCTGCCGCCGGTGACAGCGATGATCTTCACCATCGTGCTGTCCCCGCTGGCGGACCGGCTGACCCGCCTGGGACTGCCGAACATGCTCGCCTCGCTGATCGCAATCCTGGCGCTGGTTGCAGTCGTGCTGCTGGCGCTGCTGCTGATCCTGCAACCGGCCTTCGTCATGGTCGATCAGGTTCCGGCGCTGGCGCGGCAGGTGGCGCGCCGTTTTGCCGAACTGCGCGGCAACCTTTCGTGGATTTCGGACGTCAATCGCCAGCTCGCCCGGATTACCGGACACAGCGCGCGCGAGGTCGTCGTCGCAAGTCCGTCCGTGATCGAACAGGTCGCATTCGCCACGCCCAGCGTGATCCTGGAAACGCTGCTGACTCTGCTGATGACGTTCTTCATGATCGAATCGCGCATCCGCATGAAGCGCCGCATCCTGCTGGACCGCCATTCCTTCAACGCCTCGGTCAAGCTGGCCCGCGTGCTGCGCGATGTGCAGGAGCGCGTGGCGAGCTATATCCTGACGGTGGCGCAAGTGAACTTCGGCGTCGGCGTGCTGGTTGCGCTCGGTGCCTGGGGCTTCGGCATGAGCGCTCCGGTGATGTGGGGCGGCCTCGCCTTCGT
>JBKBUD010000070.1:0-11199 GCA_046290865.1 Novosphingobium sp. | reverse complement strand
CCAGATCCGCCCGCCAATCCTCGGCCATCACCAGCCTCCATCAAAGCTGGCTTCCCATGAATCACGCAATCACCGCCAAGGGAATCCCAAAAATCACACTTCTGCCAAAGTAGTGCTAGGCGGCGTGGACAAATTTGAGCCAGTATCTGGCGGTGGCGATGTGAACCATTCCGAGGAAGCTATTGGCAAGCTGGTCATAGCGGGTGGCGATGGCCCGGTTGATCTTGAGATGGCCGAACATGCGCTCAATGCGGTTGCGCTGTTTGTAGAGGCCTCGATCATGTTCGATCTGCACGCGGCGGTTTGACCGGCCAGGAATGACGGCTTCGATATTCCGTTCGGCAAGGTCGGCGCGGATTGCGTCGGCGTCGTAGCCCTTGTCAGCGAGCAGAGCGGCAGGTGCGCGCTCGGGCAGGCCGATCAGGGCGTCATAGGCTTTGCAGTCTGCGGCCTCACCGACCGTCAGATGGAAGGCGAGCGGTCGCCCGAGGGCATCAGCCAGACAGTGCAGTTTACTGGTGAACCCGCCCCGCGAGCGGCCAAGAGCGCGTCGATGAGTCCCCCTTTTCCGCCCGCTGCCGAGACGTGAGCGCGAACTGTGGTACTGTCGATGCTGTAGTGACCGCTATCCGCCATGATCTCGGCCAGCGTCACTGCCACGGTTTCCCAGACCCCGGCCTCGCTCCATCGCCGAAAGCGGCGATAGATGGTGTTCCAACTGCCGTATTTGGGCGGAACGTCCCGCCATGGAGCGCCGCAACGAAGCCGCCAGAGTATGCCGTTGATGATCGAACGGTTCTGTTCTGGGCGCCTCCCGCGCCCCCGGTTCTCTGGCTCGATGGGTAGCAAGCCCTTCAGAACGCGCCATTCCGCTTCGGTAAGATCGCCCCTGCTCAAGCCTGCCTCCAAAAAGCAGCCTTGAATCAATCAACAGCGTTCGCGTCAATTGCATCCTCATCGAATAGGAGGCAAATATGCTCCATGGCAAAGCTAATACCCACGAGATTTAGCGTTCTCCCTGAAAATGAGACTGCTGCTGTCGCGCATCTCGAAGCACGCGGTTATTCCCCAATGACCATCGAAAAGGATGATGCTGGGTTGAGCGTGCTCATCTTCAGGCCGCTTCCTGACGATCAGATGTTTGGGCTGGTCCAAGCCTTGCCGGTGCATCTGAGTGCCAAGATCGGCATCGTTATGGGCGATCAGCCGCCGTTCGCATCAAAGCCCGATCACTGACCTGAATTTGTCCACGCCGCCTAAACACACCAATCCACCCCTCAAATCCGCTCCGCCTGCGCCACCGCCTCGCTCGCTCGCAAGGCCGAGATAATCCGCGTCAGATGCGCCAGATCCCGCACCTCCAGATCAACCTCGTAAGTATGGAACGGGTTCTCCCGCTGCGTCATCTCGAGGTTGACCACGTTGGCGTGGTTCTTGGCGAAGATCCCCGCCATTTCCGCCAGCGTGCCGGGACGGTTGTAGAGTTCCGCCCGCAGCCGCCCGATCGCGCCGTCGGTGCGCGCGTCCCATGACAGGTCGATCCAGTCGGCATCGACGCCGTCGGCCAGCTTCATGCAGTCGATCGCGTGGACTTCAACGCCCTTGCCGGGGCGGCGCAGGCCGACGATGCGGTCGCCGGGAACGGGGTGGCAGCAGTCGGCCAGCTTGAACGCCATGCCCGGCGTCAGGCCGCGCACGGCAATCGCGCGCTTCTGGCTGGGCCAGTTCTCTTCGGGAATGTTCGCCGCGCTCCCCGGCACCAGCGCTTCCATCACCTGCCGGTCATCGAGCTTGGCCGAGCCGATGGCGAACATGAAGTCCTCCTCGCTCGCCAGCTTCAGCCGCTTCAGCGCATCATTCAGCGCTTTCTTGCCGATCTTGGTCGGCAGCCGCTCGACGATTTCCTCGTAGAGCTTGCGCCCGATCGCCGCGACTTCGGCGCGCTCCTTCTGGCGGACGAAGCGACGGATCGCCGCGCGCGCCTTGCCGGTCACCACGAAGCCCAGCCACGAAAGCTGCGGCTCGGATGTACGGCTCTTGATGATCTCCACCACGTCGCCATTGCCGAGCGGGGTGCGCAGCGGCACGTGCCGCCCGTTGATCTTCGCGCCCACCGCCTGCGCGCCTAGCTTGGTGTGGACGGCAAAGGCAAAGTCGATCGGCGTCGCGCCCTTGGGCAGCTGGAACAGCGCGCCCTTCGGCGTGAAGGCGAAGATGCGATCCTGGTAGATCGCCATCTTGGTGTTCTCGAGCAGTTCCTCGGCATCATGGCTGGATTCGAGGATTTCGATCAGGTCGCGCAACCAGCCGACCTGCCCGTCGGGCGTGCCACCCTGCTTGTAGGCCCAGTGCGCGGCAAGGCCGTACTCGTTGCGCTCATGCATCTCGTGCGTCTTGATCTGCACTTCCACGCGCATCGCGTTGGAATAGATCAGCGCCGTGTGCAGCGAACGGTAGCCGTTCATCTTCGGCGTCGAGATGTAGTCCTTGAACCGTCCCGGAATCATCTGCCACTCGCGGTGGAGGATGCCCAGCGCCTTGTAGCAGTCGTCCTCGTTGTCGGTCAGGACGCGGAACGCCATGATGTCGGTGATCTGCTCGAACGAGACGTGCCGCTCGGCCATCTTGCGCCAGATCGAATAGGGATGCTTCTCGCGCCCCGAAACCTCGACCCGCATCCCCGCCTGCGCCAGCGCCTTCTTGATCTCGAGCGCGATGGCATCGACTTGCGCGCCCTCCTCGCTGCGGATCGCCGCTAGACGCCCGGTGATCGTGGCATAGGCTTCCGGCTCGATCTGCTCGAATGCCAGCAGCTGCATCTCGCGCATGTATTCGTACATGCCCACGCGCTCGGCCAGCGGGGCGTAGATATCCATCGTCTCGCGCGCGATGCGGCGGCGCTTGTCCTCGCTTTTGATATAGTGGAGCGTGCGCATGTTGTGCATGCGGTCGGCCAGCTTGACCAGCAGGACCCGCAGGTCCTCGCTCATTGCCAGCAGGAACTTGCGCAGGTTCTCTGCCGCGCGCTCGCTCTCGCTCATCGTCTCGATCTTCGAGAGCTTGGTCACGCCATCGACCAGCCGCGCCACGTCAGGCCCGAACAGGCGCTCGATCTCTTCGACGGTGGCGAGCGTATCCTCCACCGTATCATGGAGCAGCGCGGTGATGATCGTGTCCTGATCGAGCTTGAGCTCGGTCATCAGGCCCGCCACTTCCACCGGGTGCGAGAAGTAGGGGTCCCCGCTCGCCCGCTTCTGGGTGCCGTGCTTCTGCACGGTATAGACATAGGCACGGTTGAGCATCGCCTCGTCCGCATCGGGATCATAGGCAAGCACACGTTCGACAAGTTCGTACTGGCGGAGCATCTGGGCCCTAAATGGCGGCATCGGGGCATTTCCCGCAAGGGGGAATACCTCTTAAATGCAATCGATCGGCTCGATCAGAGGATAATCGGGGCGGTGCCCATGTCCTGCGGCAGCAGGCCTGTCACGCGCGGGTCCGGCAGGATCTCCACGAAGCGCGCAAACGGCGCAAAACCCTGGGCCTGATAAAACGGCAAGGCGCGCGGATCGTCAGTGGTGCAGGTGTGCAGCCAGACCCGCTCGACGCCCGGCGCCCAGGCCATTTGCAGGGCCCGCCGCATCAGCCACTTGCCAAGGCCCTTGCCGGTCGCGCCCTTGATGAAGCCGAAGAACACGATCTCGCATTCTCCCTCCACCCGGAAGTCCAGCTCCAGCATGCCGACTTCGACGCCCATCCGGTCCGCCACGGCAAAGAGCTGCACACGCGGGTCATGGATGATCGCCGCAATCTCGGCATCGCTCCTGCCCAGCCGCGTCCACCACAGCCACGGCCCGCCAATACGCTTGTAGAGCAACCGGTACTTCTCCGGCGCTGCCTCTTTCCACCGCACCAGCTGCACCGGCACGTCGCCCTCGGGCACCAGCTTGCGCAAGCCCTCGGGCGGCGCCAGCATCTCGAGCGCCGTGACCACGCAGGCCAGATCGCCGGGAGCAACGTTGTGAAACCCGCGCCCCAGCGCCGGGCCGTCCGCCTCGATCACGTCAGCTCCAGACAGCTTCCGGCGGCAGGCTCATCAGGATCGCGTCGATGTTGCCGCCGGTCTTGAGGCCGAACAGCGTGCCGCGGTCCCACACCAGATTGAACTCGGCATAGCGCCCGCGATATTCGAGCTGCGTCAGCTTCTCCTCGGGCGAGTAGTCCATGCCCATCCGCTTCCTCACCAGACGCGGGAACACGTTGATGAAGGCATCGCCGACATCTCGCGTGAAGGCGAAGTTCGCCTCGAACGCCGCATCGTCGGCGCACTCGAGGTGATCGTAGAAGATGCCGCCCACCCCGCGATGAACCTTGCGGTGCGGTATCCAGAAGTAGTCGTCCGCCCACTTCTTGAACTTCGGGTAGTACTCCGCATCGTGCTTGTCGCAGGCCGCCTTGTACTCGGCATGGAACTCGGCCGTGTCCTCGTCATAGGGGATCGGCGGATTGAGATCGCCGCCACCGCCGAACCACGCCTTGCTCGTCGTCAGGAAGCGCGTGTTCATGTGGACCGCCGGCACGTGGGGATTGCGCATGTGCGCGACCAGGCTGATCCCCGTCGCCGTAAAGCCCGGAGCATCCGCACTCGCCCCGTTCACCGAGCCTGCAAAGTCCTTCGAGAACTCGCCCTGCACGGTCGAGACGTTGACGCCGACCTTCTCGAACACCTTCCCCTTCATCAGGCCCTGCACGCCGCCGCCGCCGTTTTCGACAGCCTCGCCCTCATGCTCGCGGTTCCACGGCGTGTACTGGAAGCTTGCGTCCGAACCCGCCTCGCGCTCGATCGCCTCGAACTCCGCGCAGATCCGGTCCCGCAGCGATTCAAACCACGTGCGTGCGCGGGCAGTATGGGTCGTCCAGTCAGTCATGCATTCCCCCAAAACTCGTCTGCCCGACTTGCCAAGGGAATCGCGATACGGCAAGGGAAAGCCATGGTTCCCTTTTCGTTCGCCTCTCAGGAATTCCGCCTCGGCGCCTCTCGCGCGCTGTTCTGGGCTGAGGAGAACGCGCTGCTGGTGGCAGACCTGCACCTCGAAAAGGCCAGCTTCTTCGCCCGCCACGGCCAGATGCTCCCGCCGTACGACAGCCGCGCCACGCTCGAGCGGCTGGCAGATGCCCTGCGCGAAACCGGCGCCCGCCGGGTGTTCTGCCTTGGCGACTCGTTCCACGATGCCGCCGCCGTTGCCCGCATGGAACCCCACGCCGCTGGCATGCTTGCCGCCCTCACCCGCGCCACGGACTGGGTCTGGATCACCGGAAACCACGATGAAGACGCAAGCGCGCCCGGCGGCACACTTGTCGACGAACTCACGGTAAGTGGCCTGACCTTGCGCCACATTGCGCGTCCCGGCGCAGCCGAAACCGAAATTTCGGGCCACTTCCATCCCAAGCTGCGCGTCTCGATCCGTGGACGTTCGATTGCCCGCCCTTGCGCCGTGACAAGCGAGAAACGCCTGATTCTCCCCGCTTTCGGCGCGCTGACCGGCGGGATGGACGCGGGCGACCCGGCCATTCTCGCGGCGCTCCAGCCTGCCCGGACGATCGACGCCATCGTCCCTGCAGGAGATCGGCTTGCCCGCTTCTCGCTGTGGCGTGCGGCGGCCTGAAGGCAACCCGGCAAGGACAATCGCCTCGCCCGCCACACGTGAAGCGAAACCGCCCCTTTATCTGGCCGCACATTGTGATATGAGCGCGCGAAACGTATATTCGGTAAAACTGCAGGAGAAAGCACTATAGCTCCCCCACCGCGGCGCAGTATGGCGCCCCCCGTCAAGAGCGGACCTCGCTACAACCAGATGATCAACGTGCCCAAGGTGCGCGTGATCGATGGCGATGGTGAGAATCTGGGTGTCATGTACACCCGCGAGGCAATCGAACAGGCGGCCGAAGTCGGTCTGGACCTCGTCGAAGTTTCCCCGAACGCCGACCCGCCGGTCTGCAAGTTCCTCGACGTGGGCAAGTTCCGCTACGAGGCGCAGAAGAAGGCCAACCTTGCCCGCAAGAGCCAGAAGACGCAGGAGATCAAGGAGATCAAGATGCGTCCGAACATCGATGACCACGATTACGATACGAAGATGCGTAACGTGACCCGGTTCATCGAGGATGGCGACAAGGTGAAGATCACCCTGCGTTTCCGCGGTCGCGAGCTCTCGCACCAGCAGCTCGGCATGAACCTGCTGCGCAAGGTGCAGGACGATGTGGCTGAAATCGCCAAGGTCGAAGCCTTCCCGCGTATGGAAGGCCGCCAGATGCTGATGGTTCTCGCGCCGAAGTAAGCGCGGGACTTCGCACTGCAAACCGCAAGGGGCGTGCCGCAAGGCGCGCCCTTTTCGATTCCGTCGGCTCGTCGCCGCTCGCAACCGGCCTGTCGCGCGTTCCACAATTCGCCCCCGTCAGCAAACGCTCCACCGATTCACCCATGTCTGTTTTTCACGGCCGCGCGTTGCCGCTGCGGTTCGCCAAAAAACCAACAGGTTCATCAAGGAGCATTACATGACGCCGTCTCTCAAGATCATTCCCGCCGTTGCGATACTCGCAGGCTCCCTGGGCCTCGGCGGTTGCGCCACCAAGGGCTACGTCAACGAGCAGATCGCCACGGTCAACCAGCGCATCGATGGCGTGGAAAGCCGCCTCCAGGCAACTGACGGCGTTGCCCAGGCCGCTCGCAGCGAAGCACAGGCCGCCAATGCCCAGGCCCAGACCAACACCCAGCGCCTCGACCAGCTTACCGGCCGTGTCGACAGCCTCGACCAGCGCATGACGCAGGCCCAGCAGAAGCGTCCGCGCAACTGATCAGCGCCTGATGCGTTCAAGTGCCGGACAGGTCTCCCGTGGTCAGACGACCAGAGGAAGCCTGTCCGGCTTTCGTATCTGGTGCGAGTGACAATTGAAATGATGAAGGCTTTTGCGGCGATCGCCGGTCTGGCGCTGGCCCTTCCCTCCCCGATGACAGACGTCGGCCATGCGGCAAGCTTGGCAACGCCGAAGACCAAGGCGCAGAAGCGCAAACAGCGCGCCAAGACCGCGCCGAAGCCCGTGGAACTGCCCGACCTGACGATCCCCACGCAGCGGGTTACGGCCTGGGTGAGCGAGACCGGCGACAACAACGGACTTCCCTATGTCGTTATCGACAAGCCCTCTGCCACGATCTTCGCCTTCGATGCCGCTGGCAAGCCGGTCGGCTTCGGCCCGGTGCTGATTGGCCGCGCCCTGGGCGACGATGCAACGCCGGGCGTTGGCAACAAGAGTCTCGCCGAGATCGGTCCTGCCGAAAAGACGACGCCTGCGGGGCGTTTTCTGGCCCGCTTCGGAAAAGCCGCAGGCAACACGCGGGTGCTGTGGGTGGATTATGCGACCTCGGTAGCCATGCACACGATCCCGCCCGGCAATCCCAAGGAAAACCGGGCGAAGCGCATGCTGTCACCGAGCATCGAGGACAACCGCATCACCTTCGGCTGCATCAACGTCCCTAAGGCGCTCTACAACGGCAAGATCGCCCCGATGTTCGGCAAGAAGGGCGGCTACGTCTACATCCTGCCCGACACCAAGCCACTGGAAGACGCGTTCCCGCCACTGCATGCGCGACCATTCAATGCCGCAGTGGCGACACCTTCGGAAGCGATGCCAAGCCGCTGAACGGCGACAAGCGCGCGCCCTTCAAGAAACTCGCCAGCCACAAGCCAAATGGAGTCCGGCCTCCGCCGGGATGACGAGACATGAGTGATCAAGTCTCCCCCCAATCAACCTCCAGACACTCACGTCACCCCGGCAAAGGCCGGGACCCAAGGCCTTTCAGCAAGACGCGCTTAACCCTACCGCACAACGTTGCCCACGTCCCCACTACAACAACCAGAACCCGGCCTAGGCTGGCATGACGCAAGACTGCGCGACGGCTCCAACTCCGCACGCCAACTCACCCCAAACGATCGTCACCTCGGCGAAGTCCGGGGCCCATGACCTCTCAGCAAGACGCGCCCTCAACGCCCTCCAACACGCAAACGGGCCTGACGCTCGACACTCCGCCCGAACAAAAAAAAGGGGAGCCAACCGGCCCCCCTTTCCCCGCCCCTGAGCCTGAACCTCAGAACCGATACCGTGCCGCCACGCCATAGGTGCGCGGCTGGCTGGTGTAGCCCGAGATCGAAAGCGGCTGGGCCGGCGTGTCGAAAACCGACAGCAGATAACGGTTGTTGGTGAGGTTGCGCCCCCATGCCGTCAGCTCCAAGCCGCTCGGCATCGCCCAAGTGATCGACGCGTTGGCCTCGTTCACCTCGCGGCGGAACGGACGCGCCGCTGCCACGGCAACCCGCGTGCCCTGTTCGAGGAAGCCCGGCAGGCCTTCGACGATCTGCACCGGCGATTCATAGTGGAAGTCGCCACGGAAGATCAGGTGATCGCCGCTGCCGAACTCGTAGTCGTAGGACGCGGCAAAGGTCGACGAGATGGAAGGAATACCGGCAGGCCGCGTCTTCGACAGGTCACCCACAGCCGACAGCACGAACGTGTCGTACTTCGGATCGAGGTAGGTCATGGCCACATTGAACTGCAGGCCCTTGGCCGGCTTCACCGTGCCCTCGAACTCGATGCCCCGGACCGACTGCTTGCCGGCATTGGCCAGCACGAAGCCCGAACCCGTGAAAGTGTTCGACTGGAAGCCGTTGATGCGCTGGTCGAACGCGGCGAGGTTTGCCGTGACCAGCCCCCAGTCCGCCTTCAGGCCGATTTCATAGACCGTCGAGCTTTCGGGTCCGGCAAAGCGGGTGCCATAGGTCTGGTTGACCACGGTCAGCCCGCGCGCGATCAGCGCATCGCGGTCCTTGAGGAACGGACGGCTGTCGCGCGACAGGTTGATCGAGCTCGCCTTGAAGCCGGTCGCATAGCTTGCATAGACGTTGATGTCCGACGTCAGGTCATAGGCGACGCGCACGATATAGGTGAACTTGTCGTCGCTGGTCCGGCCCGGCTCCACCGCATTGGGCACCGGAATCGCCGAGGGCAGGTATTGCAGCGGGCGCAGCGCGGCGAGCGGGTTGGCCGCCGGATTGTTCTGGTTGCCGGTGGCAAAGGCGTTGAACGCGGCAAAGGTCGAAGCGGTCGCCGGGTTCGTCGCGAAGGCGGCAACGGCGGCCTGATCGCTCGGGTTGACGCCTGCACGGCTGAGTGCGCCCGCGAGCAGGAGGTTGCGGCGGAACGGCGCATAGGCCGGATTGTCGAAGTCGATGCTCGAGAAGACATCGCTCGAGTTGATGTCGATGGCGTAGCGCTTGGTGTCCTTGGTGTAGTTCACACCGCCGGTCACCGTGATCTTGTCGCCCACCTTGAAGTCGGCCTGCCCGAAGAACGAATAGGCCTCGTTGCGGAGGCGATAGCGCTCGTCCAGCTTCTGACCGGCCCCGAAGAAGCGGCCCGCGTACTTGGCCGGGTTCCCCTCGAGCGCGCCGAAGGTCGCTTCGAGCGTCGGCACCGAAAGCGCACCGCCCGTCAGCCCCTGGATCAGGAAGTTGGCATAGTTGCGCGCATCGTCACCCCAGCCCAGCTGGTTGGCCTGGCGGATGTTCTCGTTGAAGTAGAAGCCACCGACGAGGAAGTTGAGCGGGCCGTCCATGTTGGTCGCGGCGCGCAATTCCTGCGTGAACGTGCGAATGCCCTGGTCCTGCGCATTGACCCCGATCAGGTCGGCGCTGGTGAAGTCCGAATCCTGGTTGGTCAGGGCATTGAGGCGGCGGTAGGCGGTGATCGAGGTGAACGTCAGCGGCCCGAAGTCGTAGTCGACCTGGCCCGAGGCGCCCCAGTTCTCGATGTTGTTGGTCGAATCGAAGTTCGAATAGACCCGGTTGGAATAGACCTCGTTCGGCCCGTTGACCTGCCCGCCCAGCGCGCGGACGGCCAGCGTCGCGCTCGAGGGCTGGAGGTTGACCACGCCGCAGCAGATCTCGTCGATCTTCGAATAGTCGCCGATCAGGCGGACGCGCGCCTGCGCATTCGGCTCCCACAGCGCCTGCCCGCGCAGAAACCAGCGATTGCGCTCGTTGGTGTCGTTGCCGGTGCCGAGGTCCTTGTTGTAGCCATCACGCTTGTTGATGCCGCCAGCGAGGCTCACCGCAAGGCCGTCGGTCACCGGGCCGGTCACCACGCCCTTGAGCACCACGGCATCATAGTTGCCATAGCTCGCCTCGACATTGCCGCCGAACTCGAACTTGGGTGCCGCCGTCACGATCGAGATCACGCCGACGCTGGCGTTCTTGCCGAACAGCGTCGACTGCGGCCCGCGCAGCACTTCGATGCGCTGCACGTCCGGGAAATCGCCGATCTGCGCGGCCGAGCGCGAGCGATACACGCCGTCGATGAATACGCCGACCGAAGGCTCGATGCCCGCATTGTTCGCCCCGTTGCCGAAGCCGCGGATGATGAAGTTGGTATTCGCGCTCGACTGCAGCTGCGTCACGCGCAGCGAAGGCACCACGCTGGTCAGGTCCTTGAGGTCGCGGATCTGCGCCTGCTCCAGCGTCTTGGCGCTGGTGACGGAAACCGCGATCGGCACGTCCTGCAGCGTCTGCTCGCGCTTGGTCGCGGTGACGATGATCTCGTTGCCCTCGGCCTGCTGTTCGACCGCGGGCGGCGCCGGCTGCGCCTGTTCCTCGGCATCCTGCGCATGGGCAGCGGCGGAGAAGGCAAGAGCGAGGCCGCATGCTCCGGCAAGAAGCGCAGCCTGGCCGGTGCGACCGGCATCTTCGGATTTCATCAGCAAATTGTTCCTCTTATCAACCACCAGCCTCGCGGTCTGGCAGTAGCCCATCTGCGGGCCGGTAGGTCATCCTGTTTCCCTGACCTCGTTCTAGGCCGCTCAAAAGGCGTGAACAATTCCGGTTCGATGAAATCCTTCGCCCCTCTCATGCATTTTCATGCGCTGTTGCACCATGGTCACACCTGCAACTGCTTGCACCTTTCTCCACGGCCTCCTTGCCGCAACGCACCTCCCCCGATGCAGCGTGCTTGCCGCAACGCACAATCTCCTCTATGCGCGCGCCGAAACCGGAGCGAGCGCTGCTTGTGCCGACTCCAGCCGATTCCAACCGAAAGCCAGTTTTCATGTCCGCCCAGCAGCGCAATATCGCGATCATCGCCCACGTCGACCACGGC
>JBKBUD010000396.1:0-1591 GCA_046290865.1 Novosphingobium sp. | reverse complement strand
GCCTGCGCGATCAGCAACCGGTCGAAGGGGTCTTTGTGGGGGATGGGCATTTCGCCGGCGAGGCGGGCGTGGTGGATGGAGATGGGGAGTTCGGTGAAGCCCTGGCTGGCGATCACGTTTTCGAAGTCCTGCGCGAGCAGGGCCGCGCTGGGGAGTTTGCCGATGCGGTACTTGGTGGCGACTTCCATGGCAGAGGCGGCGCTGACGAATACGGTGTTGGCCTCGTCCGCCACCGCCGACTTGGCGTCTTTGCCGAGAGAGTCGTCACCCGCCAGCCACCAGATCAGCGCGTGGGTATCGAGAAGGAGCCTCAATCGAGGCTCCATCCCGCCAGTTCTTCATCCGGCAAGGGATCGTTGAAGCTGGTGTCGAGCGCGATCTTGCCCTTGTAGGCGCCGAACGCGCGCTTTCCGCGCGGGCTTACCGGCACGAGGCGCACTGCGGGCACGTTGCCGCGCGCAATGACGACGTCTCCACCCGCCAATGCTTCGGCAATCAGGCGAGAGAGATTGGTCTTGGCATCGTGAACCGAGAACTGGGCCATGGCGTGCTCCTTGACTAAGAAGATAGCTAACCATGGGCGCATCTGCAAGATCGCGTGATCAGGCGGGATACCTTCCGGAAGCATTGCTCTTGCCGCGCCTGTGACCCCTCCCCATATCTCCACCAATGGGGGCTGCTGATACGATCATTTCCGGGACCGTCGCTACGGGCGGGCAGCGGCTCGACAAGGCTCTGGCCGATGCCTCGGGCCTTTCGCGTGAGCGGGTTAAGGCTTTGCTGGCTGAGGGGCGGATCAGTCTTTCGGGCAAGGTTGCCGCACAAGCCTCGGTGAAGGTGGCCGAGGGCACCGCCTTCGAAATCCGTGTGCCGGAAGCCGCGCCTGCCGAGGCGGTGGCGCAGGATATTCCGCTCAGCGTCGTCTACGAGGACGATGCGCTGATCGTGGTGGACAAGCCGGCGGGGCTGGTGGTGCATCCGGCGGCGGGGAATCTCGACGGGACGCTGGTAAATGCTCTGCTGCACCATTGCCGGGGGCAGCTTTCGGGCATTGGCGGGGTGGCCCGGCCGGGGATCGTGCATCGGATCGACAAGGATACCTCAGGGCTGCTCGTCGTCGCCAAGACCGACGTGGCGCATGAGGGGCTGGCCAAGCAATTTGCCGACCATTCGATCATGCGCGCCTACAAGTGCGTGACGGCGGGCGTGCCGATGCCGCCATCCGGCACGGTACGCGGGGCGATTGCGCGGTCGAACCATGACCGCAAGAAGATGGCCTTGGTCGAGGACGGTCGCGGCAAGCATGCGGTCACGCATTACAAGACGCTGGCGGCGCTCGATGGGGCAGCGCTGGTGGAATGTCGGCTCGAGACCGGGAGGACCCACCAGGTGCGCGTTCACCTTGCGTCAATCGGCCATGCGCTATTGGGCGATCCTGTCTATGGACGCACACCTTCCAAGCTTCGGCCGCTGCTCCAGCGGCTCGGGTTTCAACGCCAGGCGCTGCATGCGGCGGAACTGGGGTTCATTCACCCCGTTACCGGCGCGGCCCATCATTTCGCCAGCCCGACGCCCGTCGACATGCGGGAAC
>JBKBUD010000395.1:0-1607 GCA_046290865.1 Novosphingobium sp. | reverse complement strand
CACCCATTCGACGAATTCGTGCGCAAGGATATCGGGCGAAAGCAGTGGCGCCGGGTCAAGCACCGGCTTCGCGCCCCATACGGCGAGCGAATAGTCGTTGGCGACGAACCCCAGCGGAGCAAGGCCCAGTTCGTTCATGCGCCGGGTGATGAGCATGCCGAGCGACTGGTTCGCGTTCCACCCCTCGAAGGTGTAGTAGGCCGTGTAATACTTGTTCTGGTGCGGAAAGCTCTCGGCCAGCAGCATGCCCGGACCCGGCAACCGGCTGCGCCAGTCCTGCATCTCCAGCCATTCGCGCACATCGTCGGGAAAGCGCGACCAGCCTGCCCGGTCGACCATCAGACCGCGCACGCGGTCCGAAAGGTGGGTCGTCAGCGGCAGGCGTGCGCCCATGTAGCTGGGGATCTGCCCCGGCTTCTTCGCCGCCCGCACGATCAGTTCGAGATCGCGCACGCCTTCGACTTCGAGGTCCATGCCGGCAAAGCGGATCGTGTCGCCGGGCGAGAGCGTGGCGCCAAAGCTCTCCTCGACCTTGCCGAGTGAACGCCCGTTGCGGAAGCGCACATCGAGCATTTCGGCATCGACGATGATACCGGCGTTGAGCCGGTGGCGCGCCGCGTGTTCGGGGTGCGTCAGCCGCCAGGTGCCATGCCTGTCGCGCACGATGCGCTTGAAGCGGTCGTAGGCGCGCAGCGCGTATCCCCCGGTCGCCACGAACTCGAGCACGCGCTGCCACTGCGCCTCGTCCACCCAGCGATAGGGATGGGCCGACTGCACTTCGGCCAGCAGCGCCGCCTCATCGAAGGGCCCCGCACAGGCGCAGGCCATGACATGCTGCGCCAGCACGTCGAGCCCGCCGGGCCGGAAATCCTCGCCATCGCGCCGCCCTTCGTGGACCGCTTCCTGCGCCGCGAATGCTTCAAGGAATTCGAAGCGATTGCCGGGGGCGAGCAGGGCCCGGCTCGGGCAATCGAGCCGGTGGTTGGCGCGCCCGATGCGCTGCAGCAGGCGCGACGAGCCCTTTGGCGCGCCCATCTGCACGACGAGATCGACATCGCCCCAGTCCACGCCGAGATCGAGGCTGGCGGTGCAGACCAGTGCGCGCAACTCGCCCCGCGCCATCGCCCCCTCCACCTTCCGCCGCGCTTCCTTGGACAGGGAGCCGTGGTGGATGCCGATGGGCAAGTGATCGTCGTTGATGTCCCACAGCAGCTGGAAGATGTACTCGGCCAGAAACCGCGTGTTGGTGAAGATCAGCGTCGTCTGGTTGCGCTTTATCTCGTCATAGAGCTGCGGCACCGCCCACGCGGCGGCATGCCCGCCCCACGGCACGCGCTCGTCCTCGGGGTTCATGATCGAAAGTTCGGGCTTGGCTCCCGCCTCACCCTCGACCAGCCGCACCGAAGCAGCATCGCCATCGGGCGCGAGCCATGCGCAGAATTCCTGCGGATCGGCCACCGTTGCCGATAGCGCCGCGCGGAGCATGTCCGGTGCAATTCCCTGCAACCGCGCCAGCGACAGTGCCAGCAGATCCCCCCGCTTGCCGGTGGCAAAGGCATGAACCTCGTCGACGATCACGCGCCTCAGCCCCGCGAACATCGTCGCCG
>JBKBUD010000394.1:0-1608 GCA_046290865.1 Novosphingobium sp. | reverse complement strand
TCGACTTGTCGTCGAGCGCGAAGAGGTGCTCGAACTTGAACATCTCGTTCTCGATGGCCTTGGCGAGCTGGCGGTCCTGCTTGGCGATTTCGGGCATGACCCGCTTTTCGACCGCGCGGACCGATGCGTTGATGATGTCCGCCGCCTCGCGCGGACCACCCATGGTGAGCGCGCCTTGCCCGTGGCACTCGCCAATCCGTCGGTTGAGCAGCTCATCGAGCATGGCGATGGCTTCGGGCGCGACCGGACCCAGCGTGGCGATGCGATGGACGACCTGAGGCTGCACTTCGTCGGGTAGGCCATGGAGCACGGCTGCGGCAACTTCCGGATCGAGCTGGACCAGCAGCACGGCGATCGCCTGCGGATGCTCGTCGCGGATCAGCGGCACGATCACTTGCGGGGTCAACCAGCGGGCCAGCTCGATGGTGGGCGTACGCGACGGATCGTCGGGCAGGATGCGCTGCATCAGGCTGTCGGCCTTCACTTCGCCCACCGCGCGCGTCATCAGCGAGCGCACTTGCCCGACGCGATCATGCGCGATCAGGCCGAGCCGTTCGGTCTTCTCGACGAAGCCTGCAATCGCCTGCGCAATGGCCACCGGGCCAATCTCGCCCAAGGCGCACATCTTCTCGCCAAGCAGCCGCAATTCGGCCGGTTCGAGTTGTGAAAGGATCTGCGCAGCCTGATCGTCTTCCAGCAGCATGACCATTACGGCCGCGCGCTCGGGATCAGAAATTGCGGGGGCTTCCATCAGCTCGCTCATGCGCTGGCACCTTCTTCTTCCGGGGTCTTGAGCATCTGCTTGAGCGCGACCACCGCGCTATCGGGTTTCTCGACAACAAGACGCTGGGCAAGGCTGACCTGGCGGGCGAGCGCTTCGGCATCGACCACGCCGGTTTCGGGGTTCTGCGCCGGCTGGATGGCCTCGGCGACTTGCTGGGCGGTGACGGTTTCGTTTGTTTCGTCCTCAGCCTCTCCGCCTTCCTCTTCCTCGTCTTCGGCAGCCTCACCTTTCTTGCGCTTCTTGGCGGTCTTGCCTTCGTCCGCCGGTGCAGGCTCTTTCTTCAGCGCCTTGATCAGTGGGCGCACGCCGAGCAGCAGCACCAGCAGCACCGCGATCAGCGCCACCGCGTTGCGCAGAATCGTGGCAAACCATGGCGTCTCCCAGAACGGCGCAGGGACGACTTCTGCGGGCTTGAACGCCCGGACGGCCACGGCCACCTGATCACCACGCGCAGCATCGGCACCAACGGCGGCGCTGACGAGCTGCTTGATCTGCTCGATGTCCTGCGGCTTGGCCTTGGCCATGATCTCGGCGCTGAGTGCTACGGCGACGGAGAGGCGCTTGATCTTGCCCGGTGTCTGGTTGGAAACCGCAACCTCGCGGCCCAGCTCGTAAGTGCGCGAGGAACTCGATTCCCCATTGGCGCCCGGCGTTGCCGCAGCAGCGGGCGTTCCTTGCGGCGCGCCGGCTTGAGCCGTGGTCGGAGGCGGCGGGGTATTGGCCGTCACGCCCGGTACGCCCTGTGCGGTGGCGGCCCCCACCTGCTGGGATGCGCTCTGCGTCTCGGACCGGACAACGCCCTGCTTGTCGTAGGATTCGCGTGC
>JBKBUD010000393.1:0-1613 GCA_046290865.1 Novosphingobium sp. | reverse complement strand
ACCAGGACGCAGCGCTCTACGTGCCGCGCAATCCTGCCGTGACCGGGCTGCCGCAGGCGACCCAGGTGCAGGGCAAGGAACTGTCCTACAACAACTACAATGACGCCAACGCGGCGCTGGAACTGGTGGCGGAATTCGCCAATGCCAAGCCCACGGTGGTGATCGTCAAGCACGCCAACCCCTGCGGCGTCGCCACCGCGGACACGCTGCTCGATGCATGGAAGGACGCGCTGGAGTGCGACTCCGTTTCGGCCTTCGGCGGAATCGTCGCGACCAACGTCCCGCTCGACGGGCCGACGGCCAACGCGATCTGCGAGATCTTCACCGAAGTGGTCGTCGCTCCCGGGGCTGACGATGCCGCCAAGGAAGCGTTCGCACGCAAGAAGAACCTGCGCCTGCTGCTGATCGACAGCCTGCCCGATGCAAACCGCAGGGGCCTGACGACGGTGCCGATCGCGGGCGGTCTGCTGGTGCAGGATCGCGATGCCGGCAAGATCGAGAAGGCCGACCTCAAGGTCGTGACCAAGCGCGCGCCGACCGAACAGGAGCTCGGAGACGCCCTGTTCGCCTGGACCGTGGCCAAGCACGTCAAGTCGAACGCCATCGTCTATGCCAAGGACGGCGTGACGGCAGGCATCGGCGCGGGCCAGATGAACCGCCGCGATTCCTCGCGCATCGCTGCGGCCAAGGCGAAGGAAGCGGCCGAGACGCACGGCTTTGCCGAAGTGCGCACGGTGGGTTCTGCCGTGGCATCGGACGCGTTCTTCCCCTTCGCCGATGGCCTGATGGCGGCGGTGGAAGCGGGCGCGACCTGCGTGATCCAGCCCGGAGGCTCGATCCGCGACGAGGACGTGATCAAGGCCGCTGACGAGGCCGGCCTTGCCATGGTCTTCACCGGCATGCGCCACTTCCGCCACTGAGGCAAAGCAACCGCTGAATGCCCACCCCCAACCCCTCCCGCTTGCGGGAGGGGAGCGAGACTTTTCGAGCCGTAGGCGAGATTGGTCGTCCCGGGGTGGGCATCGCGCCAACGTTTGCCGTCAGAAGCATAGAAAAAGGACCGGCCCCGCGTGGGGGACCGGCCCTTTTCGATGCCGTCCAAGGCAGCTGAAATCAGCGGTAGAAGATGTGGCTGTCGACGCGGGCCATGCGGGTCTTGTCCCAGCGGGGCGAGACGCGCGCGGCGTGGAAGAACATCGCGCCTTCGACCGGGCTCTTCCACAGGCCTTCGTCAGCGATGCGGGCAATGCGCACGGCGGTCTGCCAGGCGTGGCTGTCGCGGTTGATCGCGGGCATCGAGCGGCCACGCACGAACGAGAACTGCGAGGGCTGGTATACCACGCCGCAGTAGGAAGAGGGGAAGCGGCCAGAACTGGCGCGGGCCACGATGACGCGGCCGACAGCGAGCTGTCCGGCAAGGGTTTCGCTCTTGGCCTCGAAATAGACGGCGCCGGCAAGGCACTCGAGCTCATCCGAAAGCGAAGCGGGAATGGTGGTATCTTCGACCAGCTCTGCAAGCGAATCCGCATTGGCGGGATCGGCTTCGATGGCAGCTTCGGGCGTTGCTACGGCAACCGGCTGGACCACGGGCTGGGAGATGAAGGTCGCGGTGA
>JBKBUD010000392.1:0-1618 GCA_046290865.1 Novosphingobium sp. | reverse complement strand
AATGAAGGCACGTGGAACAAGCGGTTGCCGCAGGAAACATCGAAATCGGGGCTTTTTGACATGACCAAGCCGAAACGGCTGCGCGCCGCGGCCGCTTTGACTGCCACCGCGATTGCCGCCAGCGTGATGAGCGGCAGCACCGCTGCCAGTGCCAACACCAACGCGCCGAACTGCGCCGGTCCGGTGAGCGACACCTGGATCAACGTGACCGTCGATGGCGTGCGCAACGGCAACGGCCTTATGGCTGTGACGCTCTACGCCGACGAGCCGCGCAAGTTCCTCGTCAAGAAGGGTTCGATGTACGTCGGCCGCGTCGATGCGAGTGCGCCGGAAACGCGCATGTGCCTGTTCGTGCCCAAGCCCGGCGTCTATGCGCTTGCGGTCTATCACGACGAGGACAGCAGCCGGAACCTCAAGCGCAGCGGCGTGCTCGGCTTGCCCGAGGAAGGCTTCGGCTTTTCCAACAATCCGCCGACGATCGCCAGCATTCCCTCGTTCCGCTCGGTGCGGCTGAACATCTCGAAGTCGGGCCTGTCGACCCGCATCCACCTCAAGTACCCTTGACCGGATAGCGCTGCTCTGCCCTCCCGCAAGCGGGAGGGGCTGCCCCTATCCTTTTCCCCTCCCGCAGGCGGGAGGGGCTGGGGGTGGGCCTTTCAGTTTCTCACGCGAAGCCGCAAAGGCGCCAAGAGCTCGCGTCTGAGGCGAAGCTGCCTGTTCCATCAAGCGCTGGGCTTGTCCGGAGAGCACGCAACTCGTTCTTACGGCGGAACATCTTCGCGCCTTTGCGTCTTTGCGTGACAATCAAAAGATGCAGTTCACTCGCCCGCGGGCACGCCGATATCCGCGAAAGTGCGCGCCAGATGCCAAGGCGCCAGCTCTTCGGCGAGCGCATGGGCGCGTGGATCGTCGACGTCCATCCACCACGCGTCATCGATGTCCATCGTCCCGGCGCGGCCTTGATCGGCAAGGCGCTGCATGCCGTCCGAAAGGCTGCCGGATTTGCCCTCGGCAATCGCCTCGTGGATCGCCTTGGCCAGATCCGGCGTGGCCAGGAACGCGCCGCAATCGACCGCGTCGTAAGGGCTGATGGTCTTGCCGATGGCCGTGATCATTCCGGCATCGTCCATCTTCACCCAGGTGGCGTCCTCGGGATCGACCAGCGGATTGTCGATGCGCCGGTCGACCGCCAGCGTCACCGCGCAGTCCGGGCGGTGTTCATGGATCAGCCGTTCGAGGATGTCGGCGTCGAACATGTGGTCGGCCATCATCAGCAGGTAATTGCCGGTGCAGTGCGTGGCGCCGGCCATGACGGAATGGCCATTTGGCGTGGACCAGTTGGTCAGGCGGACTGGCACGATCTCGATCCCTGCGCGCACCGAAAGATCGGCAAGGAAGCTTTCCAGCAAGTCGGCCTGGTGCCCGGTGACGACCACCACGCGCGTTACGCCCGCCAGCATTGCCTGACGCACGCCGATCTCGATCAGCGGCACGCCCGCAACCGGGGTCATCGGCTTCGACGGAGAAAGCTCGGCAAGGCGGCTGCCGAAACCGGCAGCGATGATCAGGGCATCCATGGTCGCTCCGGGTAGAGGTTTCGGCGGCAAATGAAAAGGCC
>JBKBUD010000391.1:0-1620 GCA_046290865.1 Novosphingobium sp. | reverse complement strand
ATGGCGCGTCAGGGCATCGGCTTTGGCGACGTGTCGAAGGCCGACGCGGGCGACGAGGCGGTGAAGAAGATGTTCACGCCTGAATTCCGCAACCGTCTCGATGCAATCGTGCCGTTCAGCTACCTGCCGACCGAAGTTGTCAGCCGCGTGGTCGACAAGTTCATCCTGCAGCTCGAACTGCAGCTGGCGGAACAGAACGTCCACATCCAGTTCGATGCCGATGCACGCAGCTGGCTGGCCAAGAAGGGCTATGACAAGCTCTACGGCGCCCGCCCGATGGCCCGCCTGATTCAGGAAAAGGTCAAGAAGCCGCTCGCCGAGGAGCTGCTGTTCGGCAAGCTCGCCAATGGCGGCGAGGTCCATGTCAGCCTGAAGGAGGACGCGCTGTCCTTCGAACTGACCCCGGCCGCGCCCAAGCTGGTCAAGAAGAAGGCCCGCAAGGGCAAGGCGGGCAGCACGGCGACCGAAGAGCCAAGCGCCGACGAAGCCGAATAAGCTTCGGCCAGACGAAAAAGGATCAAGCCCGTCCCGTCAGGGGCGGGCCTTTTCCTTTGCATTCCGGCAGGGATTGCCGGGCAAAGTTGCGCCGCGCGACTTCATGGCACCAAGGGCAGTGGAACCCGCCGCCGCATCCGGCCATTGTCCGGTCAATGGCGCAGCCCTTTTCCTGGCTCAGACCCGAACCTTTCGGCCTCCATGTCGTCCCGGCTGACGCGTGGGTCGACCCCGCACGCGCGGTGGATACGGCGCTCATCACGCACGGCCATGCCGATCATGCCCGCGGTGGTCACGGCCTGACCATTGCTACGCCCGAAACCCTGGCAATCATGGCGCTGCGCTATGGCGTGCCGGAAACCGGAGCGACCCCGGCGATTTACGGCGAAACGGTCGGCCTGAAGGGCGGAGTCACCGCCACCTACGTCCCGGCCGGCCATGTCCTCGGCTCGGCGCAAATCCTGCTTGAGCACGCCGGAGAGCGGGTCGTCGTCACCGGTGACTACAAGCGCCGCGCCGACCCCACCTGCCCACCGTTCGCGGTCACGCCATGCGACGTGTTCATTACCGAGGCAACGTTCGGCCTGCCGGTGTTCCGCCACCCGCCGATCGCGGAGGAGATGGCGCGGTTGCTGTCCGCGCGCGAGAACGATCAGGGACGCTGCGTGCTGGTCGGCGCCTATGCGCTGGGCAAGGCACAGCGAGTCATCGCGGAACTGCGGACAGCGGGGTATCACGAAACAATCTGGCTGCATGGCGCAATGGAGCGGATGTGCCGGCTTTACGAGGACCATGGCGTCGATCTGGGTGATCTCAAGGCCGTAGCGGGCGTGCCCAAGGCGGCGCTGGCCAACAGCATCGTGATCTGCCCGCCGTCCGCACTGAATGATCGCTGGAGCCGCCGCCTGCCCGATCCGATCACCGCCATGGCGTCAGGCTGGATGCGCGTGCGGCAGCGGGTGCGGCAGCGTGGCGTCGAATTGCCACTGATCATCTCCGACCATGCCGACTGGGACGAACTGACCGAGACCATAGCGCAGGTGAACCCTGCCGAGACGTGGATCACCCACGGCCGCGAGGAAGCGCTGCTGCGCTGGTGCGAACTGACGCAGCGCAAGGCACGGG
>JBKBUD010000390.1:0-1620 GCA_046290865.1 Novosphingobium sp. | reverse complement strand
GAGACGGCAGCCAGGCCCGTTCAAGCACGCGCGAGAACGGGATCGGCGCATGCGGCCCGGTGATCATCTCGGGCGGAGCCTTGAGGCTGGTGAAGGCGCGGGTCGAAACGAGCGCGGCAATATCGGCGGCAAGGCTGCAACGCGGCGGGCTTTCGTCGACTACCACCAGGCGTCCGGTCTGCTCCACTGAATCGAGGATCGCGTCCTCATCCATCGGGCTGGTCGTGCGCAGGTCGATCAGGTCCATGCCAATGCCGTCAGCCGCCAGCTTGTCCGCGGCCTTCTCGGCAAAATTGACCATGCGCCCGCAGGCCACCACCGTAACGTCGCCACCCTCGCGCACCATGCGCGCCTGGCCGAAGGGAATGCGATACTCACCGTCGGGCACTTCGCCCTTTACGCCGTAGAGCGCCTTGTGTTCGAAGAACATCACCGGATCGTCGCCACGCAGGGCCTCGGTGAGGAGGCCCTTGGCGTCGGCCGGCGTGGTCGGCAGCACGACCTTGAGCCCCGGCATCGCCGTCAGCAGCGCATAGACCGACTGGCTGTGCTGCGCCGCCGTCTGCATGCCGGCGCCATAGACCATGCGCACCACCGCAGGGCATTTGGTCTTGCCGCCGAACATGTAGCGGAACTTGGCCATCTGGTTCCACAACTGGTCAAGGCTCACGCCCACGAAGTCAGCGAACATAAGTTCCGCCACGGGTCGCTTGCCCGCAAGTGCCGCACCTGCCGCCGCGCCGACGATGGCGCTCTCGGAAATCGGCGTGTCGATCACCCGGTTCGGGCCGAACTTCTCCCACAGGCCCGTCGTCGTGCCCCAGATGCCGCCGATGGCTTCCGGCCCACCCGCCGTGCCATTGCCGCCCACGATGTCCTCGCCCAGCAGCATGATGTCGCCATCGCGCTCCATCTCGTCGTGGAGGGTGCGCAGGATAGCCTCGCGAATGTTCATCACAGCCATGATCGCAGCCCTCAGTAATATTCGGCGTAGACGTCGTCGGCGACGGTCGACGGATCGGGATCGGCGCCAGCGCGAGCTTCGGCCACGGCTTCGTCCACCAGGATGCGCACTTCCTCGTCGATCTCGTCGAGTTGCGCGGCCGTCAGCAGCCCTGCTTCGGTCACGGTCTTGCGGAAGGCCTTCAGGCAATCACGCTCCTCGCGGATGCGGTCCAGTTCGCCCGGCCCGCGATAGCGCTGCGGGTCACCCTCGAAGTGACCATAGAAACGCTCTGTATCCAGCTCGATCGCAGCGGGCCCGTTGCCGGCGCGGACATATTGCAGCAGGTCGCGGAACTGTTCGTAGGTATCGAAGAAGTCGCAGCCGTTGCCGCGCCACACCTTCATGCCGAACGCCTCGGCGCGGCTGGCAATGTCCTTCGACGTGCCGACCGCGTATTCGAAGCCGGTGTGTTCGGAGTAATGGTTGTTCTCGAACACGAAGATCGCAGGCGCCTTCGTCACAACGGCGAGGTTCATCGCCTCGAACGTGGTGCCCTGATTGCATGCGCCGTCGCCCGAGAACGCGATGCCCACGCGCCCATTGCCATCGACCTTGGCCGCCAGCGCCGCACCTACGGCCTGTGGCGCGCCACCGCCGACAATGCCGTTCGCGCC
>JBKBUD010000389.1:0-1644 GCA_046290865.1 Novosphingobium sp. | reverse complement strand
CGGGCAAGGGCTTGTCGACAACGGGAGCTTGCGCTGCGGGCACGAGGACTGTGAGCGAACCATGCTCGGGCAGTTCAGTCGCGTATTCTTCTGCCCCTACGCCCTGATCGCCGACGCGGCGGAAGCGCCAGGGATCGCCCGGCGCGGGCGGCAGGATCAGGATCAATCCGTAAGCAGGAGCAGGCGCGGTTGCCATCGCGTCTAGTCAGTTCTTTCCGGCATAGATGTCGGCGTTGAGATCGCTGCCGCCGGGCTGACCGTCTGCGCCCAGCGAGAAGATCTCGAACGGCCGGCCATCGCGACCCGGCACCTGATACTGGTAGGGGTGGCCCCAGGGATCGGTGGGAATGTCCTTCACATAGCCGCCGGAGCGGTAGTTCTGGGGTTGGCCGAGATTGGCGGGCGGGTTCTTCAGCGCACCCAGCCCCTCGGCGAGGCCGGGGTAGCTCGCCATGTCGAGGCGGTACATCTCCATGCCCTGTTCTAGCGTGGCGATATCGCTGCGGGCCTTGACCACCATCGCCTTGTCCTGGCTCGGCAGCACGTTGATCAGCACCACAGTGGCGAGCAGGCCGATGATGAAGATCACGACCATCAACTCGACCAGGCTGAAGCCGTTGCGGCGGCGGCGTTCCTCTGCGGTTTCGGAGGTCTGGTTCGGCATGTCTTCGGTCATGGTCATCACAGTCCGGTGAGGTTCTGGAGCTGCAGGATCGGCAGCAGGATAGCGAGGATGATCAGCGCGACCATGGTGCCCATCACCACGATGATCGCGGGTTCGAGCAAGGCCATGGCAGCGGCGGTAAAGGCCTCGAACTCGCGCTCGAGATAGTCGGCGGCGCGTTCGAGCATGGTGCCAAGCTGGCCCGCCGCCTCGCCGCTGGCGGCAAGATAGACGAGCAGCGGGGGGAAAGTTCCTGCTTCACGCAGCGCGGTCGAGAGGGAGCCGCCGGCGCGGACCTTCTCGCTGATCTGGGCGAGAGATTGCGCCTGCACCGCGTTTGAAACCGTGCGGGTGGCGAGGCGCAGGCCATCGACCAGCGGCAGCCGCGCCTCGATCATCGTGGCGAGCGTGCGGGCAAGGCTGGCGGCGTGAACATCGCGGATCAGCTTGCCGACGAAGGGCAGTCGCAACAGCGCGGCGTCGAAGCGCAGCTTGAAGTCGGGATTGCGCAAGGAGCGGACGAAGCCGACCACGGCCAGCGCGATCAGCGCCAGCAGCGCCCACCACCATGTGCTGAGAAACTGCGAGATGCCGATGACCACGCGGGTCAGCAGCGGCAACTGGCGGCTGGCGTTGTCGAACTGCTCGACCACGCGCGGGACGACTGAGATCATCAGGCCGGTGACCACGGCAATGGCAACGAACGAAAGCACGATGGGATAGGCCAGCGCCGCGATAATCTTGCCGCGCACTTGCGCCTGGCGTTCGAGCATGTCGGCAAGGCGGTCGGCAATGGCGGGCAGACTGCCGGAGTTTTCGCCCGCGGCGATCATCGCGCGATAGATCGGCGGGAAGCTCTGCTCCTCGCGGCGCATCGCCTCGGCCAAGGGCAGGCCCTCGACGATGCCGGCGTGGACGTTCGACAGGATGGCCTGCGCCTTGGGCTTCTCGGTCTGGCGCGCGATCGTGCGCAGGGTTTC
>JBKBUD010000069.1:0-11773 GCA_046290865.1 Novosphingobium sp. | reverse complement strand
CATCGCCCATCCAGCCCAGCCGCTCGTCGCGCTGCGGGCAGTCGGTCGGCAGACCATAGAAGTTGGCCTTCTGGCTCCACACCGAATTGCGCCAGAACTGCTGGATCACCGGATCACCGACGCGCAGCTCCGCCGTCAATGGCAGGTCCTGATGGGCCACGAGGCCGTCCAGCGACCACGCCGCCTGATCGTCGGGCACGCCCATGATCTCGACATAGCGATAGCCGTGATAGGTAAAGCTCGGCTCATAGACCTCGCGCCCGCGCCCGGCGGCAATGTAGATGTCGCGTGCCTTGGCGGTGCGCAGGTTGGCCTGATCGATCGTGCCATCGGCCTTGAGGATCTCGGCAAAGCGCATCTCGATCCGCGTGCCGGCAGGCGCGTTCAACGTGAGGCGCGGGAAGCCGGCAAAGTTCTGGCCGTAGTCGAGCTGATAATGCCCCGGCCCAAGGCGCTTGACGCTTTTCGGCTGGAGCGTCTCGCGAACGCGGATCGGTGGGCAGCGCTGCGGTTCGACAGGGATTGCAGGAGCGGCCACCACACTGGCCGGACGCCACCCTGCGGTAGCGCCGCCGACGCCAGCCCAGCCGGGCTGTTCGGCCCGCGCATCGTGGACCTCGCCATCGTAGAGCGAATGTTCGAGCACGGCGGAGTCGGCGATTTCCCAGCCCTTGCCGCTGCCGATCACGGTCCGCAAACCGTCGTCATGCTCGATCTCGAGCTGGCACAACATGCGGCACGGCGCAGGGCCAAAGGCAAAGCGCGCCGAAGTGCTGAAGCGCGAACCGTACCAGCCATCGCCGACGACCATGCCCAGCACGTTGGCGCCGGGCTTGAGCAGGGCGGTCACGTCATAGGTCTGGTAAAGCACGCGCTTCGAAGGATCGGTGAACTCGGGCGCGAGCTTGCGGTCGGTAAGCGGCGCGCCGTTGATCCATGGCTGATAGATGCCCAGTGCCGTGGCATGCAGCCGCGCCGCGCGGATCGGCTTGTCGATGCTGAAGCCATGGCGCAACCGGCTGGCGGGCGTGAGCGGCCAGGGCTCGCCAATCGGCAACGCGCCCCTGCCAGGTTCGGCGGCCGGCCATGCGGCATCGTCGAAAGCCGTCGCGTGCCACCCTTCCGGGGCCCCGACCATGGTCTTCCAGCCGGGGCTGGCAGAGCTCATCCGTTCCGCAAGCCTCGCACCATGTCGCAGCAGCGCGGCGGCCACGCAGGGCGGCTGGCCGAAGCTGCCGACGCGGCGTCCTTCGATGGCGATGACATTGCGGCCCTTCTTCAGCGTGATCGGCCAGACCGCCATCTCGGTGGGGCGCGCCGGGCCATCGCGCGGGGTCGGCGCGGGCTCGCCGTTGATCCACACGCCGGTCAGCTCGTGCAGCGTGCCGCAGAACTCGGCAGCGCCGCCGGGATGGTCGAATGTCCAGCGGAAGGCGCGGGTCTGGCCGACGTTCTGCCGGTCCGGCCCGGAAATCCAGTGCAGCCCGGCCTCGCGGTCGGCCTTGGCGACGAGCGTTTCGCTGGCGACCCATTCGGCCTGCCAGTCCGCCGGGGCAAGGCCGGTTTCCCACATGGCGGGCTTGCTGCGCAGAGGCCTGCGGCTGCCTTTGGTCCAGCTTTCCACCTGCCACCACACCCGGCTGCGCGAGGGCAGGGGCGGCCCGGCATAGCCGACATCGACAGTTGAGCCGTCTTCGATGCGCCCGCTGTCCCAGATCAGGTTGCGGCCAATGGCGAGGTCTTCAGGACTGCGGGCAACGCTGACGCGATAGGCCACTTGTCCTGCGCGCTGCGCATCGTCCAGCTTCCACGAAAAGCGAGGCGCGGCATCGCCCAGCGCCAGCGGGTTCTCCAGCCCACAGACCCGCAAGGCTTCGACCTGCGCCGGGTTGGTCGCTGCAAGCGCTCGCAACGGAACGGCTGCCGCGCCGCTCCCGACAATCCCCAAGGCGATGGCTTCGCGCCGGTTGACCTTCATCGTCTCTCTCCAGCAATCACTGTTGTGGCCGTCAGGGCTTGATCGTCTGTGCCGCCAGCGAAACCTGCGCGGTCAGCACCGGATCGTTGGCAGAGCGTGCCACCTCGATCCTCACCTTGCCCGGCTTCACCACCCAGCGCTGGCGGGCGACATCGAAGCTGGCGAGCAGGCGCGGATCGGCCTTGACCGTCACCGTCCGGCTCTCGCCGGGCTTAAGCACCGGCTTGTCCCACCCGATCAGGCGCCGCGCCTTGCCCGGCTGCGTCACATAGACCTGCGGCACATCGGCGCCTTCGCGCGTGCCGGTGTTGGTCACGGTAAAGCTCGCGCTAACTGTGCGCCCACCACGAACCGTCAATGCAGAGTAGTTGAACGAGGTGTAGGACAGGCCATGGCCGAACGCGAAGAGCGGCGTCTCGCGCTTGCGGTCGAACCAGCGATAGCCGGCGTCCGATCCTTCCGGATAGGTGATCGTGAACGGCGGGCTGTTGGTCTGCAGTCCGTAGGTCGCCTTGTCTTCCTTCGACGGCGGCGGCAGGTCGGATCCGGGCAGGACCGGATTGGGCAGCTGCTGCACGCTCACCGGGAAGGTCACCGGCAGACGGCCCGAGGGGTTGGTCTTGCCGGAAAGAACTTCGGCAATCGCATCGCCCCCGCGCTGGCCGGGATACCACGCGGCAAGCACTGCCGGCACCTTGGCCAGCCACGGCATCGCCACGGCATTGCCGGTTTCCAGCATTACCACCGTACGCGGATTGGCGCTGGCGACCGCTTCGATAAGTGCATCCTGCTGCCCGTCGAGCGCAAGGTCGTGCTGGTCCTCGGCCTCGGTCGCAAACTTCGTGGCGAATACCACGGCAACGTCTGCCGCCTTCGCCGCAGCTGCCGCTCCCGGCGCGTCGCTGCCATCGACGAACGTCACCTGCGCATTGCCGAAAGCTCGGCGCAGCGCATCCAGCGGCGGCGTGCCGCCCCAGGCACGGCGGGCGAAGGTGGCGGCAGGACCGCTCTCGATCTTCTCGACGGCGCGAAAACCGCCGACCGGCACAACCTGGCTCGACCCGCCACCAGACAGCACCCCGAGATCGGCCTTGCCGCCGATCACCACGATGGAGCGCACCGCGCCAGAAAGCGGCAGCAGGCCGCCCTCGTTGCGCAGCAGCACAGTGCCCTCGCGCGCCGCCTGCAGGGCGACTTCGCCATGTGCGGCATAGTCGATCGTCTTGGGCGTGATGTGCGTCCGGTCCAGGCCATTGGCATAGATCGCCCAGAGAATGCGCCTGGCGGCCGTGTCGACCGCCGCCATCGGGATGCTGCCGTCAGCCAGTTTCGGCTTCAGTTCGGTCGAAAACCAGCGCTTGCGGTCAAGCATCTCGCCCGATTGCTGATCGAGTCCGGCCAGCAGCGCCTCGGTCGAATGGACCGCGCCCCAGTCCGACATGACATAGCCCTTGAAGCCCCAGTCGCGCCGCAGCACGTCGATCAGCAGGAACCGGTTCTCGCAGGCATAGGTGCCGCCCACCTTGTTATACGAGCACATGACCGAGCCGGGCCTGCCGCGCTCGATGCCGATCTGGAAGGCCAGCAGGTCGCTTTCGCGCATCGCCGCCTCGTCCATTTCGACCGAGGCCGAGGAGCGGCCAAGCTCCTGATTGTTCAGCGCGAAGTGCTTGATCGTGGCGATGATGCCGTTCGACTGCACGCCCTCGATCTGTGCAGCCACGAGCACACCGCCCAGCAGCGGGTCCTCGCCCAGATACTCGAAATTGCGTCCGGCGCGGGGATCGCGCACGAGATTGACGCCGCCCGCCAGCATCACGTTGAAGCCCTTGGCTAGCGCCTCGGACCCGATCATCCGCCCGCCCTTGCGCATCAGCGCCGGGTTCCAGGTGGAGGCCAGCGACAGGCCCGAGGGCAGGGCGGTGGCAACATCGCCCTTGCGCATGTCCATGATGTTGGAAACGCCAAGGCTGGCATCGGTCGCATACTGCGGCGGGATGCCGAGCCGCTCGATCCCGGCAATCACGCCTGCGCCCACCGGCATGCCCGGTGCGCGCTTTGACGCAGGGATGAACAGCGCCATCGTGCCGTGCAGCAGCTGGATCTTCTCCTCCTGCGTCATCTGCGCAACCGTCTGCTCGGCGCGGATTTCGGCGGCATCCTGCGGAGACTGTGTCGGCTTGGCCCCGGCATCGGCACACCCGAGCGCGATGATCGCGGCGGAGCAGGAAAAGCGCACGGCAGGCTTCATTTCAGGGTCCTCAGGTGATCCGGTGCGGGCGGCGCCCTTCGCCGGCTATCTGACTTCCAAGATTCACGAACCCTATCCTCGAGTCAAGTAATAGATCACGCGCGTTCGATTAAGTCACGCCGCTTGCACGTGCTCTGCCGCTGTGGAACAAGGCGGCGTGATGGAAGCCGGCACCCGCAAATCCCGCAATTCCGCAGCCAGGCAAGCGCAACCTGGACCGCACCAACCGGTGCGCGGGCGGCCGACCGCCGAGCAGGTCACCTCGATCGACCGTGCCATTGTCAGCACGGCGCGCACCATGTTCCTTGCCGAAGGCTTCGATGCGGTCGGTATGAAGCAGGTGGCCGAGACCGCGCGGGTGTCCAAAGGCACGCTCTATGCACGCTATCCCTCGAAGGAAGCGCTGTTCAAGGCGGTGATCGAACAAACGATCGAGGATTGGTCGGCCGAGGCCTCGCAGCAGGATGACCTGCTGACCGACAACATCGAGCAACGCCTGCGCCACCACGCGAAAATCATCGCGACGTGGCTCGGCAGGCCGGACGTTCTTGCCTTGCAGCGCCTGCTGCTGTCGGTGCAGGAGCGGTTTCCCGAACTGTCGGAGGTGATGCAGCGGCGCGGCAACGATTACATCATAGGCTTCATCGCCCGGGACATCGAGGAGGCTGCTGCGCGTGACCAGCGCAACCTGCGCGATGCCCACGCCGTCGCACGGCTCCTGGTGACCGGGATTACCGGGGCGCATCTGCAAGGCGGTTTTTCCGGCGCAAAGGACGAGGATCTGCAAGGTTTTGCGCAACGCGCGGTCGACCTGATCCTGTGGGGCGCGAGTGCCTGGTAGGCCTTGATATTCGAACACGCGTGTGCATTAATGTCCTTGCGAACGACTCGCCTGTCGTATTCTGAGAGGACGCCCATGATCCGCACTGCCCTGGCGCTCGCCGCTGCCACGCTTCCCGCTTCGGCCATCGCTGCCGAACCAGCCAAGCCCGAAGCCACTGCACCGGCCACCAAGCCCAAGTACACTACGGCTGACACCGACATCGGCACCCTGCTCGATGATCCCGCTGCCAAGGCGATCATCGACAAGTACATCCCCGGCATGACCAGCAACGAGCAGATCGAAATGGCCCGCTCGATGACGCTGAAAGCCGTGCAGGCCTATGCGCCCGACGACGTCACCGACGAACGCCTCGCCAAGATCGATGCGGAACTCCTCAATCTGAAGTGATCGGCGCCCGCACTTCGCGCGGACTGACAGAAGGGGCGGCAACCACCCAGGTTGCCGCCCCTTGTCATGCTGGCACATGCCAATCGCGAACACAGCAGCCATCAGGCTTACCCCGCTGCGACTAACCTTGCCTGCGGCTCGGAAAGTCTCGCGGCCCTCCTGTTTGCGGGAGAGCTGTCAGGCCTCCCCTCCCGCAGGCGGGAGGGGTCGGGGGTGGGCACGCGATTAAACGATGCAGCGGGTTGCTTGACCGAACCGCGTCGGATCAGGCCGCCATGCCGTAAGGCGCATCGACCGGCGCTTCCGCCGGATACTCTGCCGGACCGCCGAAGTTGTAGGCAGCGTTCAGCGCGCCGATGAACGCCGGATCATTCAACGGATCGGACGGCGTTTCGATGTGGATCCCGCGCGAACGCACGTCCTTGATCAGCGTATCGATCGCCTGTTCGTGGGTCAGGTTGTCGCTACCGTCCATGTTCTTCTTCAGCTCGTCGAAGTCCATGAACACTTCTGCCGACCAGTGGACGAGGAAGCGCAGGTCGTCGGTGTGATAGCGCTCGATCACCGTGTCGCCGGTCTTGACCAGCCAGCCGTCGCGATCATCGGGGTCGCCGGTGAACACGCTGTCGAAGGCAAGGCCTGCCGGGCGCCGACGATCACGGGCGCCGTTGGCCTCGCCGCGATGCACCAGCATCTCGTTCTGCACGACCACGGCGCGGTTATAGATCGGCGATTGCACCCGCGCCGGCTTGTTCAGCGGGCCGTTCGGCCAGTAGGTAAAGCCGCTTTCCGGATCATGGCTGAACCACGTGATCACCTGCGCCATCTTGATCAGGTAGTCCTGGAACAGGCCCGAGCGCCCCATGATCGAACAGAGCCAGGTCGGCGAATTCTCGTGGCGGATGCCGCGGAAGCTGGGGGAATCGAGGTGCCCCGGATCGGTGTTGGCGCAAGGACCGTTGACGTTGAACAGCATCATCTGCGGCTTGGCGTACTTCGCGCCCCAGTATGACTTGGCGTGGTCGAGAAACGCCTGATTGTAGAACATCTCGTGCAGCTCGGGGTAGAGCGCGGTCGAATAGTTGCCGAAGTAGCCCCGGAACGTCGGCGTCATGAACATGTCGAGCGTCGGCTTGAAGCCCTCCGGAAAGCCGCCCGCAAACGTTGCCAGCAGCGCTTCCGGCGAGGGAAAGTGCTGCGCCAGGATCAGCTTCCACGGACCCTGATCGTGCACCACGTCGAGCATCACCCGCTTCTGCGCTTCGGTGAACGGATTGTGGATCTCACGCGGCGGGGAGACCGGCTTGAGAATGTCGGAAAGGTACTGCCTGCGGGCTTCGTCGAGCATCGCTGTCTCCTGTCTGGGATTCGCGCCTTCACGGCTTTCCCGAAGGAAGTTATAGAGCGATAACTTTTTTGGCAAGCGACTTCAGGCGAATTTCGCTATGGAGAGCCGATGGACGGAAACTCTGATCTGCAGGCGCGCGCGGAAGGCGGCGCGCTGACCAAGGGGCAGCGCACCGCGAACCGCATTCTCGATGCGGCCGAAGAACTCTTCGCGCAGAACGGCTATGGCGCCACTTCCCTGCGCGACATCGCCGCCAAGGTCGGGGTGCAGCAGCCGGGTCTCTACAAGCACTTTGCCGGCAAGGACGAACTCTACCGCAAGGTCTACGAGCGCGCGCTGCAACCGATGACCAACCTGATGGACGAGGTCCTCGCCCGTGCCGATGCCGATTTCACCGACCTGACCGACCGCATGACCGATCTGCTCGCGCAGCATCCCAACATCGCCCGGCTGCTGATCCGCGCGGCGATCTCGTCGGACAGCGAGCCGGACCCGATCGGCCTCGACTGGCTCGGCCGCATGGTCGGCTATGGCCGGAAGATGAACGAGAAGGCGGGCCAGCCCTCATCGGACGACAGTCTCGCCATGCAGATCGTCGCGATCTTCAACATGCTGTTCGGCTTCTTCTGGGCCTCGCCCCTGATCGAAAGCCTGTCCGGACGGCAGGCGACCGATCCCGAGGCCATGGCCATCCAGAAGGGACTTCTGCGCGGCTTCATCGGCAGCCTGTCCGGGACTGCTCGCACCTAGAGTTTGCCTTCCTTCAGCATCTGCGCTGCATTGTGCGCGGCGCGGGCCGATAGCGCCATGTAGGTCAGCGAAGGGTTCTGGCAGCCGGAAGAGGCCATCACCGCCCCATCGGTGCAGAACAGGTTCGGCGCTTCGTGCGCCTGGTTGAAGGCGTTGAACACCGATGTTGCCGGATCGCGCCCCATCCGCGCCGTGCCCATCTCGTGGATGCCCCGGCCCGGCGATCCCGGTTCGGTGTTCTGGTAGACCACCACGCCGCCCGCTATCCTGATCATCTCCCTGGCATCGGCATTGATCCGCTCGATCATCCGGCGCTCGTTCTCGCGCAGTTGCACGTCGATGTGAAGCAGCGGAATGCCCCACTTGTCCTTGCGCGTCTCGTGCAGCTTCAGGCGGTTGTCGGGGTGGGGCAGCATTTCCCCGAAGCCTGCGACATAGGCGATCCAAGGACCGAACTTGCGGGCGCGGTCCTTGATCGTCTGGCCGATGCCCGGCCCCATCGTCAGTGATCCGCCCGTGCGCACGACCGCGCCCTGATAGCCGAAGCCGCGCAAGAACTCCGGCGCGTCCTCGCTGACGTTGCGATAGCGCGGGATGTAGATGCCGGTCGGCTTGCGCCCGCGGTAATAGCTGTCGGCCGGATACTTCGGCATCATCCCGGCCGTGCTCAGCCCGTAGATGTGATCCATGATGTTGCGGCCGACCTGGTCGGACCTGTTGCACAGCCCGCGCGGGTTCGCCTCGCTGCGGGAATTGAGCAGGATCTGCGCCGATCCGAAGGCAGAGGCATTGAGGAAGAACACCTTCGCCGTGTAGGTCCGCCCCACCTTCGTGTTGGCATCGATCACCCGCACCGCCGTGATCCGGCCGCTGGCGGGGTCCTGCACCAGGCTATGGACGATGGCGTCGGTCACGATCGTCAGGTTGCCTGTTCGCTCGGCTGCAGGCAGCGAGGAGGACAGGCTGGTATGGTTTGCGCCGAAGCTGCAGCCGCGCTCGCAGATCGATCGGTTCTGGCAGCTGGTGCGCCCCAGCTCCTCATGGTGCGGCTGGGCGACCGAGAGGTTGGCGTTGCGCCCGATGATCACCTTGCGCCCGGCAAACTTCTCCTCGACCGCCGCCTTGAACAGCTTCTCGCCGTCGTTCAGCGCGAACGGTGGCAGGAACTCCCCGTCCGGCAACTGAGGCAGGCCTTCCTTCGACCCGGCGACGCCGATGAACTTCTCGACATGGCCATACCACGGCGCAAGGTCATCATAGCGGATCGGCCAGTCCACCCCGTGCCCGTCGCGCGCATTGGCCTCGAAGTCCATTTGCGAAAGACGGTAGGACTGCCGCCCCCACATGATCGAGCGCCCTCCGAGGTGATAGCCGCGGATCCAGTCGAACGGCCGGTCTTCCGGCGTGGTATAGGGATGCTCGCTGTCCTTGACCCAGAACTGCTTGGTCGCCGCATTCACGGCATAGCATCGCCCCTGCACGGGATAGTCGCGCGCCAGCTCCTCCTCGGGGATCTGGTTGTTGTTGGGCAGCTCCCACGGCATCTGGCTGTCCATGTAGTCGGCCCCGTGCTCGATCCTGCGACCGCGCTCGATGACCAGGACCTTGAGCCCGCGCTCGGTCAGTTCCTTGGCGGAAATGCCCCCGCTGATGCCGGAGCCGATGATGATGGCGTCGAACATGGTGGGTGCTCCGTTCAGACCGGGCCGAGGCCGAGATAGGGCCGCGAGGCGGGGGTCAGCTTGATCGAGGGTTCGAACGCGCCGGGCACGTGTTCGTAAGTCAGCTCGTTCGCGCTGCCGACCGGGCTGTAGTAGTAGAGGGCGACGACCAGCTCCTTCAGCCGCTTGTAGCCGGGGTCGGATGGAGCAGCGAGAAGGTCGAACATCTTCGGCTTCGAGCCATCGGCGGGCGGTGCGGCCTTCAGCGCGGCCTTGTCGTGGTCGCGCAGCACGTCGGCACGTTCCTGCGGAGCAAGCGCCGCGAATGCGCGTCCCTTCGCCATGCGGGCTGCGGCATCGATGCGGGCAAGCGCGGCCCCGATCTCTGCGCGCGTTGCCGGAGAGGCCCAGTCCCTGAGCATGGCATCAAGCCGCGCGTCGACCTTGGCCTCCAGTGCTCCGGGCGTGTCAGTCGTTGGCAGAATCGTATCGACCACGGCGGCAAGCAGCGCAAACTGCGCGCGGGGCAGGAAACGACCCTTGCGGACCGGTGCGGCAAGCGCGGCGTCGGGCAGCGCCGCCACGCCGAGCAGGGTAGCAAGGCCAGCGAGCATGGCCCGGCGGTCGAAATGCGCAATGTCAGTCATCAGCGGCCTTCGCTTGCAGAAGTCGTGTTCGAAGCAGGCGCACAGCCCGTGCCTACCTTGCCGATGGCCCATGCTATTGCGCCGGTCAGGAGCTTGCGCATCGCAGGGTCGGCATAGCTCGCGGCCGTATGGCCGCCTGCGGCATAGAACACCCGGCCCCTTCCGGCACAGCGCCACCACGCCACCGGATGGTCCTTGCCCATGGCCAGCGATGTGCCGAAGAACTCGCCCGGCTTGTAGGAAGCCTCGTCGATCGTCGCCAGCACCGTCAGCCCAGGAATGCCGCGCGGCGACCTGTCGAACGAATACCATTCGTCGACGCGGTACAGCGTATCGGGCAGTTGCGCCGTCGCCGGATGCGCCTTGTTCTCGATGCGCATCCTGGCCTCCTGGAACTGCGGGTCCATCGGGTGGCCGATGAAGTTCGTGCCGATGATCGCCTTGACGTACCAGTCCCAGTCCTTGTGCGAATTGTCCCCGGCTCCGTGGATGCCGACATAGCCGCCGCCGTTCTCGACGAAGGCCTTGAACGCGCTACGCTGTTGCGGCGTGAACACGTCGCCCGTCACGTTCGAGAAGACGACAGCGTCGAACTTGCCGAGGATCTCCGGACTGAATGCAGCGCCGTTCTCGGTCTGGTAGATGCCCCAGCCGTTCTCCTTCGCCACTTCGCCGAACATTCTGGCGGCGGCGGGAATGGCTTCCTCGTGGCGGAAGGCATTGGTCTTGGAAAAGACGAGGATTGCCGGACGTGGAATGTCGGAGGGAAGCTGCGGCGGCGTGGTCTCGTAAACCTTCACCCCGCCAAGGAAGACGCGCTGGATGATGTCCCAGTTGCGCCACAGTCCGATTCCTACCGCCACGGCAGCAATCAGCAGGACAATGCCTGCAACCTTCAGCACCTTGCGCATGCCGCAAATCTCCCGCGGTGGCTTTCATGCCACCTTCGGGAATTGCGTAACCCGGCTTTAAAACGAACGCAAGTGTTCGATTGTATCAGTCGGGCGGCCTGGTGGGGGCGGCATGGCTTGCCTAGGCCGGCACCTGATCCGTGCGCGCCTTCTGCATTCCGCGCACCACCTGGCCAGGCCGGAGCGCAGTAGGCCGGTCATCGCGGCGGATCACCTGACCGCTCACCACCGTCGCGCGATAGCCGCTTGCGGTCTGGTCCAGCCTGCGCCCGCCACCGGGCAGGTCGTGGCGGATCACAGGGCCGTGCAGCGTCAGGCGCTCGATGTCGATCACGTTGAGATCGGCCTTGTAGCCGGTTCTGAGCAGGCCACGGTCCTCGAGGCCGACGACCTTTGCCGGGCGCGAGGAAAGCATCTGGACCGCTTCGGCCAGGGTCATCCGCTCGCCCGCGCGATCGCGCACCCACCATGTCAGCATGAAGGTGGGGTAGCTGGCATCGCAGATCGCGGAATAGTGCGCGCCGCCATCGCCAAGGCCAGTCACGGTATCCTCCCGCCGCATCAGGCCGAGCAGGGCATCGAGCCTGCCTTCGTGGAAATTGCCCAGCGTGTTGAGGATCATGCCCGTGCCATCGCGCTCCATCAGCACGTCGTAGGCGACCTCCTCGGGCGAGCGGCCCTGCGCCCGTGCCATCGCGCCGATGCTCTGGTCTGCCGAGGGTTCGTACTGTGGCGGATCGCCGAACGGGAACATCCAGTCCCAGATGCGGGTGAGCATGGCCAGCGGGTGGCCTTCCTGGGGCATCTCGCCAATCAGTTGCGCCCGGAAGGCCGGATCGCGCAGGCGCGGCAGTTGTTGCTCCAGCGGCAGGTTCGCAAGCGGTTGATAGGACGGGCACAGGCAGAACGGGTGCGTCGACAGCGCCCAGCCGGAGACCATGCCGATCGGGCGCGGCAGCACCTGCGGCCAGATCTCCAGCCCCTCGGCACGCGCCT
>JBKBUD010000068.1:0-11797 GCA_046290865.1 Novosphingobium sp. | reverse complement strand
GACACGCTGGGCTCGATCCGCGTCACCCGCGGTGGCGGCTCCGGCCCGTTCGGCGCTGGCGCGCTGTCCGGCACCATCGAACTGGAAAGCGCAGGCCCTGACGAACTCGGCCTCGTCAACGCCCAGCTCCTCGCCAGCCAGCGCGGCGAGACCGAAGCGGCCCTGACCATCGCCCCCCGTCTGGGTTCGGGTTTTGCAGTCGTCTCGGGTCGCTGGGATCGCGGCAGGGGCTTTTTCACCACGCCCGAAGCCCAGCGCGTCCCCGCCACCGTTCGCGCCCGCTATGAATCTTGGGTAACGCAGATCCGTGCCGTCGCCCCGCTCAGCGAAACGGTCGAGCTGCAAGCCCGCGCGCTGGTCTATCGCGACGACCGCCTGCTGCGCTTCAAGGGCGCCACCACCTCCAGCGAAGGGCAGGACGCGAGCCTGCGCCTCGTCGGCCGGGGCGACTGGCAGTTCGATGCGCTGGCCTATGTTCAGGTGCGCAATTTCGACAATATCGTCGTTTCCGCCACCAGCTTCAGACCGACGCTGGACCAGTACGATACGCCAGCCCAAGGTCTCGGCGGAAAGTTCGAGCTGCGCCCTCCGATGGGCGAAAACGACGTGCTGCGCCTCGGCGTCGACTGGCGCCGCGCGTCGGGCACGATGAAGGAAAACGCCCTGAATGCCGCGACCGGCGCAATCACCGCGCGTCGCCGGGCAGGGGGCGTCAACACCGACCTCGGCTTCTACGCCGAGAACGACCTGACGCTGGGCGCGCTCGTGCTCACCGGAGGCCTGCGCGCCGACCGCACCGTGATTGCCGACGGCTACTTCGAAGTCCGCAACACCTCTGGCACGGTCACCAGCCGCAACGATTATGCGACGCAAAGCGACTGGACCGTCACCTGGCGTGGCGGCGCAGTGTTCCATGCCTCGGACATGATCGCCCTGCGCGCTGCTGCCTACACCGGTCTGCGTCAGCCGACGCTCAACGAACTCTACCGCCCGTTCACCGTCTTCCCGGTCACCACGCAGGCCAACGCTACCCTGCGCAACGAAAAGCAGAAGGGCTTCGAGGCCGGGATCGACCTGACCCCCGCCAAGGGCCTGCGCCTCTCGGTCACCGGCTTCGACAACCGGATCGAGGGTGCAATCGCCAACGTCACAGTCGGCACCAATTTGCGCCAGCGCCAGAACGTCGACCAGATCCGCGCGCGCGGGATTGAAGCTGCCGCGCACGCAGAAGTGGGCATCGTCCGCTTCGATGGCTCGCTCGCATGGACCGATGCCGAAGTGCGCAACGGTCCGCTGTCGAACCTCACCGGCAAGCGCCCCGCGCAGACCCCGCGTCTTGCCGCCTCGGCCACGTTCGGCGTCGCCCCCGCACCGGGCTGGGACGTGACGGCAACGCTGCGCCATGTCGGCCAGCAGTACGAGGACGATCTCCAGATCGACAGCCTCAAGACGGCGACCACGCTCGATCTCTTTGCGCAAGTGCCGTTGCCCAAGGGTATCAGCCTGGTCCTGCGCGCCGAGAACCTGTTTGACGCCGAGATCGTCACGCGCAATTCGGGCGGCTCGATAGATCTTGGCAACCCGCGCACCCTATGGGCCGGCCTCCGCGTGAAGATCTGAGAACCGATGCGCAAACTGATCCCACTTCTCCTCGCCGCCGCGCCGGTTCCCGCGATGGCGCAGGACGTGAACCCGATCGTCGTCAATGCGCCTGGCGGCATGATCGACCTCGACGAGGCCCGCGCGCTCGATCTCGCCGCGATCGACGCCTCGGGCCGCCCTGACCTCGGCCGCGCGCTGGAACGCGCCATTCCCGGCCTCACGCTGGGCGAGGCTGCGGGAAATCCGTGGCAGGCATCGCTCAACTGGCGCGGCTTCTCTGCCGGAGCGCTGCAGGGCATGGAGCAGGGCCTTGCCGTCTATCTCGATGGCGTTCGCTTCAATCAGCCATTCGGCGATGTCGTCCTGCTCGATCTTGTCCCAGACGGCGTGCTGGTCAGCGCGCAGGTCAACGATGCCAACCCCGTGCTCGGCCGCAATGCCCTGGCCGGGTCGCTGCTCGTCCAGACGGGCGACGGCGTCAGCCTGTCCGGGCTGCGCGGGCAAGGCGATCTCGACAGCGAAGGCATGGCAGGCGGCGCGGTCAGCTACGGCACCGGCACCGCGCAAAGCAATTTGCTCGTCGCCTTCGAGGCGCGAAATGACAAGGGCTGGCGCGTTGCCAGTCCGTCCACGCTCTATCGGGGCTTTGCCAAGGGCGTGCATCAGGGCGAGGGCTGGGGTATCGAACTCTCCGCCCTCGGCGCCTCGACCGACCTCACCGGCAATGGTGTTTCGCCAGTCGAATTGCTCGATGCGAAGTACGCTGCGGTGTTCACGCGGCCCGACACCACCCGCACCTGGTTCGCCCGCGTGGTTGCCGCGCCATGGCTCGCTACTAGCGGCACCTCGCGTCTCGAACTGCGCGCTCACTGGCAATATCTCGACCGCGCCAATGCCAATGGCGATCTTGCCGATTTTGGCCCTTGCGACGCCGATCCGGTGCAACTCTGCGTCGAGGATGAGGACGACGGATACAGCGATGCGCTGTTTTCGCGCGGCGTCGCGGTTGCAGCCGAGGCTGCCGGTGACGAGGCGGCGGTGTTCAATCGCGGCAAGGAGCGCACCCGCGCCTGGGGCGCAACCCTGCAATGGCTGGACACTGTCGAGACCAGCAATGGCACCCGCCGCATCGCACTGGGGGGTACGTGGGAGCATGCACGCACCCGCTTTGGCGCGCGGACCGATCTTGGCGAATTGGAAGTAGACCGTTCGGTCGAGGATCTCGGCCTGCCGCTGATCTCGGCGGCCGGTGCGATCCAGCCGGTTTCGCTGGTCTCGAAGCTTGATGACTTCGCGCTTTTCGCCAGCCTCGCCCTGCCGCTGACCTCGGCCCTGACGGTGGAAGCGGGCGCGCGCTACGCGCACAACCGCGTGGTGATGGAGGACCAGCTGGGTACCGCGCTCAACGGCCGCCACACTTTCGATCGCTTCAACCCGAGCCTCGAATTCGACTACGCGCTGGCACCGGGCATCCACGCCACCGCCGGGTTGGCGCTGACCAGCCGCAACCCGACGCCTGCCGAACTCAGCTGCGCCGATCCGCAAGCGCCATGCACGCTGGCGAATTTCTTCATCGCCGATCCGCCCCTGAAGCAGGTCAGCGCCACCAACTGGCACGGCGGCGTGAGCGCCACCGGCAAGGTGCTGGCATGGCGTGTCGACGCCTGGCGCTCGGCAACCAGCAACGACATCCGCATGATCGCCTCTTCGGTGCGCGGCCGCGCCTACTTCGCCAACCTCGGCCACACTCGCCGGCAGGGGATCGAGGCCTCGGCACAATGGCGGCGCGATGGCTGGCAAGCCTCAGCCAGCTATGCCTTCACCGAGGCCCGGTTCCGCGATGCCTTCACCATGGCGAGCCCGTCTAACCCTGCGGCGGACGGCGAAGGCGCGATCATGGTCGGGCGCGGCGACCAGCTGCCGGCCGTTCCCCGCCACGCCGTCAACCTGCGCCTCGCGCGCGAGGAGCGCAGCTGGTCGGCCGGTGTGACGATGCGCGCCCGTTCGGGCCAGTACCTCGCCGGCGACGAAGGCAACGACAATGGGCGCACGCCCGCCTATGCGGTGTTCGACTTCGACGGCTCGGTCAGCCTCGCACCCGGCCTGCGTGTGGTCGCGCAATTGCGCAATGTGCTGAACAAGCGCTACGCCACCTTCGGTACGTTCTCGGAAATTGACGAGGTCTTTCTCACCGAAGCCCCGGGCGCGGAAAACCCCCGCGCCTACGCCCCTGGCGCTCCCCGCCGCTTGACGGTCTCGCTGCGCGCCGAGTTCTAGACAAAGTGCTCTAGAGCTTGGGCAGCAGTTCCGCCTCGAGCCCTGGGTAGAAGTGCGAAACGCTGCGCTGCAGTTCGTAGCGCGCGGCCTTGAGCGTCGAAAAGCGGGGAGGAATGGGCAGGTCCCCGGCCTCGTTCATATCGAGGCCATGGGCCACCGCATCGCGCAGGGTCTGCTCCAGCCAGCCGAGCCAGTCGCGCGTCTGGGCAATCGCGCTGCCATCGCGGTCGCGGGCCCCATGTCCCGGCACCAGCAGGTTGTGCGGCGCGGCGGCCAGCCGGTCGAGCGAGGCGCGCCAGTCCGGCAGGGAGGCATGGGGCGTCGAAGGGGCGCGGTCATGGAACACGAGGTCGCCTGAAAGCAGCGTCCCCGTTGCCTCGTCGAGCAGCGCCAGATCGCCGCCAGAGTGTCCTTTGAGCGCCATGAGCGAGAACCGCCGCCCGCCGAATTCCACTTGTCCTTCAGTCACATCGCCGTGTGGAAGGACTGCCGTGGTGCCCTTCATCCAGTCCGCCAACAGGCGATACATGGCGTCCGAAAACCCCTCGCCATCGCGCTCCAGATCGGCGCGGGTGGCGGGCAGGGCGTGGACCAAGGCGGGATCGAACGCAGCTGCACCCATCGCATGATCGGGATGCAGGTGGCTGATGTAGACGCGGCCCACCGGTTTGCCGGTCACCTTCTGCGCCAGCGCGCCCAGCGCCCGTCCGTGTTCGCGCGAGACGCCGGGGTCGAACAGCACCGCGCCAGCGTCCGTGGCAATGATCGCGCTGTTGGCAATCGCGCCGCCGTTGGCAAAGGCGATGGCCTCGTCAGCGCCGCGCACCATCCACAAGCCGTCGGCCACTTGATCGGCCAAGGGATTGTATTTGCCTGCGAATTGTTCGGCAAAGGTTGTCGCCGGGGCGAGCAGTCCGGCCAGCAACAGCGCCCTGCGCGGAAGCCTCATGCGCCCACCTTGCCGGGGAAGCGCAGGCCGGCCGTATCGCGCGCCTCGAAGCTGATCGTACCGGTTGCCTTGACCACCACGGTAAAGGCCGGGTCCTCGGCCACGGAGCCGAAAATCTGGATATCACCCAGGGACTTGCCGGTGCTGTCGTGGATCGTCAGGCGCTCGATGTTGTAAGCCGGGATGTTCTCGACTAGGCCGGTGTCCATCGGATGCCGCAAGGTCATGCGCAGCCGGGTTTCTCCTGCCTTTTCAGGCCATTGCCGCGCGCGAACCTCACCCAGATGGTCTGCCCAATCTCCTTTGACGCGGCTGACCGGTGGCGCCGAGCAGCCGCCGCCGGCAGCGTCGATCCATGAGCCGCCGACGTGCCAGGTGCCGTCCTTGGTCTGCACTGCTGCGCGGACCGGGGTGCGCTGGTCGAGCTTGATGCGTGTGGCGAGAAAGGGTTCGGCCTCGGTGGGGGTGTAGTCGACCGCGACCGGGATCGGGTTGAGATCGGCAAAGAGGACGATGCGGCGCACGTTGGGAAGGGCGCGGGCATCCACCGTTACCGGAAAAACGCGTTGATTTTCAGCGATTACGGGGATGCGCACGGCAACGCGCTGATCGAACACTACCGGGTCCTTGCTGAACAGGCGCGCAGCGTGATGCTCCCACATCGGCGAGTGCAGCGGATCGGCAGGCGCCGCCAGTGCGGGCGCGGAACCCAGCATCAAGAGGGCGGCAATCATCTTCCTGGCCATCATGGGCATTCTCCCAAAGCACACTATGAGCGCTTTGCGTGAGCGAGCATATGGGACCTTGGAACAAGGGCTGGGAGTGCGAAATGCCCATGAACACACGGTGTCTGGTGCTCATCCTCGCGATTTTCGCAGCTTTCCAACTCCCCGGCAACTCTCGCGGGCAAAGCCATGCCCCTGCCGCAACGCCTCCTGAGCTTTTCGACGCCGAGGGGTATCGCACGGCACACTATCGTGCCCCGGTCGATCGCTCGCCGACGCCTGGCGTGCAGATCACGCTGGAACAGGTCCTTCGGCTCAAGCCGGGGGTCGATGCGCTGTTCATCGACGTGCTTCCAGCCGAGGGCGGGGTGCGCGATGCCGCAACCGGAAAGTGGACCCTCGCGGTGCCGCATCAAACCATCCCCGGTGCAGCATGGCACCCCGAAACTGGGCGGGGTCATCCCGAAGCGGTGCTGTGGCAGGGGCTGCGCAAGGCTGTCGTCGTAGCGCGCGCCAGGCATCCCCGCTTCCCGGTGGTGCTGTTCTGCCGGAGCGATTGCTGGATGAGCTGGAACGCCACCCGCCGACTAGCCGACGAAGGCTTCGGCCAGGTCTACTGGTTTGCGGAAGGAATCGAGGGCTGGCACGAGGCCGGGCGGGCTTTGGTGCCAGCCCGGCCCGTGGTCATTGCCTTGTAATCATTTCAGCGTCTTGAGATAGGCGATCAGTTCCGCGCGCTTGGCCGGGTCCTTGAGGCCGGGGAAGCTCATGCGATTGCCCGGGACGAGTTTCGCGGGGTTTTCCAGCCACTTGTCGAGTGTGGCGTCATCGAGCTTGAGGCCCGACTTCTTGACCGCATCGGAGAACTTGTAGGTGCCTTTGACGCCCATCTTGTGGCCGTAGACGCCGTAGAGGTTGGGGCCGATCTTGTCCGGCGCGCCCTTGGCGTTGCTGTGGCAGACGGCGCAGCGCGCCCAGGTTGAGGGCGCTGCTGCCGGACCAGCTTGTGCACCAGTGGAAGTCAGCAGGGCACTGGCGATGAGTGCAAGGCGGAGGGTGGTCATTTCGTCTCTCCCGGATTCGTTTGCCCGAGAGGTGTGACACGCCCCCCCTTCAGCCAAAATTGGACTTAGGACCGATGCGGGATTTCAGGCTTTCGCCGGACGATCCTTGAGCCAGCCAATGCCACGGCGCAGCAGATCGTAGAACACCGGCAGGTCCCAGGCGCAGCGGTCCACGGTCGGCCACCAGTCGAGCATGGGTTGCAGGTCATAGTGCCCACGGCAGTGGCCGAGCGTGTTGTAGAGCACGCCACCTTTTCCTTGGGTTTTCAGGTACATGACCGCATGCTTGCCGATGGCGTCTGCCGCCTCGACGAAGCCGGTGCCCTCGACCGTGCAATCGGTTTCGAGCAGGACGTGCAGGTCGCCGTGGTATTCCATGTGGTAGAGTTCGTCCGTCGTCTCGAACGGTTCCACGCCCTTGACCAGCGGGTGATCGGGATCGGCGACGGTCACCGTATAGGGCGCGATCGGCGGGTGGCTGATGAACTGGCTGCCGAGCAGGTCCATCATCAGCGGTGCCCAGCGCGGTGCGTCCCACAGGTTCTTGTTGGGGCCTGCGGTGAGGAAGCGCAGCACCGAGTTGGTGCCGTGCAGCGCATACCAGCGCCCGCCGGACTGCAGCCAGTCACGCAGGGCTTCCTGCGCCTTGAGCGAGGGGGTGACGTCGCAAGTGTATGTGATCAGGATGTCGGCAGCGCGGATCGCCTCGATGTTCTCGTAGTCTTCGAACACGCGGGTGCGGATTGCCGGGTCCTCGGCCAGCAGCTTGAGGATCTCGAGGCGGGCGAAGTCCATGTCATGCCAGACGCCGCCGCAGACGAACACGCAATCGATGCGCGGGGGATGAACGTCTGTCTTGTTTTCAGTCATTTGGCATGATCTCCCAAACTGGCAGCGACATGGCTCTGCCGCTTATGTCTTTTGGCACACTTTGTCCTTGAAAGCCCACCCTCGCCCCCTCCCGCTCGCGGGAGGGGAGCAAGCAGTGGGGTGGGCTGTCTGTGCTATGCGTTCAGGTATTTGTCGAGCGTCTGGTGGAACTGGCGGATGCGGATTTCCTGGTAGTCGCCGAGATTGACTTCGCCGGTCTTGGAAGCGTGGAGGCCGTCCTGAACGTAGGGCAGATTGTCCATGTCCTGTTCGAAGACGTGGCCCAATACGCCCAGTTCGGGCGCGTCGGTCCACTTCTGGTCATTCGTCAGCAGCTTCATCGGCACGCCGTGCGGCATCGGGTCGCCCTGCTTGACGCGGGCGAGGATGCGCACTTCCATCAGGCAGGTGTCTGGCGTCTTTCCGGGGCGCCAGCGATAGACGATGTTCGGCATGAAGCCGCCCCAGGGCGCAAAGTTCGGGAAGACGTTGTAGACAAGGCCGTCGAGCAGTTCGGCGTCGGTTGCATGGTCGTGATCGTAGCCGGTCTGCGCGGTGTAGCCTGCGCGCATGGCAGCCCCCAGCGCGGCGCGCGCGGTGATGCCTTCGGGCACAGTCACGGCAAAGGGATCGCCCGATGCCTCGTAGTTGTCGGCGCTGCGGCCATTGTACTTGCAGAATTCGTCGACGATCCACTGCTGGGTCTTGCCCTCGGGATCGACGTGCGGGCTCATGATGCCGAACGGAACGTGGTTGACGTTGACGTTGTCGCCATAGGTCCAGTAGGCGGCGTTGGCGTCACCGGTGAAGGGCAGGAGCTGCGGGTGGGTGACGACGGTGTGCCAGGCTTCCATGAAGGCCTCGGCAGTGACCTTCCAGTTGGCCGGGACTTCCTTGGCCACCCAGATCACCGTGGTGCATTCCTCGTGGCGCCAGCGCTTGAAGAATTCGGGCAGGGGGGCGAGGTACTCCTCCAGCGTGGGGCCGCCCTTTTCCTCACGCAGGAAGATGTAGCCGCCCCAGCGGCCGACCTCGGCCTCGGGCAGGTGCATCTTGTCGGCTGACAGGTGCTTGAAGTCCCATGAACAGGGCATGCCGGCAAAGCTGCCGTCCTTGTTCCAGGCAAAGCCATGGAAGGGGCAGGTGAAAGTGTCGGCGGTGCCGTCCTCGGTGCGCAGCTTGCGGCCGCGATGGAGGCAGACGTTGTGCATGGCCTTGACGCTGCCGTCTTCCTGGCGGGAGATCAGCCAGGAGCGGCCGGCGTTCTCGAACACGGTGTAGTCGCCGGCTTCGGGGATGTCTTCCTCGCGCGCGGCGAACTGCCAGACGTGGGGCCACATCTTCTCGCGTTCGAGACGGGCGAAGTCCTCGGAGGTATAGCGCTCTGCAGCGAGCGGCTCGGAGCCGCGATACTGGTAGCTCTCTTCGGTCAGCATCGCCGGAGCGGGGCGCGAATCCTGTGCCAGCAGCTCTTGCCAGCTGATTGCCTCGCACCTTGCCTTGCCGCCTTCTTGACCTTTGGCCATGTTGGGATCGCTGTCAGCCATGTTCTCGATTCCTCACCCAGAATTCAGTCGCAAAATTCAGTCATTGCTGCCGGTTTTGCCGCTCCCCCGCGCGTGCGTCACCTTGCTGAAAGCATAGGTTGCACGCACTGCCCGTGCGCGTAACCACTGACGGTATAAATTCACGCAGATTCTGTGCGGGAGAGAGCAAGTGTCCAATAGGCTTGAAGGAAAGGTCGCCCTTGTCACCGGCGGCACCACCGGCATCGGCGCGGCCACGGTCGCGCGCCTGGCCGAAGAAGGCGCTAAGGTCTGGTTCACCGGATCGAAGGAAGAGGCCGCCGCCGCGCTCTGTGCGGAAACGGGCGCCGTGTTCCGCAAGCTGCGGGTACAGGATGCGGCGGGCTGGCCGGGCCTGATCGACGAGATCATCGCTACCGATGGCTGTCTCGACATCGTCTTTGCCAATGCCGGGATCGAAGCGGGCGATGGGTCGATCGAGACCGTGGGTCTCGAGGGCTGGAACAACATCATCGCGGTCAACCAGACCGGCGTGATGCTGACCGTGCAGAACGCCATCCTTGGCATGAAGCGCAATCCCGATGGGCCGAAGGGCTCGATCATCATCAATTCCTCGATGAATGCGACGCGGCCGCTCGGCAATTACGTCGCCTATTCGGTGACCAAGGCATCGGTCTGCGCGCTGGCGAAATCGGCGGCGGTGCATTGCGGGCAGCAGGGCTATGCCATCCGCGTCAACGCGATCTTGCCGGGTGTGGTCGAAACGCCGCTGATCCAGAACATCATGAACAGCCAGCCCGATCCCGCCGCTGCACGTGCGATGTACGAAGGCATGGCGCCGATGAAGCGCATGGCGCAGCTGGGTGAAGTGGCGGGGCTGGTCGCTTATCTCGCCAGCGACGAGGCCGGGTTCATCTCCGGCGCGGAATACGCGATCGACGGCGCGACGACCGCCGGCATGATGGGGGTCTGAGGAACATGGAATTGTCTGCACAGCGCCTGAAGGGGCGCGTTGCCTTCGTATCGGGTGGCCTTCGCGGCATTGGCTTGGCTTGCGCCGAGCGCTTTCTCGCCGAGGGTGCGGAAGTGGTGCTCTCGGACCTCGATGCCGAGGACAGCGCGACGGCGAACGAGGTGATGGGTCGTCTTGGCCAGGCTGCGAGTTACATCAGTGCCAACGTTGCCAAGGAAGAGGACTGGGAGCGTGCGGTTGCGTTGGTGAAGGAGCGCCACGGCAAGTGCCATGTCCTCGTCAACAACGCCGGGATCGACCTGACCGGGCCGGTCGAGAGCCTTTCGATGGAAGGCTGGCGGCGGATCATGTCGATCAACGTCGATGGCGTGTTCCTCGGCACCAAGCATTTCGTGCCGCTGATGGCGGAGAGCGGCGAGGACTTCCGCGGTGGTTCGTCGATCATCAACGTCAGCTCGATCATGGGGCTGGTCGGGATGAACGAGGTTTCGGCCTACAACGCCAGCAAGGGCGCGGTGCGGCTGTTCACCAAGGGCATAGCCATCGAGTTCGCGCAGAAGAAGACGCCGATCCGCGCCAATTCGCTGCACCCCGGCTTCGTTGAAACCCCGCTGCTCAAGGCCGGGTTCCAGCGCTGGGTGGACCAGGGCTTTGCCGAAAAGCCTGATGATCTGGTGGCTGGTGTGGTCGGCGCAACGCCGATCGGGCGCCTTGCTCAGCCGAGCGAGCTGGCCAGCGCCGCATTCTTCCTCGCCAGCGAGGATTCAAGCTACATGACCGGCGCAGAGCTGGTGATCGACGGGGGATGGACCGCACAATGACGATTGCTCTCAACAATGTGGTGGCGGTGGTCACCGGCGCGGCGGGCGGGATCGGCCGTGAGCTGGTCAAGTCACTGAAGGCGGCCAATGCCACCGTGATTGCCACCGACCTTGCCGCTGACGCGCAGATCGAAGGCGCGGACCACTATCTCAAGCATGACGTGACGAGCGAGGCCGACTGGCAGGCCGTGGCGGCGCTTGTCCAGGACAAGTACGGGCGGCTCGATGCGCTGGTGAACAATGCCGGCTACTCGATCGTCACCAAGTTCGAGGACACGCCGCTCGCCGATTTCCACCGCGTCAACGCGATCAACGTGGACTCGATCATCATCGGCACGCAAGTCCTGCTGCCGCTGCTGAAAGAGGGCGGCAAGGCGCGTTCGGGTGGCGCTTCTGTGGTCAACTTCTCGAGCGTCGGCGGCCTGCGCGGAGCAGCGTTCAACGCGGCCTATTGCACCAGCAAGGCGGCGGTGAAGATGCTGAGCAAGTGCCTTGGCGCCGAGTTCGCGGCACTGGGCTACAACATCCGCGTCAATTCGGTGCATCCGGGCGGGATCGACACCGGCATGCTCAATTCGATCATGGACCGCTATGTCGAGCTGGGCGCGGTGCCTTCGCGCGAGGTGGCGATGCAGGGCATCGTTGCCAACCACCCGATCGGCCGCATGGGCCGGCCTGAGGAAATGGGCGGCGGTGTTGTCTACCTCTGCTCGGACGCGGCGAGCTTTGTCACTTGCGCCGAGTTCGTGATGGATGGCGGTTTCAGCCAGGTTTGATCAGGCAGGTTTGATCAGGCAGGTTTGATCAGGCAGGTTTGATCAGGCAGGTGTGATCCGGCAGGTTTGATTTCCAAGTATTCCTGTCTGTAATCAAACATTTCTGCGACGCCATTATTGTGGCGTCGCGGCATCACTCAAAATTGAATAGTATTGCTCGAATGTAAACGCCCCTCGGGGCAATTGATTCCCCGATGCGACTTTGCAGATTGCC
>JBKBUD010000388.1:0-1655 GCA_046290865.1 Novosphingobium sp. | reverse complement strand
CCGAGCAGGCGGCGGATATGCGTGGCGGGCAGGGTCAAAGGATCAGACCTTCCACCCCGAATGGATGGCGACAAGGCCGCCGAGGATCGGCTCGACCCTTGTCCGCTTGAACCCGGCGGCACGAATCATCTTCTCGAACTCCGGCATTGGCGGGAACCGGCGGATCGATTCGATCAGGTAGCGGTATGAGTCTTCGTCGCCCGCGATCATCTGGCCGAGCTTGGGGACCAGCTTGTGCGAATAGGCGTCGTAGATTTCCGAGAAGCCGGGCCATTCGGTGGTCGAGAATTCGAGGCAGAAGAAGCGGCCGCCGAACTTGAGGACGCGATGGGCTTCGGCAAGGGCGCGGTCGATGTGCGTCACGTTGCGGATGCCGAAAGCGATGGTGTAGGCGTCGAACACGCGATCGGGGAAGGTCAGTTCCTCGGCGTTCTGGCGCGACCATTCGAGGCCCTCAATGCCGCGCTTGCCTGCGCGTTCGATGCCGACGTCGAGCATGTCCTGGTTGATGTCGGACACGGTGATCTGCGCGCCGTGCTTGGCCATGCGGAAGGCGATGTCGCCCGTGCCGCCGGCCATGTCGAGGATGGTCTCGCCGGGCTGGGGGCGAACCCGCTTGACGAACTTGTCCTTCCACAGGCGGTGCATGCCGACCGACATGGCATCGTTCATCACGTCGTACTTGCGCGCGACGTTCGAGAAGATCGCGCCGACGCGGCCTTCCTTCTCGTCTGCCGGGATGTCTTCGTAGCCGAAAGATGCTGTTTCTGATGCGGTCATGCCTTGGCCCTTTAGTGGGGAATTGCCCGGACGGCAAAGACTGTTAGGGGTGGATGGGTCATGCCTGAGCTTCCTGAAGTAGAGACGACCGTTCGTGGCCTTGCAACCGTGCTCGATGGGCAGGTCATCCGCAGCGTGAAGGTCAACCGCGCCGATCTGCGGCGGCCGTTTCCGGTCGATCTGGCGCAGGCGCTGACGGGGGCTCGGGTGACCGGACTTTCGCGACGGGCGAAGTATGGCCTGATCCATACCGACCGCGAGCGGACGATGGTGTTCCATCTCGGCATGTCGGGGCGCTGGCGAATCGATCCGGATGAGATCGGCAAGCACGATCACCTTGTGCTGGAGACCAGCGAAGGTCGGGTTCTCTCGTTGAACGATGCGCGGCGATTCGGGTCTGTCGATCTGGTGGACAGCGACAAGCTGGAAAGCTGGCCACCCTTTGCTGCACTGGGGCCCGAGCCGCTTGGCCCGGAACTGACTCCGAAGCTCCTGGCCGATGCCTTCAGGAACCGCATCGCGGCGGTGAAGCTGCTGCTGCTGGACCAGCGGATCGTGGCCGGGCTGGGCAACATCTATGTGTGCGAGGCACTCTATCGGGCGCGGGTGCATCCGGCCCGCGAGGGCGGGCGGGTCAAGCCGGGCGAGCTGAAGCTGCTGGTCCCCGCGATCAAGGCAGTGCTCGAGGAATCGATCCTGGCGGGGGGCTCGACCCTGCGCGATTACGCCCGGCCCGACGGCGAACTCGGCTACTTCGCCAAGGACTTTGCCGTCTATGGGCGCGAGGGTGAGCCGTGCGACTGCGGCGGCACGGTGCAACGCATCGTGCAGGGCGGCCGTTCGAGCTTCTTCTGCGGCCGGTGCCAGAAGTAGCC
>JBKBUD010000387.1:0-1655 GCA_046290865.1 Novosphingobium sp. | reverse complement strand
ATCATGCGGCCTCCGGAGGCGGACAGGCAGTGTCCAGACGTTCGAGAAAGCGGTCGAAGTGCGCCAGCAGCGCCTCGTCCCACGCCTCGGGTGTAACATTGCGGCCGAGCGCGGCAAGGCTCGTCACGCCGAACTCCTCGATCCCGCACGGCACGATGCCGCCGAAGTGCGCGAGATCGGGCGACAGGTTCACGGAAAAGCCGTGCATTGTCACCCAGCGGCGGATGCGCACGCCGATGGCGCCGATCTTCGCCTCGCGCCCGTCCGGCCCGTGCGTCCAGATGCCGACGCGCCCTTCCGCGCGCCATGAATCGACGCCGAAGTCGGCCAGCGTCTCGATCACCCAGCCTTCCAGCGCATGGACGAAGCCACGCACATCCCGCGCGCGCTTTCGCAGGTCGAGCAGCACATAGCCCACCCGCTGCCCCGGCCCATGATAGGTATAGCGCCCGCCGCGCCCTGCCTCGACCACTTCGAAGCGCGGATCGAGCAGTTCGTCGGGCGACGCGCTGGTCCCGGCAGTATAGACCGGCGGATGCTCGAGCAGCCAGATCAGCTCCTGCCCGTTGCCCTCGGCAATCGCCGCATTGCGCACGGCCATTGCCTCCAGCGCATCGCGGTAGGGCACTTGCGCGCTCTCGCGGCGGATTTCGATCATGTCGCGTGTGGCCATGGCCTGCGAGATGGCGCAGCGCTGCGCCAGTGACAAGGGGCGCGAGGGCAAAACTGGCGTTCGACCTCGCCGCCCGACGCTGCTATTGACCCGCCCATGACACCCCGTCTCGACAGCACCCTCGCCTGGAAGACCGCCACCCGCCTCGTTGCGACCAACCGTGACGTGCTCATGGCAATTGCCGGCGTGTTCTTCCTGCTGCCGGGGCTGTTCGGTTCGCTTGTCCTGCCCCGCCCCGAGTTTGGTGACGGGATGACCGACAAGCAGATGGCCGAAGCCATCCTGCGCTTCTACGGCGATGCCGGTCCCGTGCTCATCCTGTTGTCCATCCCGATGTTTCTCGGGTTCATGACCATGCTCAAGGTCATGCTCGATCCGGCACGTCCGACTGTCGGCACCTCGATCGCGCGATGCCTCCGGCTGCTCCCCACCTATCTGGGCGCCCACATTCTCTCGACCTTCGGCATGACGCTGATCTGGCTGGTTTTGCTGAGCGTGCTGACCCTGCTCTTGCCTGCAGTCCTCGCGATCTTCCTGTCGATCGTGCTGCTGACCTATCCCGCATCGCGGCTGATACTGGTCACGCCCGAGATCGTGGCCTCCGAGGTTCGCAGCCCTCTGCGCGCGATCACCAATTCGATCCGGGATACGCAAGGGGCCTATTTCGGCATTCTGGGCTACTTCGGCCCGGCGCTGACCTTGTTCATGGTGCTCTATGGCCTGATCATGATTTTCGTCGGCGTGGTCCTGGTGCAAACCACCGAGGGCGAAACGCAGCGAATGCTCAGCGAAGGCATAATCGCTCTGCTCTTTGCCGTTGGTTACACCTATCTCGCAGCCATGCTCTCGAGCGTCTGGCTGCAGCTGGCCCCCCGGCATCAGTCGCCCGAGCTGCCCCTGAGCTGACCCTCGAATTGCCCCTTGCGCTGATCAGGCCAGCGGCGGCCGCCCGCGCTCGGCGATGCTATTCCTTCCAGCCCCA
>JBKBUD010000067.1:0-11811 GCA_046290865.1 Novosphingobium sp. | reverse complement strand
AGCCTCTCTCCCACCGCGATCGTGACGACTTACGCCGATGCCGATGCGGATCTCGCGCTGGCACTTGCCGCGCTCATGGCCGCACATCCCTGGGAGGTCCCGGTGATCGAACTGTCGGACGTCGAGCTTCTGGTGCGTTAGCGCCGCCGGGCACCGTCAAGCCCGGAACCGAGCGCAAGAACGCGGCGTCTCGCAAGAAAGGTGGCGAAGTCTCCCCCTGCGATGACCGGCAGGCCGGGGTGCCATGGCCGGTTGTGGACGTAGACATGTGCCATGACCGTCCCGCCGTGGGCTATCCTCACCCGCATCGCCCGCCTGAGATACTCCGATCGGCCTGGCTGGCGGAGGTGGAAGTTCTCGTAGGCATCGAGCAGGCGCAACTGTTTCGCCGAGAAGTCCCGGCCGGCACGATAGATCCGCCCTGCAACTCTGCCCGGACCAGCCAGCAACACGGGATACCACCCATCGGGCGTTCGCACTGCACGCAGACGACCGCGCACTGATGCCCGCTGCCCGCCCTCCAGGAACGGCAGGACCCGCCGGGTCACCGGATTGTCGTGATCCTCGGTCAGCGTCCCGTAGAAGAAGAACCAGCTGCCGCGCACGCGTTGCTCAGTGCCCGCAGGCCAGCGCCTCGACCACATCCTCGAGCCGCGCCGGATCGCCCAGAGCAATGACGTGGCCATCGGATCCGGCATGGAGCGGATCGCCGTTCCAGTCGGCCATGGTGCCGCCCGCCCCCTCGACGATCGGCACAAGCGCGGCCCAGTCGTGCAGCTTGAGGTTCGCCTCGCAGACCACGTCGAGCTGGCCCGTCGCCAGCATGGCGTAGTTGTAGCAATCGCCACCCATGACCATGCGCTTATGGTCGGTCTTTGCAGCAAGACCCATGAAATGGCCGCCGTCATGATCGTCGAAATAGTGCGGCCCGGTCGTTGCCAGGGTCGCGTCGGAAAGCTCGCGGCACGTGCGCGTGCGCACCGGCTGGCCGTTGAGGGTGGTCGGCCTGCCCATCGCACCGATCCAGCGCTCTCCGGTGATCGGCTGATCGAGTACGCCGAGCACCGGGAAGCCTTCGACGACCAATGCGATCAACGTGCCGAAGATCGGACGCCCGGCAAGGAAGCCCGCCGTTCCGTCGATGGGATCGAGCACCCAGCTACGGCCCGAGGACCCTGCGGTCGAGCCGAACTCCTCGCCGATGATCGTGTCGCGCGGCACTTCTGCCGTGAGGATGCGGCGCATGGCCTCCTCGGCAGCGCGGTCTGCCAGCGTGACGGGCGTCGCGTCGCCCTTGCGCTCTGCAGCCACGGTGCGGAAATGCGGGCGGATGGCGGCGGCGGCGGCGTCTGCCAGACGCATGGCGAGGGCGATGTCGTTATCTAGCTTCATGCCCCGGCTCTGCCTGCTCCACACCGATCCGGTCAAGGCGCAGAACATGATTCGTCATTGGACAAACACCCTCGCGCAATTTTAAGGGGGGCGTGACGAACGACACGCATGGCAAGTTCCCGGGGCGCTAATCCTCGCGTGCATCGATTGTCTGGGGGCACGCAGAATGAGTCGCAACAACCGGCCTGGAGTCGACAGGGCCATAGTCTCTCCCATCGCCACGCGCGACGGGCAGCCGATCTCCTACAGCAGAGCGCCGGCCGCCGATCTCGAACGCTGGGTGGGCCGGTTGTACGTCACGATTGTCGGCGCCCCGCCCGAGCATCGCCTCGACTGCGGTTTGCTGAGCGATTTTGCATGCATCCGGATACAGCTGCGCGGCGAATGGGAAGCAACGACCGCAGACGGTGTGCAAACATCCAGACGCGCAGCAATGCTGTTCGGTCCCCATTCCCGGCGCATGCCGATCAGCGTGACCGGCAGCTTCATCAGCATCGGCATCTTCCTTCGCCCCGGCGTGTGCCATGCGCTCAACGGGCCTGACGTTGCCAGCCTGACCGACCGACTGGCCACTTTCACCGATCTCGGCATGCCCGAAGCCCGTTGGCTCGATCTGTTCGATCCGGCGGGATCGCCCGAAGACTGGGTCAAGGCGATGGAGCACGAGATGCGCAGCCTGATTGCCGAGCGCGCCGTGCGCGAACCCGATCCCGTGTCCGCGCGGTTCGAAGCAGCAGCCTTCTCCGACCCCACAGTCAGCATCGCCCAGATCGCCAACGATTTCGGTGTGGAGCAGCGCCGCCTCGAACGGATCGTGCGCCGCGATTTCGGCATGCCGCCCAAGCAGGTGCTGCGCCGTGCGCGGGCGCTGGACATGGCCAGCCACCTTCGCGGCGTGGCCGACCACGATGAAGCCGAGGCGATTGCCTTGCGCTACTACGACCAGAGCCACCTGATCCGCGAGTTCACGGCCCTGTTCGGCATGAGCCCGCGTCAGTTCGTTGAACGGCCGCAACCGCTGATGACGCTGGGGCTCGAAACGCGGCAGACGCGCCGGCTTGAGGAAATCCGCAGGCTTGAACCTGGCGAGGTTAAGCCCTGGGAGTGACCATGGTTGCGCGCCACCGTCTCACCGCCTAGGCCCTCTGCATGGCAAGGGCTGACCGTCTCGAACGTCTCGACAAGCGCCGCTCCGAACTGGAAGCGGACTATCTCGCTGCGCTGATCGAAGCGCTGGAAGTTACCGCAGCGGGCAAATGGGGCCTGTTCGACCACAATGCCGACAAGCACATGCGTGCCGCAACCGCGCCGATCATCGACAATCTGACCGAACTGGCCGAAGAGATCGCCGAGGCGCGCGAAGCCCTGTTCATGGAGCCGTGCACCCTCCACGACGAGTTCATGGCATCGCGCGGCAAGCCGCCGCCCAACGCCGTGGGCGAACCCAAGCAGGCGAGGGCGTGGCTGGAGCGACTAAAGCGCCCGAATTAATCGAAGAGGCTAGAGACCGAGCTTTCGTCGGCGATGCGGCGCACGGCTTCGCCGATCAGCGGGGCAATCGTCAGCACGCGAATGCGGTCGGACGCAGCAGTCGCTTCGGTCGGCATGATGGTGTCGGAGATCACGAGTTCCTTGAGCGCCGAGTTGCTCACGCGGGCAACCGCGCCGCCTGACAGGACGCCGTGGGTGATGTAGGCCGAAACGCCAGCGGCGCCTGCATCCATCAGCGCCTGCGCGGCGTTGCACAGGGTGCCGCCCGAATCGATGATGTCGTCGATCAGGATGCACATGCGCCCCTTCACGTCGCCGATGATGTTCATGACCTCGGACTGGCCCGGACGGTCACGGCGCTTGTCGACGATGGCGAGCGGTGCGTTGTTGAGGCGCTTGGCCAGCGAGCGAGCACGGACCACGCCGCCAACGTCGGGCGAGACGACCATCAGTTCCTGCGTGCCGTAGCGGGTCTGGATATCCGCTGCCATGACGGGCGCGGCAAAGAGGTTGTCGGTCGGAATGTCAAAGAACCCCTGGATCTGGCCGGCGTGGAGGTCCACCGCCAGCACGCGATCGGCACCGGCCTGGGTGATCAGGTTCGCAACGAGCTTGGCCGAGATCGGCGTGCGCGGGCCGGGCTTCCGGTCCTGGCGGGCATAGCCGAAGTAGGGAACCACGGCCGTGATGCGCTTGGCCGAGGCACGACGCAGCGCGTCGATGCAGATCAGCAGTTCCATCAGGTTGTCGTTCGCCGGATAGCTCGTCGACTGGACGACAAAGACGTCCTCGCCGCGTACGTTCTCGTGGATTTCCACGAAAACTTCCTCGTCTGCGAAGCGGCGCACACTGGCGTCAGTCAGCGGCATTTCAAGATAGGCTGAAATGGCGCGGGCGAGCGGCAGGTTGGAGTTGCCGGCCATGATCTTCATTGCGTGCGATTCCCTCGGATTCGATCCCGTTCGGCCCTTAGCCCAAGATGTCAGCTTTGCAACTCTTGGCCGCCATGGGCGTTGCCGCCCAGCGCACACTCCCTTAGGGGTTACGTCATGGCCGATACGCTTCGCATCACTCTCGCCCAGCTCAACCAGTCCGTTGGCGATCTTGCCGCCAATGTCGCGGCCATGCTCGCCGTGCGCGAGAGCAATCCGGACTCCGACCTGATCGTCTATCCCGAGCTCATGCTGATCGGGTACCCGCCGGAAGACCTGATCATGAAGCCGGCGCTGATCGAACGGGCGGCAGCGGAACTGGAAAAGCTTGCCAAGGTGACCGCAGATGGCGGTCCGGCCATGCTGGTCGGCTCGGTATTCGTGCGCGATGGAGATCTGCACAACGGCGTCGCCCTGCTCGATGGCGGACGCATTGCCGCCACTCGCTTCAAGTACGAACTGCCCAATTACGGCACCTTCGACGAGAAGCGCTACTTCATGCCCGGCCCCTTGCCGGAGCCGGTGCTGTTCAAGGGCGCGATGCTGGGCCTGCCCATCTGCGAGGATATCTGGCACCCCGACGTCTGCCGCCACCTCGCTGATCTCGGCGCGGAAATCTTCATCTGCATCAACGGTAGCCCTTACGAGATCGACAAGGACGTGCTGCGCATCGATGGCGTGGCCAAGCGCCGCGCGATCGATACTGGCATCCCTCTCGCCTACCTCAACCGCGTCGGCGGACAGGACGAGATCGTGTTCGACGGCGCCAGCTTCGTCGTCGGCCCCGAAGGCGCGCTGTGGGTACAGATGCCGGACTGGGAAGAGTCGGTCGTCACCACGGTATGGACGCAGACCGCGGTCGGCTCGGGCTCACGCTGGCGCTGCGAGCCCGGCGTGGACCACGAACTCGCCGAGCATCCCGAAGACATCTACTGCGCGATGGTCATGGCCCTGCGCGACTATGTGAACAAGAACCGCTTCCCCGGTGTCGTCCTCGGCCTGTCTGGCGGCATCGATTCAGCGATCTGCGCCGCCATTGCAGTGGATGCGCTGGGCCCGGATCGCGTGTGGTGCGTGATGCTGCCCAGCCGCTACACCTCGCAGGAGAGCCTCGAGGATGCCGAGGGCTGCGCCAACATGCTCGGCGTGCGGCTTGATACGGTGCCGATCGCGCCCGCCGTCGATGCGTTCGACGGCATGCTCGCCCCAGTGTTCACCGGCAAGCAGCCCGACCTGACCGAAGAGAACATCCAGTCGCGCATTCGCGGCGTCACGCTTATGGCCCTGTCGAACAAGTTCGGTCCGATGCTGGTGACCACCGGCAACAAGAGCGAGATGAGCGTCGGATACGCCACGATCTACGGCGACATGAATGGCGGCTACAATCCGCTGAAGGACGCCTACAAAACCACGGTCTTCGCGGTTTCGGAATGGCGCAACACGCACCGCCCGAAGATCGGCCTCGGCCCCGATGGCCCGGTCATGCCGCAGCGGATCATCACCAAGCCGCCGAGCGCGGAATTGCGCCCTGACCAGAAGGATTCGGACTCGCTGCCGCCCTATGACGTGCTCGACGCGATCCTGCAGGGCCTTGTCGAGAACGAGAAGAGCGTCGACCAGATCGTGGCGGAAGGCCACGACAGCGCAACCGTCAGCCGCATCGAACGCCTGCTCAACATTGCGGAGTACAAGCGGCGCCAGGCCCCTCCCGGCGTGAAGCTCGGTGCGCGCAACTATGGGCGAGACCGGCGTTATCCGATTACACACGGTTTCAGAACCGGAACCTGAGAAGCGCTTTCCCGTAGTTGTTTTGCAGCACAACTATCCGGGAATATTCACGAATGCGCAAAAGCTCCCGCCTCAAGGGAAGCGGCTATCTGGTATCGAGCGTCAGCGTGGCACTGCTCGGCGTGCCAGCGTTGAAGTCAGCCAAGGATGAGCCGCTCATGCTCATGCTGCTCATCGTGGGAATGCTGCTGTCGATCATCGGCATGGCCTTGCGCTGGCGTTCGCACCGCGTGGAAGCGACCGAGGAGTAATTGCGAACGATTCGCATTGACGGAGGCGTGGCAGATGCTAACTTGCGAATCGTTCGCAAGAAAGGATGTGCAATGCCTGCAGGCCAGTCCTCCACCCGCTTCTCCGCCCTGATCGATAGGCTGGCCCGCCCGCAGGACGTGCGCGGGCTTTCGCTCAAGGGCTTGCATGTCACGATGGCGATGCGTCTCTGCGCCCTGTTCGAAGCCTCGGGCCGCGATCCTGTGCCCGACCTTGCCCAACGCTATCGCTCGATCGAAGCGGCTTGCGCCGTCCATGGTCTCGTCCAGACGATCAAGCAGGTCTGGCCGGAACCGTTCATGGTCAATCGCCCTTGCTGTCTTGCCATGACGCCAGACGAGACGACGCTCGCCGCCCTCGCCCGCGCCGCAGTTTCAGGCCAGCGCGAAGCCTTCTCCGAGGGCATCACGGGCTTCGTCCGCGCCGATCGGCACGAAGCGCTCTACAACGCGACGATCCACGCCGTTGCCCTGATACCCTGAGCGCCTCGCCCTTTCCCTTGAGGAAGCGGCGCGCTAGGGCAGCGCTCATGACCACGGTAACCCGCTTCGCCCCCTCGCCCACCGGCAAGCTGCATGTCGGCAACGTCCGCACCGCCCTCCACAACTGGCTGCTGGCGAAGAAGAACGGCGGCAAGTTCCTGCTGCGCATCGACGATACCGATGCCGAGCGCAGCCGCGAGGAGCATGTCGAGTCCATCCGTGCCGACCTCGCCTGGCTGGGCCTGACCTACGACGGTGAGGAGCGCCAGTCGCTGCGCACCGAACTCTACGAACGCGAGTTCCAGCGTCTGGTCGAGGCCGGTCGCATCTACGGCGCTTACGAGACCGCGCAGGAACTGGACCTCAAGCGCAAGATCCTGCTCGGCCGCGGACTGCCCCCGATCTACGACCGCGCCGCGCTCAAGCTGACCGAAGAGGACCATGCGGCAAAAGCTGAGGCTGGCGAAAAGCCGCACTGGCGTTTCCTGCTCGATCATGATCAACCGATCACGTGGGACGACGGCGTTCGCGGCCCCCAGACCTTCGATCCACGCCAGATGTCGGACCCGGTGATCCGCCGCGCCGACGGTTCGTGGCTCTACATGCTGCCCTCGGCGATCGACGACATTGCCATGGGCATCACCGATGTCCTGCGGGGCGAGGATCACGTCTCCAACACCGCCACGCAGATCCAGATGTTCACCGCCCTCGGCGCAACGCCACCACGCTTTGCCCACGAAGCGCTACTCACCGGCAGCGAGGGCAAGCTGTCCAAGCGGCTCGGTGCCCTCGGCATGGCCGATTTCCGCGAACAGGGGGTCGAGCCCGAAGCCATCGTTGCCCTGCTTGCGCGCCTCGGCACATCCGATCCGGTTGACGCCACGCTCGATGCAGCAGCTCTTGCCGAAAGCTTCGACCTCTCCCGCTTCGGCCGCGCGCCCGCGCGCTTTGACGAGGCAGACCTCCACCGCGTCAACGCGCAGATCGTCCACCGCCTGCCTTATACCCGCGTTGCCCACCTCCTGCCTGCTGGCATGGGCGAAACCGCATGGGACGCGATCCGTCCCAACCTTGCGCATATCGACGAGGCAAAGGACTGGTGGCAGGTCGTCACCGGCCCGGTCGAAGCGCCAGCCTTCGATGACGAAACCCGCGCCTATCTGACCCAAGCCGCCAACGTCGCCGCCACACTTGATTGGTCAGCCGACCCTTGGCGCGCTCTCACAGCCGCGCTCAAGGACAGCACCGGCCGCAAGGGCAAGGCCCTGTTCCTGCCGCTGCGTCAGGCCCTCACCGGCCAAGATCATGGACCGGAGATGGCCGCGCTCCTGCCGCTCATCGCGCAGGATGAAGCGGTGCGGCGCCTGAACGCCTGACATGAAAAAGGGGCGGCAGCCGCATGGCCCCGCCCCTCTTCACATCGTGCGAAGTCCGATCAGGCAGCGACGATCTTCGCTTCCTTGATCACGCCCGGGTTCGCCGGCGGCTCGCCCTTGGGCAGCGCGTCGATCAGGTCCATGCCGCTCTCGACCTGGCCCCAGACGGTGTACTGCTTGTCGAGGAAGCGCGCGTCATCGAAGCAGATGAAGAACTGGCTGTTGGCCGAGTGCGGATAGCTGGTGCGTGCCATCGAGCACACGCCGCGCACGTGCGGTTCGTTGTTGAATTCGGCCTTGAGGTCCGGCTTGCTCGAACCGCCCATGCCAGTGCCCTGCGGGCAGCCGCCCTGCGCCATGAAGCCGGGGATCACGCGGTGGAACTTCACACCGTTGTAGAAGCCCTCGTTCGCCAGTTCCTTGATGCGCTCGACATGGCCGGGGGCCAGATCGGGGCGCAGCTTGATCACAACGTCGCCGGAATCGAGCGTGAGGACCAGTTTTTCGTCAGCCATTAGTCGCAATCCTTGCTTGTTTGCGCGCCGATATAAGGCTTGCGAAAAGAAAGTCACGCATAGGTCTGCTAGGCGGTTGCAATTGACGCCTCAGCCGGTAACCCGCCCCCATGGAGCGCGATGAGGACCTGATCGAATCCCTCGCCCCCGACGTGGACGAAGCGCCCGCGCCGGTCGAACCGTCGCGCAATGCAGAGAGCCTGGACGAGGAGGACAACACCCTCCGCCCCGGCTTCGTCCGCCGCGTTGCCGAAGCGCTCGAAGCGGGTGATGACGAGACCGTCTATAACCTCGTCGAACCGCTCCACCCCGCCGACATCGCCGACCTTTTCGAGCTGATCGACCAGGATGACCGCGTAAAGCTCGCGCGCGCGATCAACGACCTCATGGGCGGCGAAGTCCTTGCCGAACTCAACGACCATGTCCGCGAACTGCTGGTCGAAGAGCTTGAGCCCGAGGAAGTTGCCGACCTTGCCGAGCAGATGGAGACGGACGACGCCGTCGCCCTGATCGAAGACCTCGACGAGGAAGACCAGCAGGCCGTCCTCGCCGAGATGGAGCCGGAAGACCGCGCCGCGATCGAATCCGCGCTGTCCTATCCGGAGGAAACCGCCGGCCGACTGATGAGCCGCGATCTGATCGCGGTGCCCGAGGCAATGACCGTCGGTGACCTGATCGACTACCTGCGTCGCGACGACGAACTGCCCACCGAATTCTGGGAAGTGTTCATCGTCGATCACAAGCACCACCCGGTAGGCACCTGCAGCCTCAGCTGGATCCTGCGCGCCCCGCGCAGCGTGCCGCTGGCCGACGTGATGAAGCGCGACCAGACGCTGATCCCGGTCTCGATGGATCAGGAAGAAGTCGCGCTGCGCTTCCAGAAGTACGCGCTGATCTCGGCTGCCGTCGTTGACGAGAGCGGTCGTCTGGTCGGCCAGATCACCGTCGACGACATCGTCCACATCATTCAGGAAGAGGCGAGCGAGGACATCCTGCGCCTGTCCGGTGCAGGCGATGGCGACATCAATGAGCCGATTCTGCTGACGGTGCGCACCCGCCTGACCTGGCTGGTGGTCAATCTCGGCACCGCAATCATTGCCTCGTCCGTGGTGGGGCTGTTCCAAGGCGCGATTGCCAAGCTTGCGCTGCTCGCCGTGCTGATGCCGATCGTCTCGGGCATGGGCGGCAATGCCGGCACGCAGACGCTGGCCGTAGTCGTGCGTGCGATCGCCACGAACCAGCTCACCAGTTCGAACACGATCCGCATGATCCTGCGCGAACTGCGCATCGCCGCCACCAACGGTGCCGCGCTGGGCCTGATGATCGGCACGGGCACCGCGCTGCTGTTCGGCAACCCGCTGCTTGGCGGCGTGATCGGCGCAGCGATGGTGATCAACAACCTCGTTGCCGGTCTTGCCGGAATCATGGTCCCGGTGACCCTTGATCGCCTCAAGGTGGATCCGGCTGTCTCTTCGGCCGTATTCGTGACCATGGCGACCGATGTCATGGGCTTCTTCTCGTTCCTCGGTCTCGCCGTGCTGAGCGGCCTCGCCTAGTTCGAAAGACGTCCAATGCCCTTGCACATGACCAAAGTGGCCTACGGTGCCCAGTCGCTGGCCGAGATCCACGAATGGTTTTCTGACACGGGCCGCCGGGGAGGTGCCAAGGTCGCCTACCTCACCACCCGCAACCGCCCCAAGCGCGCCGAGGAAATGATCGGCGGCTCGCTATACTGGATTCACAAGCACCAGCTCGTCGCCCGCTCCGAGATCGTCGCCTTCGAGGAAGCCGAAGGCGGCCGCACCAATATCGTCGTCAGCACGAAGCTGATCGACGTCCACCCCAAGCCCCGCCGCGCCCATCAGGGCTGGCGCTACCTCGAGGAAGCCGACGCGCCTGCGGACCTTGGTGATGGCGAGGCTGCCGAAGTCCTGCCCGCTCAGATCGCGTCCGAACTCGCCAAGCTTGGGCTGGTCTAGGCCTTCCCGGCAGCCTCGCGCGCCAGCACCTTGCGGATAAGGTCAGCATAGACGTGCGGTTCCTGTGCGCCGGGAACGATTAGCTTGCCGTTGATCACCACTGCCGGGACCCCCGTGACGTTCCAGTCCCACGCCTGCCGCTCCTCTGCGATGACGACTGCGTCAATCTGAGGGTCGATCATTGCTTGCAGGGCATTGAGCCGGGGCAGGCCGACGCTTTCCGCTACTTCAGCCAGCACTTCGGGATCGGATACATTGCGCCGCGCTTGAAAGTGCGCATCGAACAGCGCGCGCTTCAGCGCCACCTGACGCTCCGGCCCGAAATCGCGCAGGGCCCAGGTCAGCAGGCGGTGCGCCATCCGCGTGTTCCACATCATCGCGGGCGGCGCTTCGCCCTCGCCGGTGTAGTCGAACGAATAGCCCGCGCGCTCGGCGGCTTGTCGCAGGGTTTCGCGCACGCCGGCCGATTGCTCTGCGGTGCGGCCATATTTGCGCTGGATATGGGCAGCCTGCTCCTCGCCTTCCTCGGGCATGTCCGGATTGAGCTCGAACGGATGGAAGCGCACGGTCGCGTCCACCTCGCCCTCCATCCCGGCCAGCGCCTTGTCGAGCTGGTTCAGCCCGATCACGCACCACGGGCACATCACGTCCGACCAGATGTGGAGCGTGACCTTGGCAGGGGCGCTCATTGCGAGAGCCACCACTTCAGCAGGTGATGCGCGACCGCAAATGGCGGCGGCGCAATGAACGCACCGTCCTCGGCTCCCGTCATCGCGTAACGAACTTCCTCGCGGGTGAACCAGCGCGCGTCGTCGAGTTCGGTCGCATCGATGGTGATCTCGCGCTGCGTCGTAAAGGCGTGGCACGCGATCATCAGCGAGGACGGGAACGGCCAAGGCTGGCTTGCGACATAGCGCACCTCGCCGACCTTCACGCCAGCCTCCTCCTGCACCTCGCGGCGCACGGCATCCTCAAGCCCCTCGCCAGGCTCGACAAAACCCGCAAGCGCCGAATAGCGCCGAGGCGGGAAACGCGGCTGGCGACCGAGCAGCAATTCGCCCTCGCACTCCACCGTCATGATCGTGACGGGATCGACGCGCGGGAAGTGTTCGCCCTTGCAGGCCTCGTTGGTGCAAGAGCGTTGCCAGCCACCCTTGGCAAGCTTCGTCGCCGATCCGCAGCGGGCGCAGAAGCGATGCCGCGCATGCCAGTCGACCAGACTGCGAGCGCCGCCGTAGATGGTGAGATCTGCAGGCGAGAGCGAACCCATCGCCGCCCACAGCCGAGGATTGGGCGGGGCGACACTGCCGATGATCGCCGGCGTCACATGCGCAAAGCAGCCTCGGCCGTCCTCGCTAAGGCCAAGGAACACCAGTTCCGCATCGGGGTCTGCATCGGCCAGCGTGCCCCAGTCAAGCCCGCCATCGGGCGCGATCACTGGGTCGATCCCTTCCAGTCGCAGCAGCCGCGCCCGCCAGTTCATCAGGCTGCCCAGCTTCTCGGCATCGCCACGGATATGGTCGGCACGGTCTAGGCCGCCGCCGGCAAAAGCAATCGTCTTGTCCATCAGGCTGCAGCCTTCTTCC
>JBKBUD010000386.1:0-1665 GCA_046290865.1 Novosphingobium sp. | reverse complement strand
ACGACGGCTTCCTCGAAGCGGCCGAGGCGGTAATAGGCCCAGCCGAGCGAATCGACGATGTAGCCGTCATCAGGCCGCAGTTCGACGGCCTTCTTGATCATCTCCAGGCCTTCCTGGAGATTGCGGTTCATGTCGACCCAGGAATAGCCAAGATAGTTCAAAACCTGCGGCTGGTCGGGATTGAGCTCGAGTGCCTTGTGGAAGTTCGGCTCGGCCTTGTCCCACTTCTTCAGGCGCTCATAGGCAATGCCGCGCTGGAAGAACACCGACCAGTGGTTCCGCGACGGCGTCTGGCCGATGATCTCGACCGCCTTGTCGTAGTTCTCCGCCATCGCCGCATAGTCCTTGGCGTCGGACAAGACGCTGCCATAGGCGAGATAGCTGCGGATGTCCTGCGGATCGGAGGCGATGAGCGCCAGAAGGTGCTCGCGCGCTTCCTGCACCTTGCCGGTCTCGGCGAGCGTCAGGCCCAGTTGCAGCTCGGAAATGCGCCGCATCGGCGAAGTCTCAGGCACCTGGCGATAAAAGTCGATCGCCTTTTCCGGCTGCTTCGCATTCTCGGCGATGCCGCCGAGCAGGATCAGCGTGTCGGCCGCATCCTTGTCCAGCGCATGCGAGAGCTGGAGATAGAGCATCACGGTGTCTTCCGCGCCTTCGCGGTTCAGCGCGCCGCCGATCGAAAACAGGACGCCCGCAGCGCCCTGGGCCGCAGTTGCGACCACCGGCTTCGGCTGACGGCCGGCCTCGATCTCGTCGCGCAAAGCCTTGAAGGGAGCAAAATTGGTGATGAGCTCGCCGCCGGCAGCCAGCGCATCGAGCGCCTTCTGCTTGTTGCCTGCCTGGGCTTCGAGCGTTGCCAGGGCGATAACCGCACGGGCAAAGGTATCGGGTGCCGTCGCGCCGCCATTGCGGTCGGTCACGGTTTCGGTCAGCGCCTTGCGCGCCGTGTCCGTGTCGCCGACCATGGCCGCCATGACGCCGAGATTATAGTTCTGGAAAATGCCGTACCAGCTCGGCCCGTTCAGGTCCTGCACCAGCTTCAGCGCTTCCTTGCCTTTGCCTTCGCCGACCTTCGTCCAGGCGATCAGCAGCTGATTCATCAGCCGGTCAAGATCATTCGGACCCTGATACTTGAAGTGATCGAGCGCCTCGGAATAGTTGCCGTCGCGGATCGCCCGGAAGCCGAGCGCCACCGAGGTCACCCGCTCCACCGCCGGATCCTTTTCCAGAACCTTGGCGAGATCGGCCCCCTCGTCGAACTGGCCGTTCATGATGAGCGCGATCATCAGGCGCTGCTGCAGCTCCAGCTCGTTCGGCGTGAATTCCAGCGCCTTCTTGTAGAGCTTCACCGCATTGCCATAGTCGCGATCGGTCTCGGCCGTTCTCGCCGCCAGAAAGGCGCCCGCAAAGGAATCAACGCTTTCGATGTCGAAGCTTTCGGTTTCCTGTGCTGGCGATGTGGCCGCAGCAACTGCCATCGGCGCCTGCGAGACGCTGAGAAGCAGCGCAAGTGCGGTGCCGGCGAGAGAGCGAAGGGCAAAGCTTTGCCGCATGAAGGAGCCTTTCCAGAACCGAAGACGAGCGCGCGTCACCCGCGCACGGGCGAGACGCGATGATTCACGGACAGAATGGCTTTTTTGAAGCAGCCTCGCAAGGCAATCGACG
>JBKBUD010000385.1:0-1667 GCA_046290865.1 Novosphingobium sp. | reverse complement strand
CTGTGACTGCAAGAGCTTGCGGGTTGCCCCGGCGGTGAATTGCGTTACCTTCGGGCCGTCAATCAAGGGAGTGGCATTCGGTGCTCGGACGCATACTGGTAACGCTCGGCGGACTTCTGGTCGTTGCGCTCTTTGCCGCGCTGCTGGCGCCAGTTTTTGTCGACTGGACCAATTTCAGGCAAAACTTCGAGGACCAGGCGAGCCAATTGCTCGGCAAGAAGGTCGTGGTCAATGGCGCCGTGAGCGCCCGCATCCTGCCGTTTCCTTCGGTCACGATGGAGGATGTCACTGTAGGTAAAGATATCGACGGCACACCGCTCGTTCGCGTGGCGCGCTTTTCCCTCGATGCCGAACTGGCGCCCTTCCTCTCCGGAGAAGCGCGGATCTTCGACATGCGGATCGAAGAGCCGAAGGCACGCATCCGACTGCTGGCTGACGGAACACTCGATTGGCTGCGCGGCAGCCAACCCCGCCTTCCGGCGCGCACCGTCGTGCTCGAAAAGGTCTCCGTCAGCGGTGGCACGATCGAGTTCATCGACCAGCAGTCCGGCCGCAACCGCATACTCACCAATCTCGACGCCGCCATCTCGGCCCGCACGCTGGCAGGGCCCTGGTCTGTCGAGGGAACAGCCGCTCTTGACGGGGAGGCGGCGCGCTTTGGCCTGACGACGTCGGCACCCATCGGTGCAGCGCTGCCGCTTCGGCTGCGGATCGATCCGGAGATGCGGCCCTTCGACCTGATGCTGGAGGGTGAACTGGCTCTCGAAGAGGGCAAGCCGCACTATACGGGTAATTTTACCTCCACATGGAAGGTCGCGACAGACCCGACCTCAGAGCCGGGCCAGAAGCCGGTTCCGGCACCGCGAGTCCGCGGCGAGTTCAAGCTCGCCAATGACAGCATCGCGATCCCGACCTACCGCCTCGAACTGGGTGAGATCGCCGACCCATATGTGATCACGGGCGAAGCCAAGCTCGATACGGGCGCAAACCCCGAATTCCTGCTGACCGCCGAGGGCCAGCAGGTCGATGTGAACCGGCTTGCGGCGGACGGGAGCCAGGCCAAGACGTCACGCAACGGTTCCGTTTCCATGCAGCAGCGAATGGCGCTTCTCATGTCGACGGCCGCGCAGATCCCGGTCCCCAAGGTCCCCGGTCGAGCCACGCTGCGCCTGCCGGCGATTGTGGCCGGCGACACGGTGTTTCGCGACCTGCAGCTCGACGTGCGCCCTGCCGGCGACGGCTGGACTGTGGACCGCGCTGTTGGCCTGTTGCCGGGGCGCACGCAGGTGGAGGCAAGCGGTCGGCTGGTGCTCGTCGGTACGCCGTCTTTCGAAGGCAACCTGCTCGTTGCCTCAACACAGCCGTCGGGACTGGCCACCTGGATCTCCGGTCGTGTCGATCCGGCGATCCGCGGGCTTGCCTCTGCCGGCTTTTCTGCTTCGGTGAACCTGACCCCGGACCTACAGCGCTTCGAGAATCTGGAGCTTGCCATTGGGGCAGAGCCACTCAAAGGCCGGATCGAACGGGAATCGCGCAACGGCGTGGCGGCCAGCCTTTCCATCGATCTCACCGGCGAAGGGCTCGACCTCGACGCGGCGCGGGCGATTGCTGCCCTCATGGTCGGTGAGGATGCCGAACAGCGGCTCCTTGCCGAGCGGGTGGCAACC
>JBKBUD010000384.1:0-1671 GCA_046290865.1 Novosphingobium sp. | reverse complement strand
GGCGGCGTGGTCAAGCTGATGACCCGCCGCGTTACCTCTGCCGACGTGCGGGCGATGAAGAGCGAGATCCTGCCGGTGGGCGACTACACCGCGCTGGTGGTCGAGGACAACGGCCACGGCATCAAGCCGGGGCAGATCGGCAAGATCTTCGAGCCGTTCTTCACCACCAAGGAGAAGGGCAAGGGCACCGGCCTTGGCCTCTCGACGGTCTATGGCATCGTCAAGCAATCGGGCGGCTTCATCTTTGCCGAGAGCGAGGTTGGCAAGTTCACCCGCTTCAGCATCTATCTGCCGGTGCACGTGCCCGATGCCAGCGAAGCGCCTGCAAGGCTGCAGCGGACGGCCGAGCCCAAGCGCGACTGGGCGGGCGGCGGTCGCATCCTGCTGGTCGAGGACGAGGACACCGTCCGCGCCGTAGCCGAACGCGCACTGGTGCGGCAGGGATATGAGGTGACCACGGCCGCCGATGGCGAGGAGGGGCTCGAGGCGATCGGCAAGGGCAAGTTCGACCTGGTGGTGTCCGACGTCGTGATGCCGACCATGGACGGCCCGGCAATGGCCCGCGAGATCCGCGCGCTGCGCCCGGAGCTGCCGTTCCTGTTCATGTCGGGCTATGCGGAGGAGCAGCTGCGGCGCGAGATCGACATCCCCAACATGCACTTCCTGGCCAAGCCGTTCTCGGTCCAGCAGATCTGCGGCGCGGTGGAAACGGTGCTGCGGGCGCGGTAGTTCGTTCACATATGTGAACGAGGTTTACGCTGTTTACACAGTTCAGGAGAATGGCGTCACGGCGGTTTCCGGCGGTGGTTTCGGCTGCGGCGGGAGACCGATTGCTTGCGATAGAGGCGCTGACCGTCGGGCGTGTTCTGTTTCCATCCTTCGACAGGCTTAGAATGAGCGGCCTGGGGTAGCTGTTCGAAAAATCTGGCACGAGCAGGTCGAGACAGTGCGGCTGCTGGTGGTGAGCGGACGACATCGGGCACCTTTCGGACAGGTCTGGCGGTTCGGGGGGCAGGGCGGAGTCTGCGTCCGAAGCAAGCCTGTAGGACAGGGGATTTACAGCCGGAATGGTGGGACCGGTTGCGCCGCGCCGGTGCGTGCTGACTCCGCTGCGGCTTCGACGACCGCCATCACCGCAAGCGCCTGCTCGGGCGTGACGGCCAACGCTGCGCCTTCGAGAGCCGCTGCGACATTGGCGTAGAACGACGGGTAACTTCCCGGCTCCATCGGGTGCGGATGTGCGTGGCCCTTGTCATCATGGCGGGTCAGCGGAACGGCCTCACATCCCCAATCCGGAGCCCCCGGTCGCAGTCCCGCAAGCAACTGGCTCTCCTGCGGATCGAGGCCATGCTTGATCAGGCTGCCCTCGCTGCCGTGGACGATGAAGCGCGGGGAGCCGCCTGCGACCAGCATGCCGGCGTGGAGCACGCAGCGCAGGTCGGAATACTCCAGCACGACGTGCGCCCAGTCGTCGGTGCGCGCGCCATGGCGCAACGTGCCGAGGCTGGCGATCACACGGTCCGGCCGACCAAACAGGCACAGCGCCTGATCGACGAGGTGTGGCCCGAGATCGGCCCAGACGCCGCTGCCGGGGCCGGGGTTCTCTCGCCAGCGGTCGCGGACCTGCGGGCGGAAGCGGTCGAAATGGCTTTCGAAATGGGCGACCTTGCC
>JBKBUD010000066.1:0-11941 GCA_046290865.1 Novosphingobium sp. | reverse complement strand
CCTCCACGCAAGCCCGCGCCAGCAGCGGAAACTCGCTGTCGTAGCAGATCGAAACCGCCAGCCGCCCCAGCGCCGTATCGAACACCCGCAGCGAGGCTCCGGGCGCAATATGCCACTCCTCACGCTCGAACCGGGTCATCACCAGCTTGTCCTGCACAGAGGCCTTGCCATTGGGCGCAAACAGCCGCGCGGCATTGCGAAACCGCCCGTCAGCATCCTTGCGCGGTGCCGAAGCTGCCAGAATGTGCATCCCCGTCCGCGCCGCCAGCTCGGCATGGAGCGCATCGACACGCGGCAGCAGTGCCGAAACCGTCTCGATAGACCCCGCGAGATCGCCCATCGTCGCAGGATCGAGGCTGGCCAGCTCCATCGCCCCATATTCCGGGAAAACCGCCAGCGAGGCCCCCGCCGCCGCAGCCTCCTCCACCCACCGCGTCAGCTTGGCTGCATAGGCCTCCCAGCTCTCCAGCCGATCGATCGGATACTGCGCGGCAGCGACAGTGAAGGTTACCATTGGCGCATCCAGTACTGCATCACGTTCACCTTCTCGGCCTCGTCGCCGTGCTCCTTCCACGCCAGTTCCGCAGTCAGCCCCGGCACCACCGCGTAGCCCCGCCGCTTCCAGAACGCATCGAGCGGGGAGTACCCCGCAGGCCGCGCCGGATGATCGTCCGCCCGCACCACCGCCGCAAAGCACGCGGCATTGGCGCCACAGCGCATCGCCTGAGCCTCACGCTGATCGAAGAAGGCATGCCCGATCCCGGCCCCGCGATACTCCGGCAGCAGTACGCTCTCGCCAAAGTAGAACAGCCGCGCCGTATCGATTCCCCGTGCTTCGAACGGCGCACGAAACTCCGCCTTCTGGTGCATCATCGGCGCCGCCGTCGCCGCGCCGACGATCCGCGCTCCATCGAACGCCGCCACCAGCACGGCATCGGGCGCAGCGGCATATTCGGCCAGATATTCCGCCTCATAGGCCGCATCGCCATCGTAGAGATAGGGATAGGTCGCAAACACCGCGATCCTCAAGGCGGCCAGATCGTCCAGCGCCGCCGCAATCTCGCTTCCGGTCAGAGGCCTGACCTCGATCCCCATCAGCCAACCACCTGCTTCGTCCAGTCAGCCAGATTGTAGTACATCGTCAGGCGCGTGATCTTGCCGCCATCGATCGCCAGAAACGCCCCCGCCGGCAGCACGTAAGTCTGCCCGTTGGCTTCAGGCAGTCCCTCGTCGGTCGCAAGGTACTTCCCGTGCACCACGAACTCCGCCGAAGCCCGGGCGCCATCCTCGCTGGCCATCAGCACGATGTCTTCCAGCCGCTCCTTGTAGCAGCGCTCCATGTGGCCGAGGAATGCCGCGAAGGCCGCCTTGCCGACCACGCGCTCGCCCTGATTCACATCATGCGCCACATCGTCGCTGAGGCATTCGAGCATGCCCTCCCAGTGACCGGCGTTGAACGCGGCATAGTAGCGGGCAAGCAGGGCAATCGCATCGGTTCTGGCAGCAGGGCTGGTCATCGGCACTATCTCCTTTGCTCGCAGCCTAGCGCCCCCCGTCGCGCCATTCCAGCGCCCTGCCCTGCAAGGCTCCGTTGCACGGTCGCATCCAATTGCACTTTTGTGCCGCTTCGCTTATGGGCCGCAAGAACGCCCCGGCGCTTGCGATGGATTCGCCTCCAACGCGATGCCGGGGTTTTGTATTCTGGCCGGGCACTTGGCCCGGCGCCGTGCAGGAAGACGTTATCATGTCCCGTCGCCGCCAGATCTACGAAGGCAAGGCCAAGATCCTTTACGAAGGCCCCGAACCGGGCACGATCATCCAGTATTTCAAGGATGATGCCACCGCCTTCAACGCGCAGAAGCGCGGCACGATCAACGGCAAGGGCGTGATCAACAACCGCATCAGCGAGTACGTGTTCACGCGTCTCGCCCACATCGGCATCCCCACGCACTTCATCCGCCGCCTGAACATGCGCGAACAGCTCGTGCGCCAGGCCGAGATCATCCCGATCGAAGTGGTCGTGCGCAACATCGCCGCCGGCTCGATCTCCAAGCGCCTCGGCATCGAAGAGGGTGAGCCGCTGCCGCACACCCTGATCGAATACTATTACAAGGACGATGCGCTGGGCGATCCGATGATCGCCGAAGAGCACATCGCGTGCTTCGGCTGGGCATCGAACGAGGAAATGCAGGACATTTCCTCGATGGCCATCCGCGTGAACGATTTCCTCTGCGGCATGTTCGCGGCGATCAACATCAGCCTCGTCGATTTCAAGCTCGAATTCGGCCGCATCTGGGACGGCGACTACAGCCGCGTGATCCTGGCCGACGAAATCAGCCCCGACGGGTGCCGCCTGTGGGACATGACCACCGGCGAAAAGCTCGACAAGGACCGCTTCCGCCGCGACCTCGGCGGCGAGGAAGAAGCCTACCAGGAAGTCGCCCGCCGCCTCGGCCTGCTCGAAAACGACGGCGGTCCGAGCGAAGTCTTCGACCTCGGCGCCCACCGCAAGCTGCGCGGCAAGAAGTAACCCACCAAATCCTCCCCGTTTTTGCGAAGCACAAATGGGGAGGTGGCAGCCGCAAAGCGGCTGACGGAGGGGCATCCCTCGAAAACACCCCCTTCGGCAGCGGAGGGGGTTTTTGTTTGGCGCGCAATAGACGTGCACCTGCTGCGAAGATGCTTCGAGATCGGCGGAACTCGGGGAAATCACCTTCCGCCGCTGTGGTCACAGCGGTAGCCAGTTCTCATGTCGCAGCAGATCGAAGCGCCTTGGACCGTTCGGTGGATCGCTGCTGTGCTTCGCGCATTGCCGGCTCCAACTGAAGCATGGGCCTCGATCATTGGTTCGCTCGCGTGGCCGCTTGTCCTGCTCGTGTTGATCTACCGCTTCCGCCGCTTCATCCGCCACTATCTCTGGATCATTGCTGACCGGCTGGAGAAGGACCACGTCAAGTTCGGTTGGCTCGAACTCAAGCCCAACGATCAGGTCACGTTGCTCGATCCATCGAGATCCGGTGAATCAACTCTTGAATTCGACCCTGCAGACGTGGAACGCATCGAACGCATTTTCGAGTTCATCGACGATGCAGGCAACTTTGCTAAGCTCAAGGTCTGGATCAGGAATACTTACGGACGCGCCGTGGACATTGAAGAATTCCTAACCAACCCCAGCTATGCTACCCATCGCCTCGAAGCTTTCAGGCAGTTGGAAGGATTGGCTGAATGATCAGGAAATTCTTCATCAAGGCCTCGCCCCGAGCAGCCGGTGGCATTCGGCGTCTCTATGAAAGCAAGGGCTACACCGTTCGCTCCCTGCTTCAGACAGATGGGACCGTAACCGTGATGGCCATGAAGGACGCTGACCTCGACGCCATGGCAGAAAAGCACAAAGCCGAACTGGATCGCATTCCGGCCTGAGCGGTTTCATCGCCTAGCTGGCCCCAACTCCTCATTGCGCGTTCAGCCCCGAGCGGGCACATCCCGTCGCAATGATCCTGCGCCGTCTGCTTCCCTTCGCCGCTGCCCTCACCCTCGCCGCCTGCGCAACGCAGCCTGCGCCGATCACCAGCGCGCCCAAACCAACTTGGGCTTTCCAGCAGAGCGACCTGCCTCCGGATCCTGCCTACCGCTACGGCCAGCTGCCCAACGGCATGCGCTTCGTCATCCGGCGCAACGCCACGCCCGCGGGCACCGCGCAAGTGCGCATGGACGTCGCCACCGGCTCGCTCGACGAGACGCCAGCCGAGCGCGGCTTTGCCCATTTCGTCGAACACATGGCCTTCAACGGATCGACCCGGGTGCCCGAGGGCGAGATGGTCAAGCTGCTCGAGCGCAACGGCCTGTCCTTCGGCGCGGACACCAACGCGCAGACCTCGTTCGAGCAGACGCTCTACATGCTCGATCTGCCGCGCAACGATGCGAAGCTGCTCGACACTGCGCTGATGCTGATGCGCGAGACGGCGAGCGAGCTGTCGTTCGATCCGCAAGCCGTCGCGCGCGAACGCGGCGTCGTCCTGTCCGAACTGCGCGACGGGCAGGGCTGGAGCCGCACCAATTTGGAAGACCAGCTCGCCTTCTTCTACCCTGCCGCCACCTACCCCAATCGACTGCCGATCGGTACGGTCGAGACGCTGAACGCTGCCACGGCCGAGGCTCTCAAGGCCTTCTGGGCGCGCGAATACGTGCCGTCGAAGACCACGCTGATCGTTGTCGGCGATTTCGAGCCGGACGCAGTCGAACAGGCCATCCGCGCCCGCTTCGCCGACTGGCAGGAAAGGCAAGAAACTCCGCGCCCCGATCAGGGCAAGGTCGATCCGAAGCAGAAAGCCAAGGTCGATATCCACCTTGATCCCTCGCTGTCCGAGCGCGTCACCGCCTCGCGACACGGACCATGGATCGACGAGCCCGACACCATCGCCAACCGCCGCCGCAACCTCCTGCGCCAGATCGGCTACGGCGTCGTCAATCGCCGCCTCGCCCGCCTCAGCCGCGCCATCGATCCGCCGTTCCGCGGCGCCGGCTTCGGCACCAGCGAGGTGTTCAAGATCGGCCGCACCACCAATGTCATCGTCGATACTGTGGACGGCGGCTGGCAGCGCGGGTTCGCCGCCGCCGCCGGGGTCTATGCCCGCGCCCTCGCCACCGGCTTCACGCAAGCCGAGATCGACGAGCAACTTGCCGACATCCGCACCGGCCTCGAAAACGCCGCCGCCGGGGCAGACACGCGCAGCCACGGCGCGCTGGTCGGTGCCGCCCTCGCCCTGATCCGCGACGAGCAGGTGCCGACGACGCCGCAGTCCGGCCTCGCCCGTTTCAACCAGTTCGCCCCGACAATCACGCCAAAGACCGTCATGGCCGCGCTGAAAGAGGAAGCGGTCCCGCTCAAGGACCCGCTGATCCGCTTCCAGGGCCGCGTCGCGCCCAAGGGGGGAGAGCAGGCCCTGCGCGATACATGGGCCAAAGCCACCCGCGCCAAGGCCCCGGCTGGTGAAGTCCCCGCGCCCATCCCGTTCGCCTACACCGACTTCGGCCCGGCAGGCACCGTCGTCTCGGACGTCACCGAGCCGCTCTACGGCATCCGCCAAATCCGCTTCGCCAACAACGTCCGCCTCAATCTCAAGCGCACCGATCTCGCCAAGGACCGCATCGACGTCCGCCTCAATCTCGATGGCGGGGAAATGCTCGACACCCGCGACAATCCCCTCGCCACCGAGATGACCGGCGTCCTCGCGCGTGGTGGCCTCGGCAAGCACAGCGAGGACGACCTCCAGACGCTCCTCGCAGGCCGCTCGGTCGCCTTCGGCCTCGGCGCGTCGGGAGACACCTTCTCCACCGATGCCACCACCACACCGCGCGACCTCACCCTGCAGTTCCAGCTCTTCGCCGCGCTGCTGACCGACCCCGGCTATCGCCCCGAAGGCGAAGTGCTCTATCGCCAGAACATCGCCAACTTCTTCGCCCGCCTCCGCTCCAGCCCCCGCGCTGCCCTTTCCAACAGCATCGGCGGCATCCTCTCCGACAACGATCCGCGCTTCACCCTGCAGCCGCAGGAGGCCTATGCGGCGCTCGGCTACGGCAAGCTGAAGCAGGCGATCTCGGATCGCCTTGCCCACGGCGCACTGGAAATCTCCATCGTCGGCGACATCGACGAGACCGCCGCCATCGACGCCGTCGCCCGCACTTTCGGCGCCCTCCCCCCGCGCGAGCCCGAGTTCCGCCCCTACGCCGCCGAACGCCAGCGCGGCTTCACCACCAAGCGCGGGCTTCAGGTGATCCGCCACACCGGCGAGGCCAACCAGGCGATCGTCCGCACCACATGGCCCACCCGCGACGACCGCGATCCGGAGGAGGCCATGGCTCTTTCGCTCCTCGCCGAAGTCGCCGAGATCGAAGTGCTGGATTCGGTGCGCGAGAAGCTCGGCAAGGCCTACAGCCCCGGCGCCTCCTCGGCCCTCAGCCGCGTCTGGACCGGCTACGGCACCTTCACCATGAGCGCTTCGGTCGATCTGGCAGACGTCGCCGCCACCCGCGCCGCGCTGGAGGAAGCCGCGCGCACACTCATCGCTGCCCCGGTCGATGCCGACGTCCTGCAGCGCGCCCGCGCCCCGATGCTCGAACGCATCGACAATTCGCTCAAGACCAACGGCGGCTGGAGCGCCCTTGCCGAACGCGCCCAGACCCAGCCCGACCGCCTCGCCCGCGCCAAGTCGGCCCGGGCCCGGCTGGAGAAGCTGACAGCAGCAGACCTGCAGGCCATCGCCCGCCGCTATCTTGCTCCGGAAAAGGCAGTGCAGGTTCTGGTCCTGCCCGAGGGCGCGACCGCACCGGAGCGTTAAGCCACCGTATCCTGATACCGCCGCACTGCCACCGTCCCCAGCACCGCCAGCATCACTGCCAGCACGCCAAGCTGCCCCGCCGCATCGGCCAAGGTCCAGCCCTTGAGCATGATCCCGCGCACCAGCCGGATGTAGTGCGTGGTCGGCAGCATCTCGGCCAGCCACTGCGCCCACACCGGCATGCCCCTGAACGGAAAGGCAAAGCCCGAAAGCAGGATCGAAGGCAGCATGTAGAAGAAGCTCATCTGCATCGCCTGCAACTGGCTGGTAGCCACCGTCGAAAGCATGAAGCCGAGCGCCAGGCTGGTAATCATGAACAGCAGCGTGGAAAACAGCGCCAGCGCCACCGTTCCCTCGAACGGCACATGGAACACGACCAGCGCCGCGCTCAGGATCACCACCATCTGCACCACGCCGATCACCAGATAGGGCACGATCTTGCCGACCATCACCTCGAACGGGCGCAGCGGCGTCGCCAGCAGGTTCTCCATCGTTCCCTGTTCCACCTCGCGCGTCACCGACAGCGCGGTGAGCATGACCATGGTCATCGACAGCACGATGGCGAGCAGGCCCGGCACGGTATTGTGGCTGGTGATGCCTTCGGGATTGTAGCTGCGGTGGATCACCAAATCGACCGGCGGCAGGCCCTGCGCTCGCGCCGCCAGCGGCCCGATCAGGTCATGCGTCAGCGCCCCGTCCACCGCCTGCTGGATCGCACCGATGGCATTTCCGGTGGAGGCAGGATCGGTCGCATCGGCGGTGACCAGCAGTTGCGGCCGCTCTCCCCGAACCAGATCGCGCCCGAAATCGACCGGCACGGTGACAAGGAACTGCACCTCGCCATCCTTCAGCAGCCGCTCCCCCTCGCCCGGTGCGGTCACGACATGCGTGACGCGGAAATAGGTGGTGTTGCGCAAGGCCGCATCGATGCTGCGCGCGAACTGCGAGGTATCGTTGATCTCCAGCGCCATCGGCAGCTGGCGCGGATCGTTGTTGATGGCAAAGCCGAAGATCGTCAGCTGCACGATCGGCATCATCAGCATCATGCCGATCGTGCCGGGATCGCGCAGCATCTGCCGCACTTCCTTGAACACCATCGCGGCAATCCGCGCAAAGGCCGCGCGCCATTTCATGCGGTCGCTCTTTGGAATGGATTCTCACGCAACGACGCGAAGACGCGAAGATGTCGTGCTGCGCCGCAGGCTGGCATTTGCCATGAGGTGCCCACCAGGGAATGGCCCCGGCTTCGCCGTAGGAACCAACCTCTTTGCGTCTTCGCGTCTTTGCGTGAGAAAATCGAATCCCGACCTGTCATCACGCGACCACCACCGAGTTGTCCTCGGCTCCGCGCATCAGGTGGATGAACACGTCCTCAAGGCTCGGTCGCGCCTCGCGCCAGGTGATCCCATCGAACTCCGCCACGGCCGCGCGCAGCGCCGCAAGGTCCGGTCCGCAAACGTGGATCGCCGTGCCGAAGGGTGCCGCCATCGCCACGCCGGGACGGCCCTCGATGCGCGCGGCCAGCCGGTCAGCCTCCGGCCCCTCGCCCAGCAACGCCTTCAGGCCCGATCCGGCAATGACTTCGCCTATCGTGCCCCGCGCCAGCATCCGGCCATAGGCAATATAGGCGATCTCGTGGCAGCGCTCGGCCTCGTCCATGTAATGGGTCGAAACCAGCACAGTCATCCCGCCCTGCGCCAGTTCGTGAATCTGGTCCCAGAACTCGCGCCGCGCTTGTGGATCGACACCTGCGGTCGGCTCGTCGAGCAGCAGGATTTCCGGCTCGTGCAGCACTGCCGCCGCCAGCGCCAGCCGCTGCTTCCACCCGCCCGAAAGCTTGCCCGCCAACTGGTCGGATCGCGTGGCCAGACCCAGCCCTTCCAGCGCCTCGGCCACGCGCTCGCGCCGCCGGTCCAGACCATGCACCCGCGCAAAGAACTCGAGATTCTCGGCAATGGTCAGGTCGGAAAACAGCCCGAACTTCTGCGTCATGTAGCCGACCCTGCCCTTGATTGCGCCGCGCCGCTTGCGCAGGTCAAGGCCAAGCACTTCGCCCTCCCCGGCATCAGGGATCAGCAGCCCGCAGATCATGCGCAGCGTCGTCGTCTTGCCCGACCCATTCGGCCCGAGAAACCCGCAGATCGATCCGCGCGCCACCTGCAGGTTGACGTCATCCACCACGGTCCGCCCCCCGAACCGCTTGGTCAGGCCCCGCACATCGATGACGAGATCACTCACCAGTGCGTTCCCGAGACCCCGTCACCCCGGCGCAGGCCGGGGCCCATGACCCCAACGGCAGGCGCGACGGTGAACCCATGGCCCCCGGCCTGCGCCGGGGCGACGTAGAAATGAAGTGCAAAGCACGAACCTTCCACCATCACAGCGATCCGACTTCCGCCTGCACCACACGCAACAGTTCGACCCGCCTCAGCACCACACCTTCGCTGCCCTATATCCGTCACCCCGGCGCAGGCCGGGGGCCATGACCTCGAAGGCAGGCGCGTCGGCAAGCCCATGGACCCCGGCCTCCGCCGGGGCGACGGCAAGGAGAACAACGAGGGGCCGTCAGGCGTCACTCCGGCACCACCGCCACCGGCAGCCCGAGTGGCAATGGCTGCGCGGGCGGCAGCGCCGCTTCCACCATGAACACCAGCTTGGCCCGCGCCCGCTCCGAATAGATCACCGGCGGCGTGAACTCGGCGCGCGGCGAGATATAGCTGATCTTCGCGCTCCGCTCTCCCGCACCGCAGCCATCGCAGGTGAAATGCACCGTGGCCCCCACCTTCAACCGCGCCACGCGCTCCTGCGGCACGAAGAAACGCAGCTTGCGCTGGTCGTCCGGCAGGACAGACAGCACCGGCAGATTGGCCGGAACCCATTCGCCCGGATCGTAGAACGTCTGCTCCACCACCCCCTTGGCCGGGGCGACCGGCGCAATTTCCTCGCGCCTGCGCTGCTGTGCCTGCAGCGCAGCCTGTGCGGCACCGATGCTGGCCCGTGCGGCGACCTGCTGCTCAGGTCGTCCTGCGGTCAGGCTACCACTCGCCAGCACGGCCTGCGCCTGCTGCACCGCCGCGCTGGCGGAATCGCGCGCCGCCCGCGCGGCATCCAGTTGGGTCCGGCTGGCAAAGCCCTTGCCCGCCAGTGCTGCTATCCGTTCGAAATCCGCCCCTGCCCTTGCTGCCTGGGCCCGCGCCGAGGCCAGTGCCGCTTGCGCCGCAGCCTGTTCGGGCGCGCGGTTGCGACCTTGGGCCAGATTCGCCGCCTGCGCCTTTGCCGCCGCCACCTGTGCAGCAAGCTGGGCGCCCTCAGCATCGGTCGTGCGCGGATCTAGCGTGAACAGCGGCGCCCCCCGCTCGACTTCCTGCCCCCGCGTCACGGGTCGTGATGCCAGTGTTCCCGGCACCGGCGCAGCGATCAGCAGCGGCTCGCCCTCGACATAGCCGAGCCAGCGATCCGGCCCCGCTTTCGGGCCGAACAGCGCGTAGGCCCCGCCAGCCACAGCCAGCACGGCAAGCGCGATTACCGGTTTCGGGGGACCTTTCATGCCGGAAGCTCCTTGCACAAACCGTAAAGCACCATGCCGACATGGTTCTCGGCCATCCAGTCGATATCGAGTGGCTCAGCCCCGACCGGTTCGAAAACGTTGCGCCACAGCGCGGCGAAGATGATCCCGCCCGCCACGCTGCGCGCGGCGATCTTCGGATCGGGACAGGCGAACTCGCCCCGGGCGATGCCATGGACGATCAGCCGCTCGATCGCGCCAAGCACGCAGATCATCGCGGTCTCGTGATAGAAGCGGGCGAGTTCGGGGAAGTTGCGCCCCTCGCCCACGATCAGGCGGGGCAGGAACGCCATGTCCGGGCTGGCGATCCGCTTCATCGCGTTCTTCACGAAGGCGCGCATCAGCGCAGGTGCCGGCAGGCTGCCGTAATCGCTCGGCAGCAGCTTGGGCATCATCTCGGTGATGACCTCGGAAACCAGCGCGCGGAACATCGCCTCCTTGCTGTCGAAGGCAAGGTAGAGCGCGGCGCGGCTTATACCCACGCGCTTGGCCACGTCCTCCAGCCGAGCCGCAGCAAAGCCGCGTTCGGCAAATTCCTCGCGCGCTGCGGCCAGAATGCGCTCGCGCCGGTCTGCTGGCGTTACCCTTGGCATGGCCCGATAATAACTGACGCGTCAGTCATGTAAACAGGCATTCGCTCGGATGGAAAAAGGCGGTGGCAGGTGCCGGAGTTGCGCGTGGGGTGCGTTCGATGTGGCCGGCGACCTGCCACCGCACGGACATTGACCGGTCCTGCGGCTTGCCATTTCTAACGCTTTTCAAGGACCTGTGCGTCCCCGTTTTCCTACTTACGCATTACGCGCTAGGCTGCGAATCATGACGAACCCCGGCCCCTTTCTGCGACCCTTGACCAGCCTCGGCGGGCATCGTCTTGCAAGCTCCAGAGGCGCTGAAGAAGTTTCCCTGAACAGTGTAAACCGCGTAAACCCCCGGCATCATCCCTGATCTCGCCCTTGCTCTTCCGGCCATCAGGTTGCATAGGCGCCCCCAAGATTCTCCAGCATTCAGTGTCCGAAAGGCCCCGCCGATGAAGGTCCGCGTCATTGTCACCCTCAAGAACGGCGTGCTCGATCCGCAGGGCCGCGCCATCCATCATGCGCTCGAAGGCCTCGGCTTCGAAGGCGTGAACGATGTGCGCGCAGGGCGCGTCATTGAACTCGACGTGGCCGATACCACTTCGGACGCAGCGCTCGACGAGATGTGCAAGAAGCTCCTCGCCAACATGGTGATCGAGAACTACCGCATCGAAAAGGCAGCCTGAGCTTAGGAACCCGCGCAATGGCTTTCACCTCCGCCGTCATCACCTTCCCCGGCTCGAACTGCGACCGTGACATGGCCGTGGCGATCGAGCAGGTCTGCGGCGGCACGGTCCATCGCGTGTGGCACGGCGATGCCGACCTGCCCGACAATCTCGATTTCATCGCCCTTCCCGGCGGCTTCTCCTACGGCGATTACCTGCGCTCGGGCGCCATGGCGGCCCGCTCGCCGGTGATGCAGGCAGTGGTCCGCGCGGCCGAGCGTGGCGTGACCGTGCTCGGCGTGTGCAACGGCTTCCAGGTGCTGACCGAGGCGGGCCTCCTGCCCGGCGCGCTGATGCGCAACGCCGGCATCCGCTTCGTCTGTCGCGACGTGGCGCTGACGGTCGAGAACAACCAGTCGCTGTTCACCGCAGGCTATGACGCCGGCCAGCAGATCACGATCCCGGTCGCCCATCACGACGGCAACTTCTTCGCCGACGACGCCACGCTCGATCGCCTCGAAGGCGAAGGCCGCGTCGCGTTCCGTTATGCGGAAAGCGTCAACGGCTCAGCGCGCAACATCGCGGGCGTGCTCAACGATCGCGGCAACGTGCTCGGCATGATGCCCCACCCCGAACGCATGATCGAAGCAGCGCAGGGTGGGTCGGATGGCCGCGCTCTGTTCGAAAGCGTCGTGCGCGGGTTCGTCGCCGCCTAACCGACGGCGCGTTCGCGGAAGGCGGTCTGCCCGAACAGCGCGAGCGCATCGGTCCGGTTCATCGGACGACCGAAGTAATACC
>JBKBUD010000065.1:0-11999 GCA_046290865.1 Novosphingobium sp. | reverse complement strand
CTGACCGCCGCGATCAACAAGGTCCTCTCCGAGAACGAAGGCTTTGGCGGCGTCGACAACGTCTACTTCAAATCCTTCATCGTCCAGTGACGGCACCGGCCCCAAGGTTCGCATGAAACCCGAACGCGCCTTCCTCGCCGAACGTGCCATCGCCCGGCACGATCCGCTCCTGCTGCGTCCCGGCCCCAGCGCCGCGGACCTGATGCCCGCGCTGGCCCGCACGAGCGACCGCCTGGCCAAGGCCGTGCGCGGCGCGCTCGTTCCCCTGCTGGGCGGGGCGGAGCCGCAGATCAACCCGATGAAGCCGATGCAGACCGACTATGCCGACTTCTGCTCGGAAATCCCGCGCCTTGCCGCCAACAGCCTGCTGCAGATCGGCAACGCACCCTTCATGGTCAGCATCGAGGGCGAGAACGTGCTGCGTCTGGTCGACCGCGCGTTCGGTGGCCCCGGAGACACGCCCTCGTCGCTGCCCAAGGAATTCCCGCTTTCCGCCGATCTGATGATCGGCCGGATCGAGCAACTGCTCGCCACCTGCCTTGCCTTGGCGCTGGGTGGCGCGGGTGGCCCGATCCGCGGCCTTCGCCGTGACTCCAGCCTCACGCAGCTGCAGGCCATGCCCGATGCCACGCCTGTGGCAAGCCTAACGCTGAACGTCGTCGAACAGGGCCGCATGCCCTGGGCCATCGCCTTCGCCTTCCCGCTGGACACGCTCGCGGCGATGTTTGCCAACGGTAGTTCCACGCGCCCGGCCAAAGCAGCCCGGGGTCCCTCGCGGCCAACCGACGCGCCCTTTGCCGACATGCCGATCGAACTCACAGCCGTACTGGTCGACATGAAGCTCCCGCTCGCAACGGTTTCGGCCCTGCGCGTCGGACAGGTCCTGCCCGTACCGATCGCGCGCAACGTGCCGGTCAAGGTTGGCGACAAGACTTACGCCACCGGCACCATCGGCGCGCTCGAAGACCGCGTCGCCATCCAGCTCAACCAGCTTTCCTGATATTCAAGAGGCCCTGACCCCATGACCTTCCAGCCCCGCGGTTTCGATTTCCTCAAGGACGTGGATGTTCGCCTGACCGTCGAACTCGGCCGCACCTCCATGAAGCTCAAGGACGTGCTCGGCCTGACCGAGGAATCCGTCGTCATGCTCGACCGGCTGACCGACGAATTGCTCGACGTGATGGTCAACGGCAAGCTGATCGCGCGCGGCGAAGTGGTCGCACAAGGTGACCGGTTCGGCCTCAGGATCGTCGAGCTTGCCGGGAGCGAGCCTGAGGAAGCGCCCGCTCCCGCTCCGGCGAAGAAGGCCGCCAAGGGGGATGCGGCCTGATGTTCTGGTACGTCCTCAAGCTGCTCGTGCTGCTGCCACTGATCGGCGGTCTTGCCTGGGCCAGCCTCAAGTTTGCCAAGCGCATGGAAGGCCGCTTCATGGCCGGGTCCGCGCCCAAGTCGGTGCGCATCGTCGAAACGCAGATGCTCTCCCCGACGCTGCGCCTTGCCGTGCTCGAATTCCATGGCCGCGAGATCCTCGTCTCGGCTGGCAAGAACGGCCTTGTCCGCCTCGCCGAAGCTCCGGCGCGGCCCAAGGTGGAAGCGGAGGACGCCCAGTGAGACTCACAGTGAAGCGCCTTTTCGCCACCTTTGCCACGACGCTGACCCTGCTGCCGCACTACGCGATGGCGCAGGCCACCGGCCCTGCCCCCGCGCAGCAACCAGCCGCCATCTCGGGCGCGCTCGATCGCGCCTTCGGCCAGATGGCAGGAGCGCAGAGCGGCGGCTCTCTGTCGCTGTCGTTGCAGCTCCTGCTCATCATGGGGCTGCTGACGATCCTGCCGTCGCTGATCCTGATGATGACCAGCTTCACCCGCGTACTGGTGGTGCTGTCGATCCTGCGGCAGGCGATGGGCCTGCAGCAATCGCCGCCCAATCAGGTGCTGATCGGCCTGTCGCTGTTCCTGTCGCTGTTCATCATGGGCCCGACGCTCGACAAGGTGAACGCCAACGCCATCCAGCCCTATGCCAATGGCCAGATCGGCGCGGAGCAGGCTTTCGTGGCCGGTGGGCGCGAATTCCACGCCTTCATGATCCGCCAGACGCGCGAAACCGACCTCAGGATGTTTGCCGAGATGGCCAAGGCGCCGAAGTTCGCCACGCCTGCCGATGTGCCCTATTCGATCCTCTTGCCTGCCTATGTGACCAGCGAACTCAAGACGGCGTTCCAGATCGGCTTCATGCTGTTCCTGCCGTTTCTGGTGATCGACCTTGTCGTGTCATCGGTGCTGATGAGCCTCGGCATGATGATGATGAGCCCGACGATCGTGTCGCTCCCGTTCAAGCTGCTGCTGTTCGTCCTTGTCGATGGCTGGGCGCTGCTGATGGGCAGCCTTGCGGCAAGCTTCGGGTAACGGACGATGGACGACACCGCCTCCCTCCTCGCGCTGGCTGACCGCATGCTGTGGATCACGGCGCTGGTCGCCGCGCCGATCCTGATCGCCTCGCTTGCCGTGGGCCTCGTCGTCGGCGTGATCCAGGCGGCAACCTCGGTCAACGAGCAGACGCTGACATTCGTGCCGAAGCTGGCCGTCACCGCGCTGGTGCTGGTGCTGTTCGGCTCGGCCATGCTCGGCCTTGTCGGGGATTTCACCAAGGAAATCTTCGACCAGATCGCCATGACCGGAAAGGGGTGAGGCGTGCTGCAGCTGAACTTCGGCTTTGGCGCGCTCGAGGCGGACTTCTGGCGCTGGATGTTCGTGATGACGCGCATCGCCGCCGCGATGTTCGCCGCGCCGCTGTTCGGCACCGGCACCGTGCCCTATCAGATCCGCATCGTCGCCTCGGGCGCAATTGCGCTGCTGGTGTGTGGCTGGACCGGCGTTGAAGCGCCGACCGCGCTGCTCTCGATCAACGGCATCCTTTCGGCCGCCAACGAAGTCCTGATCGGCCTCGCGATGGGCTTTGCCCTGCAGCTGTCCTTCGCCGCGCCGACGCTCGCCGCCGAAGTGATCGGCGGCGGCATGGGCATGTCCATCGCCACCACGGCAGACCCGGTCAGCGGCGCGCACTCGCCCGCGATGGGGCAGTACTTTGCCGTCGTGCTGACGGTGATCTTCCTAAGCACGGGCGCGCACCTCAACTGGATCGCGCTGCTGGTTGACAGCTACCGCACCTTCCCGCCCGGCACGTCATGGCTGTCGGCCAACCGCATCGACCTGATCGGCCAGTTCGCCACGCAGATGTTCGTGACCGCGATCCTCATCGCCCTGCCGGTCACCCTGATCCTGCTGCTGGTGCAGATGACCACCGGCATCATCAGCCGCTCGGCCCCCAGCCTCAATCTGTTCTCGCTCGGCCTGCCTGCAGGCGTACTCGCCGGCCTTGCCGCGATGATCGCTGCCGCTCCGATGCTGACCGACGTGATGGTCGACATCTCCGCCACCGCCGTCGCCAATGCCGGCGCGCTGGTCCTGAAATAGGAGGCGGGCGTGGCCGAGCAGGAGGGCGAGAAGACTTTTGCCCCGACAGAGAAGCGCAAGAAGGACGCCGCCAAGAACGGCGACGTCCTGCGCTCGAAGGATCTCGGCACCGCCATCGGCGTGCTGGTCGGCGCGATCTGGCTGAAGTTCGCCGGACCGTGGATGATGGACGCCCTGCAGGACACGCTGCGCGCCTCGTTCACACTCGACCGCGCGGCGATAGAAGACTTTGCTCCTGCCAAGCTGCTGACCGGCGCGATGGTCGCGGTCCTGCCGCCAGTGTTCCTGCTGGGACTGATGGTGCTGGCCTCATCGGTCTTCTCGCAGATCGGCCTGTCCGATGGACGCTGGATACCATCGAACCTCGCGCCCAAGGCCTCGCGCATCAACCCGCTCTCGGGCCTGAAGCGCATGTTCGGGCCGCAAGGCTGGATCGAACTGGCCAAGGGCCTCGCCAAGCTGATCCTGCTTGGCGCGATTGCTTGGGTCTGGGCCTCGGGCCGCATCGCCGGAATGGTCGGGCTCGGCCAAGGCGACATCCACGGCCAGCTTGTCACCGCATGGGACACAATCGTGTCGCTCGCCTTCGCGCTGGCTGCGGGCCTGATCGTGATCGCACTGGTCGATTTCCCGATCCAGTGGATCCGCCGCTTCCTGCGCCTGCGCATGACGCTGCAGGAGGTCAAGGACGAGCACAAGGACGCCGAAGGTTCGCCCGAGAAGAAGGCGGCGATCCGTGGGCGACAGCGCCAGCTGGCGATGGGCGCGATGCAGCAGGCGATGCAGAAGGCGCAGTTCGTGATCACCAACCCGACGCACTTCTCGGTCGCCATGATCTATGACCCGGAACTCGCCCCTGCACCTGTCGTCCTCGCCAAGGGCCGCGGCGAGAAGGCGCTGGCGATGCGCGAACTGGCGGCAGAACTGGGCGTGCCGACGCTGGAAATCCCGCCCCTCGCCCGCTCGGTCTACTTCACCACGCGCGAAAATCAGATGATCCGCGAGGACCTCTACGCCGCCGTTGCCTCGGTCCTTGCGTTCGTTCTTTCGCTCAAGCGGGGTGACAATCCCTCACTCCCGCCGATTGATCTGCCGATCCACATGCGGTTCGACACAGAAGGCCGCCCCGAAGCGGTGATCGACCTTAAGACCACCTCGGCGCGGCCGTCCTAGACACCATGGCAACGACCACTTCCTCGACGTCTTCGACTTCGGCCACCGCGCAGATCGTCTCGGCGCTGGGTGGTGGCAGCGGCATCAACACCGCGCAGCTTGCCGAACAGCTCGCCGCCGCGCAGTTCGCGCCCCGCCTCGACCAGCTCACGGCCCGGAACGACAAGCTCACCGCGCAGATCTCCAGCGCCTCGAATTTGAGGTCGCTGATGACGACCCTCGCGTCCTCGATCGGCTCGCTGATCCGCACCGGCGATCTCGCGGTCAATCCGTCGATCTCGAACGCCAGCGTCGCCACGGTCAGCAAGGGCACCGCCACCGGCAGTGGCACCTACAGCCTCGAGGTCAACAGCCTCGCCAATGCGCAGAAGCTGGTTACGCCCGCCTATGCCTCATCCACCGCGACGGTGGGTTCGGGCACGCTCACCTTGCGTTTCGGGACTGTATCAGGCGGCAGCTTCACCGCCGACGCCAGCCGCGCACAAGTCGACATCGCCATCCCGACCGGCGCCACGCTGGCCGACGTCGCCGCCGCGATCAACAATGCCAACACCGGCGTCTCGGCCTATGTCGCCAATGGCTCTGCGGGTGCGCAGATCGTGCTCAAGGGGCAGGAAGGCGCGGCCAACGGGTTCCAGATCGAAACCACGCCGGACGTTGGCGGCGAAGCACTCGCCGATCTCGCCTGGACTCCTGCCAGCGCCGGCACACGCCTCAAGGCCACCGCCTCGGACGCATCCTACAGCATCGACGGCATCGACTACACCGCCAAGAGCAACACGGTGAACGACATCGTTCCCGGCCTGAACATCAAGCTTGCCGCGACGAACGTCGGCAATCCCGCCACGATCAGCTTCAGCGATCCGTCGAGCGGCATCAGCACCGCGATGTCGGATCTGGTGGGTGCGCTCAACGAGGTCGTATCCCAGCTCAACACCGCGACGGACAAGACCAGCGGCGAGCTCGGCAACGATCCCGGCGCGCGTGCGTTGCGCACCGCCCTGACCAGCCTGCCGGGCGCAAAAGTCATGCCCAACGCTGCCGAGGGCAAGCCATCGACGCTCGCAGACCTCGGCCTCAAGATCGAGCGCGACGGCAGCTTCAGTCTCGACACCACCCGCCTGACCAATACGCTCAAGGCCAGCCCGCAGGAAGCTGGCGCGATGTGGACTACCGGGATTTTCGGCGTCTTCGCCACGGTCGACAAGATCGCCCGCGCCGCCTCGTCGACGACCGGCATCTCGCTTGGCAGCTCGATCACGCGCTATACCGCGCTGCAGAAGAGCACCACCGAGCGCCAATCGCAGCTGACCGACAAGCAGGAGGCACTGCGCCAGCAGATGGTCAGCCGGTTCGCTTCGATGGACACCCGCGTCAGCGGCTCGCAATCCACTCTCACCTTCCTGAAGGCGCAGATCGACGCCTGGAACGCATCGGGCAGGAACTGACATGCTCCATCATCGCAAGGATCCTTCCGAAGCCTACCGCCGCGTGGACTTCGATGCCCGCGTGCGCGGTGCGGATTCGCGCCAGCTGGTGGACCTGTGCCTCGAGCAGGTCATCGGCTCGGTCGGCCGGGCCATCCACGCCCACGAACGCAGCGACAATGCCGCGAAGAGCGCTGCCCTGACCCGCGCCGTCTCGGCGCTCACCGCACTGCAGATGGGCGTCGACGTCTCGAACCCCACCGCCGCAGCCCTGGTCCAGCTGTACCAGTCGGCACGCAACGCGATCCTCGATTGCGTGACCCGCTTCGACGCCGCTACTCTGAGGACCATTCGTCAGGATTTCACCGAGATCCGCGAAGCCATGCTGCGCAGCGTCGCCGCCTGAACCCACGCAATATCGGAACAGGAAAAGCCCGGGGCCATTGCTGGCTCCGGGCTTGTTTCCCTCGCGCGCAGGGGACGTGCACGCGAGGGAACTCCAGGGTCGAAACCTATCCCATGCTGCACGCCGCGATCAGAGCTGCGCCAAGACTATCAAGATCCAGCTCGCTTTCCGCTGCCCCGGCGTCGATCGCAGCGCCCGGCGCTTCGGCGACCAGCGCGCTCTTGCGATCCTGCGCGAACGTCTTGCAGCCGCTGTCGCGCATGAGCTTGAGGCCCTTGGCCCCATCGGCGCCCATGCCGGTCAGAACCGCACCTGCCGCCGGCACCGAACCACGCGCGATCGATCCGAACAGCAGGTTGGCCGAGGGCCGCATGCTCTCCACCGGATCGCGATCGATCAGGCGCAGCTTGGGTGGGCTGCCCGGCTCGATAACCATGTGGCGATCCGGGTCGTAGGCGATGTGGATAGAGCCCTGGGTCAGCGGCGTTCCATCCTTGGCCGCCTTGACCGCGCACTTCAGCTCGCCCTCCATGCGCTTGATGAACGTCTCGACGATGCCCGGTTCGGCATTGAGTGCAATGACGGTCGGAGGACACTTCTCGGGGAAGTCCTCCAGCAGTTGGGTCAGAGCGTCGATCCCGCCCATCGAGGCCGACATCGCGAGGATGTGCCCGTTCCATTCGAAGTTCGTATCAGCCACCTTGCGCTCGCGCGGGGCTCTGCGGTCCTTGACGTTGCTGTTGGCCGCCGCCAGCACGATCTTGCCGAGCTTGCCGACGGTCTTGGTGAACTGTTCGGGCGTGGCCTTGAGCGGCTTGGGGAAGCACTCGACCGCGCCCAGCTCGTAGGCCTTGAGCGATGTCTCGGTTCCCGCCTGCGTCAGGCTCGAGAGCATGACCACCGGCAGCGGATTGCTGCCCATGATCTCCTCGAGAAACTCGATCCCGCTCATGCCCGGCATTTCGACGTCGAGCGTGACCACGTTCGGGCGCAGCTCCTTGATCTGCTCGCGCGCTTCGGCAGCGTTTGCCGCCGCACCGATAACGGTCACGTTCTTCGACTGGTCGAGAATGTCCGAGAACAGAGCCCGCATCGCTGCGGAATCGTCGACAACCAGAACGCGTGCTTCGTGCATTTTGAACGGAACCTTCCAGGGCATTGTTTCGCCTGCATCCCTCCTACGCGCGAAGCTCCGAGCAATTTCTGTGCCCTGCCTTACGTATCTCACCGTAGCCCCCGCGAAAGCCTGCCTTTCCGCTCCTGCTCTATTGCCGAAAGCGTGTTGCCGAGCCGGTCCTGTCGATCGGGTTCAAGCCAGCCGGAGGAAGAGCATCTCCATGACGTCGATCACCTTGCCAGCCCGCTGCGACCGCGCCGCAGCCGAAGCCCTGCTGCCGGAAATGATCGCGGCGCTGGGTTCCGGTGCCCTGCAGATCGATGCGCGTGAGTGCCAGCAGATCGGCCAGGCCATGCTGCAGCTGCTCGTGAGCGCCCGCCAGACCGGCAATGGCGCAGTGATCCTGCCATCCCGCGCGCTGGAAGACGCTGCCGCTCTCACCGGCCTCACCGACGAACTCTTCTCCGGAGTGCTGGCATGACCGCCGAAGAAATCCAGGCCATCTTCTTCGCCGAGTGCGAAGAATCGCTCGCCGCCGCCGAGCAGGGCCTCGCCGCCTGCCGCGAAGGCACGCAGGACAGCGATACGGTCAACGCCGTGTTCCGCGGCGTGCACTCGATCAAGGGCGGCGCGGGCGCGTTCGGCTACACCGCGCTCCAGGGCTTCACCCATGTCTTCGAAACGCTGCTGTCCGACGTGCGCGATGGCACCGTTGCCATCACCGAGCCGCTGACCGATCTGCTACTGCGTGCCCTCGACACGCTGAGCGATCATGTCACCGCAGCGCGGGATGGCAGCGAGCCGCCCGAGGACGCCATTCTGCTGGCGGAGCTGACCGCCGCCATGGCAGCCAATGCGGGCAACGCTGCCGTGCCCCCGGCCGAGCCGGTTGCCACGGCGCAGCCCGCACCGGCCGCCACCCCATCCGCGGAACCGGAGACTGCCTCGGACGACTTCGATCTCGACTTCGATCTCGACGCGTTGCTTGACGATATCTCCGGCGAGATCCAGCCCGAGGCGGAAGCCGCTGTGGCAGATGAGGAAATCACCCGCTGGAGCATGCGCCTGCGGCCGCATTCCGGTGCCATGCGCAATGGCAGCGAGCCGCTGCTCATGCTTCGCGAAATGAGCGACCTCGGCGGCCGTTGCGATGTCTGCGACATCTCTTCGGTGCCTCCGCTCGATTCTTTCGACACCGGCACCGGCTACCTCGGTTGGACTTTCAGCTTCCCTGCCGATGTCAGCGAAGCAAGCGTGCGCGACATCTTCGACTTCGTTGGCGACGACTGCTCGTGTTCGATGCCGACGCCGACATGCCGCCGGTGCAGCACCGCGAGGTGGTGGTGCCGGTTGCCACTCCGGCCGCCCCCGCCGCAGAACCCGCAGCTGCCGTCGCTGCGCCGTCAGCCTCGGTTCCTGCCAGCAAGCCGAGCGAGGCCGAGACCGCGCGCAGTGCTGCGCCCGCAAACGGCTCGGCTCCGCCCGCGCCACCCGCGCCCGGCCAGTCGATCCGCATCGAACTGGGCAAGCTCGACAAGCTTATCGATGCCGTGGGCGAGCTCGTCATTGCCCAGGCGATGATGGCGCAGCGCCTTGCTGGACAAGGCCTCGCCGTGGCCGAGGAAATGGCGATGATCGAGGGCCTGACCCGCGACATCCAGGAATCGGCCATGGCCATCCGCGCCCAGCCGATCGGCTCTGTGTTCAGCCGCGTGCCGCGCATCCTGCGCGAGCTCGCCTCATCCACCGGCAAGCACGTCCGCCTCGAAGTCTCGGGCGAAAGCACCGAACTCGACAAGACCGTGATCGAACGTCTTGGCGAACCGCTTACCCACCTCATCCGCAATGCCGTCGACCATGGGATCGAACCGGCCGACGAACGCATCGCCGCCGGCAAGACCGCCGAAGGCACGCTCACCCTGTCGGCCGAACACCGATCAGGCCGGATCCTCATCCGCATTGCCGACGACGGCAAGGGGATCGACCGCGAGCGCGTGCTCGCCAAGGCCATCGAGAAGGGTCTGGTGACTGGCGAAACGGTCCTGTCGAAGGAGGAGATCGACTTGCTGATCTTCGCACCGGGCTTCTCGACCGCGCAACAGGTCTCGAACATCTCGGGGCGTGGCGTCGGCATGGACGTGGTGCGCCAGAACGTGAAGGACCTCGGCGGGCGCATCACCATCGACTCCGAACCCGGCAAGGGCACTACCTTCACCCTGACCCTGCCGCTGACCCTCGCCATTTCCGACGGCATGGTCGTCAACGTCGGCGACCAGACGCTGGTCGTCCCGCTCGCCAACGTGGTCGAAAGTCTTCGTCCCGAGCCGCACGAGGTGCAGGGCCTCGGCGCCAACCGCAGCATGATCAACGTGCGCGGGCGCTTCATTCCGGTGATCTCGCTCGCCCAGTCGGTCGGCGCCGCGCAGGCGGTCAGCGATCCGCGCGAAGCCGTGCTGATCGTGGTCGAAACCGAAGGCGCAGGCCGCGCCGCGCTGATGGTCGATGCGATCTGCGACCAGCGCCAGGTCGTGATCAAGAGCCTCGACACCCACTATCGCTCGGTCGAGGGCGTCGCCGGCGCGACCATCCTGGGCGACGGCCGGGTCGCGCTGATCGTCGATGTCGACAGCCTCGTCTCGCGCAGCCTTGCTTCCGCAGGTTCGGCTGCCAACGCACTGGCCGAGGCCGCATGAGCCTGATGGACGCCCTCGATGCCTCGATGCCCGGAGTCAGCCCCGGCGTGTTCGACGAAGCAGACTTCCGCGCGATTGCCGAGATTGCCCATGCCGATGCAGGCATCGTCCTGTCGGCCGGCAAGGCCATGCTCGTGTATTCGCGCATTGCCCCGCTGGTCCGCGAATCCGGCTGCGCCACCTTCGGCGCCTATGTCATGCGCATCCGCGAGGACACGGCAGAACGCCAGAGGGCCATCTGCGCTCTCACCACCAACCACACCTTCTTCTATCGCGAGGCCCACCACTTCGAGCATTTCGCCCGCGAAGTCCGCCCCGGCTACCTCGACCGGCTCAAGCGCGGCGGCAAGGTCCGCCTGTGGTCGGCGGGATGCTCCAGCGGCGAGGAAACCTGGTCGCTGCTGATGACCCTGCTCGGCGACGATACCTCGGAAGGCAACGCCATCGCCCGCAAGGACCTGCGCCTGCTCGCCAGCGACCTTGCCACCCATGCGGTGACCAAGGCCCGCGCCGCGACATATCGCAGCGACGACCTGAAGCCCGTGCCGGAACCGCTTCGCCGGGCCTGGACGCGCGGGTCGGGCGAGGAGACCGTGATTGCCCCCGAGGTCCAGCAGATTGCGCGCTTCCGCATTCTCAACCTGCTTGGCGACTGGCCGATGCAGGGACAGTTCGACACGATCTTCTGCCGCAACGTGATGATCTATTTCGACGGCCCGACCAAGGAGCGCCTAGTCGCGCGCTTTGCCGAAAAGCTCGCGCCCGGAGGCTGGCTCTACATCGGCCACTCCGAACGCGTGACCGGCCCGGCGCTCGATCTGCTCACCACCCAGGGTCCCACCATCTACCGCAAGAGGGCCGCATGACCATTCGCGTCGTTATCGTCGAGGATTCGCCAACCATGCGCGCGATCCTCACCAACCGGCTGAGCAAGGAGCCCGACATCGAAGTCGTGGCCGCCGCCGCCAATGCCGCCGAGGGCCGCCAGATGATCCGCGAGCTGGACCCCGACGTAGTCACGCTCGACATCGAGATGCCCGGCATGAACGGCCTCGATTTCCTCGCCAAGATCATGGAGCTGCGCCCGACCCCGGTGATCATCGTATCCGGCTCGACCCAACAGGGCAACGAGATGACGGCGCGTGCGCTCGCTCTGGGCGCGGTCGATTGCTATGCCAAGTCGGGTGGCGGCGTGGGCCTCGACGATGCCGGCAAGCTCGCCCAGATGATCCGAGAGGCCGCCAAGGTCCAGTTCTCCGCCCGCCCGCCGCAGGCCCGACAGCAGGTCGAGCGCCCGGTCAACCGTCCCGCCAGCAACGTTGCCAGCGAAGCGCGCAGCCTGCTGGCCGACCGCCCCGCGCTGATCGCCATCGGTTCGTCCACCGGCGGGGTCGAGGCGCTCCAGACAGTGCTCGCAGGCTTCCCGGCGGACTGTCCGCCGACCGTGATCGTCCAGCACATCAACGCCCGCTTTGCCCCTGCCGTGGCCCGGACGCTCGACCAGTCATGCCCGCCGCGCATTCTCGTCGCCGAACCGGACATGCCGCTCAAGGACGGGCACGTCTACATCGCTCCCGGCGACGAGCGTCACCTCTCGCTCGGGGGCAGCACCAGCTATCATGCCAAGCTGCGCAGCGGACCGCCGGTCTCCGGCCACCAGCCCAGCGTCGACGTGCTGTTCGCGTCGGTTGCCGAGGTCGTCGGCGCGCG
>JBKBUD010000383.1:0-1685 GCA_046290865.1 Novosphingobium sp. | reverse complement strand
GCTCCTCGCGGCGCATCGCCTCGGCCAAGGGCAGGCCCTCGACGATGCCGGCGTGGACGTTCGACAGGATGGCCTGCGCCTTGGGCTTCTCGGTCTGGCGCGCGATCGTGCGCAGGGTTTCCTCGAGCGGGCTGACGACCATCAGCGAGGACAACTGGCGGGTGAACAGGGCAAGCTGCTTGGCCGAAAGCTTTGTGGCGAAGAGCGCAAGGCCGGTGGTGCTGGTGGCGGCGCGGCGGGCAGAGGCGGCGGCATCGGCGCTTATGCTGACGACGAACCATTCACGCGCGACGAGCTTGTCGCGCGCTGCCGCTTCGCTGACGGCTTCGATCGCGCCGCGGCGTTCAGCCCCCTTCGGGTCGATCACGTGATAGGCAAAGCGCGCCATCAGCCATCCCGCCGCATGATGCGTGCGGCTTCCTCAGGGCTGGTGGTGCCGTCCTTGACCATGCGGCGCACGGCCTTGGCCAGCGTCGGGGATTCCGCGAATGCGTGCCGGGCGATGGCCGCTTCATCCGCGTTGTCGTGAATCATCTGGCGGATGGCGTCGTCCACCCGCAGCGCCTCGAACACGCCGACGCGGCCCTGATAGCCCGTCTGCCCGCATGCGCTGCAGCCCTTGGCGGAATGGACCAGACGCCCCGCCTTCATGCCCAGTAGCTCAGCCATGCCCGGATCAAGCGCGCGCTCTTCACGACAATGCGGGCAGAGCCGGCGAACCAGGCGCTGGGCGATGACCGCGCGCAAGGTGGAGGCGAGCAGGAATGGTTCGACGCCCATATCGCGCATGCGGGTGACGGCGCCTGCAGCATCGTTGGTGTGAACCGTCGAGAGCACGAGGTGGCCGGTGAGCGAGGCCTGCACGGCGATGTCGGCGGTCTCGCGGTCGCGGATTTCGCCGACCATCACGACGTCGGGGTCCTGACGCAGGATCGCGCGCAACCCCGCGGCGAAGGTCAGACCGACCTTGGAATTGACTTGCGTCTGGCCAACGCCATCCACAGCGTATTCCACAGGGTCTTCCACAGTCAGGATGTTGCGCTGTCCATCGTTCAGCCCTCGCAAGGCTGCATAGAGCGTGGTGGTCTTTCCCGAACCGGTGGGGCCGGTGACGAGGACGATGCCGTTGGGTTCGGCAAGAGCACGGCGCAGCGTGTCCTCGGCCATGGCATCGAGGCCGAGATGGGCGAGATCAAGCCCCGCGTTGTCCTTGTCGAGCAGGCGCATCACCACACGTTCCCCCGCGCGGTTGGGCAAGGTGGAGACGCGCACGTCGACCAGCTTGCCGCCAAGGCTCAAGGAAATGCGCCCGTCCTGCGGCACGCGGCGTTCGGCGATGTCGAGCCGCGCCATGACCTTGATGCGGCTGACCAGCACCGGGGCTACATGCGGCGGCATGCGCAGCTTCTCGGTCAGCACGCCGTCGACGCGCATGCGCACGACCAGCGCCGTCTCGTACGGTTCGATGTGGATGTCCGAGACGCCCTGCCGCAGGCTCTCGGCGATCAGGCCATTGATCAGGCGGATGGCAGGGGCATCGTCGGCACTGTCGAGCAGGTCCTCGGCGGTGGGCAGGCCGAGCGCCAGAGGATCGAGACTGTCGCCCGCGATACCCATGTCGCCCGCCACGGCGGCGGCAGCCCCGTCCATCGCATAGGCATCGGCCAGCAGCTTCTCGAAGTCTG
>JBKBUD010000382.1:0-1686 GCA_046290865.1 Novosphingobium sp. | reverse complement strand
CGCCAGCCAGATCAATGATGCGATGAAGATCGCGGCAGCGGAAGCGCTGGCCAATCTGGCGCGCGAAGACGTTCCAGACGACGTGGCGGCGGCCTATCAGGGCCAGCGCCCGCGCTTCGGGCCGCAATACATCATCCCCGTGCCTTTCGATCCGCGCCTCATCTCGGCAATCCCGGTCGCTGTGGCGAAGGCTGCCATGGAAAGCGGTGTCGCGCGAAAGGAAATCGAGGATCTCGGCGCCTATGCGCACGAGCTTTCGGCCCGCCGCGACCCGATCGCGGCGGCCACACAGCGGATCTACGAGCATGTGCGCAGCCATCCGAAGCGTGTCGTCTTTGCCGAGGGCGAAGAGGAGCAGGTGATGCGCGCGGCGATCTCGTTTGCCAATCAGGGGCTCGGCACAGCAATCCTGCTCGGCCGTGACGAGCCGCTGAAGGCGACTGCCGAGCGGGCTGGGATCGATCTCGACCGCCCCGGCATCGAGGTGGTCAATGCGCGCATGTCGACCCGCGTCGATGCGTATACCGAATATCTCTATGCCCGCCTGCAGCGGAAGGGCTACCTGCATCGTGATGCGCAGCGACTCATCAACACGGATCGCAACCACTTTGCCGCCTGCATGGTGGCACTCGGCGATGCCGATGCCATGGTGACCGGCACGACGCGCAACTACTCGACAGCGCTCGAGGACGTGCGCCGCTGCATCGACACGGCGCCGGGGCATCGTGTCATCGGCGTGTCGCTGGCGCTCGCCCGCGGGCGGACGATCGTGGTGGCGGACACCGCGGTGCACGACATGCCGACAGCGGACGAACTCGCCGACATCGCAGAAGAGGCTGCCGGTGTCGCCCATCGACTGGGGCTTGAGCCGCGCGTCGCGTTGCTTGCGTATTCGACCTTCGGCCATCCGACCGGCGAGCGCTCCGAGCGCGTGCGCGAGGCCGTGAAGATCCTCGACCGGCGCGGTGTTTCCTTCGAATATGACGGGGAAATGGGGGCGGATGTGGCACTGAACAGCCATCGGATGGAGCAGTATCCGTTCTGCCGCCTCTCGGGGACGGCGAACGTCTTGGTCATGCCGGCCATCCACTCGGCGGCGATCTCGACGAAGATGCTGCAGGAACTGGGCGGGCTGACCGTCATGGGGCCGCTGCTCATCGGTCTCGAAAAGTCCGTGCAGATCGCGCAGATGGGCGCCAAGGACAGCGACATCGTCAACATGGCGGCGATTGCGGCTTACAACGCGGCGGGCTGATCGCGCGCGGCGCGCCTTACGCGAACACGGGGGCGGCTTTTGCGAGCCGCTCCATGTCGTCCTCGATCTCGCGCTTCAGCCAGCGCTTGAACTTTTCCACTTTCTCCGACCGCCGCGCATTTTCTGCCGTCACGAAGTAGTGGCCGAAGCCGGTCCTTACCGCCGGACCGAAGGGTGCAACGAGCTGGCCGTGCTGCAGCTGATGGGAGGCGATCGTCTGCCAGGCGAGCATCACCCCCTGCCCGGCAATTGCGGCATCGAGGCAGAGCGAGGCTTCGCTGAAGGTGTGGCGGGCCTTGATCTCCGCCCCTTCGAGACCCACGGCGGAAAGCCAGACATCCCAGGTGAACATCGCCCGGCCATCAATGACCTTTGGCAAGTCGAGAATGTCTGCGGGCTCTTCAAGCGATGCCGCCATGGCCGGCGTGCAG